>NZ_JBEXEQ010000034.1:0-47653 GCF_040703155.1 Streptomyces sp. NPDC005435
TGGGCGGCGAGCCAGCCGACGTGCCCGGAGAGCCAGTAGTGGGAGTGGACGAGGTCGTAGTAGCCGGGGCGGTGTCCGGCCCAGGCCTGCATCACAGACGAGACACCCCCTAGGGCCTGCGGGCCGGGGCGCCCCGGTAGGAACAGGGGCGCCCCGCAAAGCCGTGCGGGCCCTCGTGGAACCGTTCGGGCCTACTTGAAGAACGCGATCCCGTCGTCCGGCATGTCGTCCGGCAGGGCCTTCGCCCAGCGCTCGACCTCTTCCGGGGTGACGGCCTTCTTCAGCTGGGCGGACATGTAGGGGCGCAGCTCGACGTCGGGGGTCTGCTTCTCGCCGACCCACATGAGGTCGCTCTTGACGTAGCCGTACAGGCGCTTGCCGCCGGAGTACGGCGGGGCCTCGGGCGTGCGGGCCACGGCGTCGGTGGCCAGCTCGATCTGGGGCTTCTTGTCGGCCATCTCGCCGTACCAGATCTCGACCACGCCGTCGTCGCGGGTCATCGTGACGGTGACCTTGCGGTCGGCGTCGATGCGCCAGAAGCCGGCCTCGGACTCCAGCGGGCGGACCTTGTTGCCCTCCTTGTCGAGGACCCAGGTACGGGACTGGTACTCCAGGAAGTCCCGGCCGTCGTGGGTGAAGCTCACCTCCTGGCCGAAGTTGCACTTCTCCGAACCGGGGAAGTCGTGGACGCCCGCGCCCACCCAGTTGCCCAGCAGAAAGGCGAGGGGGACGAGGTCCTTGTGCAGGTCAGACGGGATCTCGATCATGAGCGGCCGTTCCTGGTCGGTTCCTTGCGGCGGGTCAGCGCTGGCCCTGGTACAGCTTCTTCACGGTCAGTCCGGCGAAGGCGAGAACGCCGACGCAGACCAGGACCAGCAGCAGTTCGAAGAAGATCTCCACGGAATGTGCTCCTTGAAGCGGAAGTGGGCGTACGACAGAGCCGGGGCCAGCTTACGCGGCCGGGCCCCGGCTCTCCTGGCGAGGTGGGTTCCCGGCCGGGCGGCCCGCTCCGGGGCGGCCGGATTACGCTTCCGTCATGGCGAAGAAGCTCGTGATCAAGGTGACCGCCGGGGCCGACGCCCCCGAACGCTGCTCGCAGGCCTTCACCGTGGCGGCGGTGGCCGTCGCCAGCGGGGTAGAGGTGTCGCTGTGGCTCACCGGGGAGTCGGCGTGGTTCGCGCTGCCGGGCCGGGCCGCCGAGTTCGAGCTGCCGCACGCCGCCCCGCTGCCGGAGCTGCTGGACGGGCTCCTCGCGGGCGGCCGCGTCACGCTGTGCACGCAGTGCGCCGCGCGCCGGGACATCACGGAGAAGGACGTGCTGGAGGGCGTACGGATCGCGGGCGCGCAGGTCTTCGTGCAGGAGATCATGGCGGAGGACACGCAGGCCCTCGTCTACTGATCACGTTCCTGTCAGAATCGGCGGATGCTGAGACTGGGGACGATCGTGATGGGCGCCGCCGACGTGCGGCGGGCGGCGGAGTTCTGGGGCGGCGCGCTGGGATACGTGCCGCGCGACGGCGAGGTGTCCGACGGCTGGACGGTGCTCGTCCCGGCCGGCGGCTCCGGCCCCGGCATCGCCCTGGACCTCAGCACCACGCCCGTGCAGGAGCACCCGAGGGTCCATCTCGACCTGTACGCCGCCGACGCCGTCGAGCAGGAGGCGGAGATCGCCCGGCTGGTCTCCCTGGGCGCGGTACGCGTCGACTGGGACAGCTACCCCGAGAACCCCGACTTCGTCGTCCTCGCCGACACCGAGGGCAACCGCTTCTGCGTCATCGACGCGGGCCACGGCCAGGACCCGCAGGACACGAACCCGCAGGACACCCCCTAAGGCTTCGGCCCCTTCTTCTTGCCGTCCAGTTCGTCCCACCACTCGTCGGACTGGGGATCGCCGGAGGGCGCGTCCCACCACCGGTCCTCGGGGCCGCGCCGGTTGGCGACCATCGCGGCCACCGGCGGGATCACCATGGCGAACAGGCACATGCCGACGGCCGCCGGGACGGACCAGATGCGGACGACCGCCCAGGCGAGGACGAAGATGACGACGCAGACCCCCATCATCACGAAGTACCAGCGCCGCCGCCGTGCGTACATGTGTCCAGGGTAGGACCGGAACGGCCGAAGGGCCGCGCCCCGGGTGTCCCACCCGGTGGACGCGGCCCCTCAAAGAGCCGTCGGGCTCCCCGGCCCCGCTCAGACCGCGATCGCGACCTCCGCGAGCCCGCCCGGCTGTGCGACGACCGTGCGGTCGGCGGTGCCGCCGGGCACCAGCGCGCGGACGGTCCACGTGCCCTCGGCCGCGTAGAAACGGAACTGCCCCGTGGCGGAGGTGGGGACCTCCGCGGTGAACTCGCCCGTCGAGTCCAGCAGGCGGACGTAGCCCGTCACCGGCTCGCCGTCCCGCGTCACCTGCCCCTGGATCGTGGTCTCACCGGGCTTGATCGTCGAGGCGTCCGGGCCGCCGGCCTTCGCTCCGCACATGTCTTTCTCCGTAAGAGGTCTGACCGGAAGGCCGGTCGGGATCAACTCTGGCTGCCCCGCAGGGACTTACTTGGCCGCGCCCAGCTCGATCGGCACGCCGACCAGCGAGCCGTACTCGGTCCAGGAGCCGTCGTAGTTCTTGACGTTCTCCACGCCCAGCAGCTCGTGCAGCACGAACCAGGTCAGGGCCGAGCGCTCGCCGATGCGGCAGTAGGCGATGGTGTCCTTGGCGAGGTCCACGTCCTCGGCCGCGTACAGCTCCTTCAGCTCCTCGTCGGACTTGAAGGTGCCGTCGTCGTTGGCGTTCTTGGACCACGGGATGTTGCGCGCGCTCGGCACGTGGCCCGGGCGCTGCGACTGCTCCTGCGGCAGGTGGGCCGGGGCGAGCAGCTTGCCGGAGAACTCGTCGGGCGAGCGCACGTCGACCAGGTTCTGGGTGCCGATGGCCGCCACCACGTCGTCGCGGAAGGCGCGGATCGCGCCGTTCTGCGGCTTGGCCTTGTACTCCGTCTTGGCGCGCTCGGGCACCTCGTCGCCAGCGACCAGCTCGCGGGCGTCCAGCTCCCACTTCTTGCGGCCGCCGTCGAGCAGCTTGACGTTCTCGTGGCCGTAGAGCTTGAAGTACCAGTACGCGTACGAGGCGAACCAGTTGTTGTTTCCGCCGTAGAGGATCACCGTGGTGTCGTTGGCGATGCCCTTGTCCGACAGGAGCTTCTCGAAGCCCTCCTGGTCGATGAAGTCGCGGCGGACCGGGTCCTGGAGGTCCTTGGTCCAGTCGATGCGGATCGCGTTCTTGATGTGGTTCTTGTCGTACGCGGACGTGTCCTCGTCCACCTCGACGATGGCGATGGCCGGGTCGTCCAGGTGCTCCTGCACCCAGTCGGCGTCGACCAGTACGTCGCTGCGGCTCATGCTCTTTCTCCTCCGGGGCAGTCACGGTGGGCGTGCGGTGAGAAGGGTGCGCGCGCACGTGGGTACGACGGCGCACGGATGCCCTACCAGCAGGGCGGCCGAGAGATGCGGAAGCGCGCGGACTTCCGCTCAGAAGGGGCGACAGAGCATGGCGGCAACGCGGCACAGGTCAACTGCCCGCCGCTTGGTGAGATCCGCCTGTCGCTTCATGCCGTCGATCGTAAGGAGGTCCGGGCGGGCATGTCACCGCCGTATCGAATCATGAGATGCGATCGTCCACATTTCGGAAGCGCGGGGAAACAGCGAAGCGCCCGGAGCCCGATTGCGGGCCCACGGGCGCTCCGGGGCGTTCGTCATATCTACGGTACGGACGGTGGCGTCTCGCCTGTCGGACGGTGCCGGACAGGCCCACGGCCCATCCGCCGGTCCCGCCGGAAGCCTTCTACCCAGGCCCTCCCCCGGCTATCCGGCCAGCTTGAGGCCGGTCCCCTTCACGGTGATCCGGAGGCCGTCGGGGGTGGCCCGCACCTGGTCCAGCTCGATCCCGCCGGGCAGCTTGTCCAGGGCCTGCTGGAAGTCGGTGATCTTCCGGAGGGTGCCGTCGGCCAGGTTGGCGCCCGCTATGGCCGGCAGCGCGTCCGCGTGCACGGAGAGCTTGCCGCCCTTGACGTCGACCGAGCTGAGCACCGGGACGGTCGGGTGGAGGCCGAGCGCCGGGATGTCGAGCTTCACCGAGACCTTGACCTTGCCGTCGCCGCCGTTGCCGAGGCCGGTGATCTGGGCGGTGGCACCGGGCGCCAGCTCGGCCGGCTCGGTCTTGACGGCCTTGAGCAGCTGGTCGTAGGCGATGGTGCCGGAACCGGTGCCGCTCGCGGCGGTGGCCGAGGAGTAGTCGCCGGAGAACGTGACGTCCTTCAGGTCGGCCTTGAGGTCGTCGATACGGATCGTGCCGCCCTGCGTGCCGGTGGGCGCCGGGTAGGACCCGATGCCCAGCTCCACCTCGTCCAGCGAACCCCCGGCCACCTGGGTGAGGAAGGGGAAGCCCTTGATGTCCACGTCCGGGGTCTGCTCCAGGTTCTCCCGCGCCTTCAGCCGGTCGGCGACCTCACCCTGGGCGAAATGCACCGCCACCCTGTCCGCGATCACGAACAGTCCGCCCAGAATCACGACGAGAACGAGGATTATTCGCAGGGCACGCATTTTTTCCCCAGGGATCGGCAAACGGCTTACGGCGCCGTCACCGTAGCCCGCGCGGCCCCGCCCCAGGCCCATTGTCGATCACCTGTGACAGGGCCGCGCGGTACTGCGGCTTTTCGCGTGATTCCCGCCCTCGCTTTTCGGAAACACCGGCCGGAAATCGCCGTAGAGCGTGCGGCAAACAGGGCGCGATCGCCTTCCCGGCACCGCCCCGGGGCCGGACGGCCGGGTGTCCGGCCTGGTCAGGCGGGGGGTCGCCGGGACCGGCACCGTACATTCTCAGCCGCCGAAGGGCTGGAAACAGGCGCGTCGTCCGCCGGTCTCATGGGGAGATTGCAGCAGTTGTCGGCATGCGGTGATCAAGGAGCGACGTGCGGTGGAGACGGGTATTCGGCGAGGCGATGAACGAACTGGAGGAGACGCGTAAAAAGCTCGAAAGCATCGAGGACCCGCGAACCGGGCTGTCCGCGCTGCGCGGGGAGATCTCACGGAGCCGGGTGGAGATACAGGAGGCCGTCCGCGGCGGCGTGAGCGGGATACGCGAGGAGAACCGCGAGATACGCCGCTTCCAGGACCGTACGGCCGGCGAACTCGGCGAGATCCGGGGCGAGCTGCGGCACCTGCGCGACCGGCTGGAGACGCTGCGGCCCGCGGCGCCGCCCCAGGAGAGCGCCCCGGAACAGGGGGCGGAGCAGGACGAGCCCGGTACCGACGAGCGCGGGGAGAACCCCGGCACCGACGACACGCAGGAAGAGCGTCAGGAAGAGCACATGGAGAACACGGAGCCCGGCGGGCGGCCCGCAGCCGGCCTCAAGAGCGCGATCGAGGCGGCCTTCCGGGGTGCGGAGAGCCCCGCGCGGGAGCCGTCCGGCACCCCGCCCGAGGACCCCCGGGTCGCCCACGGGGTCCTGCTGCTGAAGGCCGCCGGAGTGGCCTCGGCCGAGCTGATCGCGCACCGGGACACCTGGGAGTGGCTGATCACCCTCGCGGTACGGCACGGCGGGCACTTCCGCGTCCCGCCCGCCGTGGAGGCCATCCACGGCGGCCAGGTGCGGACCACCGTGTCGGGGCGCTCGCTCATCGCGCTCCTGATCGAGCTGTGGAAGATACGCACCGAGGCCGAGGTGGACGCCGACTGGGCGCTGGCCACGACCGCGTACCACCGCATGGCGGCCGGTCTCGGCCGGGCCGTCGCCGGGGGCGGCACGATCCGCATCGTCCTCGACGACGGCCTCCCGGCGGACGCGGACGACTGACCCCGCCACCGGCGGGCCGGCCCTGGGCGACGCGAGCCGCCCGGGCACCGGCCGGCCGGGGGCGGGCCGGCCAGGCACGGGTCGGCTCACACACCGGTCAGCCGGGGGCGGATCGGCTCACACACCGGTCAGCCAGGCACCGGCCGGCCCGCACACCGGTGGGCCCGCACACCGGTCAGCCAGGCACGAGAGTCGACCCACGCACCGGTCGGTCCAGGCACGGGTCAGCCGGGCGCGGGTCGGCCCACACACCGGTCGGTCCAGGCACCGGCCGGCCAGGCACGGGTCGGTCCGCGCACCGGCCAGCGAAGCGCACCGGTCCGCCCGCGCACCGCGCGGCCGGCCCGCCAGGCGCCGTCAGCCCAGCGCGCGTCCCAGCACCCACACCACCGGTCCGGCGGCCGCCAGCGGCAGGGCGACGCCCGCCGTGAAGTGGACGAAGCGGGAGGGGTAGTCGTAGCTCGCGACGCGGTGGCCGATGAGGGCGCAGACCGCGGCGGCGGCGCCCAGGACGGCGCCGTTCGTACCGAGGCCGTTCATGCCGCCCACGGCGTAGCCCGCGCCCGCGGCGGCGAGCAGGGAGATCACCACGGAGACCGGGGTGGGCAGCGGCAGGGCGCGGACCACGGCGGCGACCGCGATCGCCGCCGCGCCGGCCGAGACCGCGTCGGCGGTGGCGCCCAGATAGCCGGTGGCGAGGATGGTGAGGGCCGAGGAGGCCACGGTCGCCATCAGGCCGTACATCCGCTCGTCCGGCGACGCGTGCGAGCGGAGCTGGAGGACGAGGGAGAGGATCACCCAGACGGCGAGCGGGCCGAGGATCGCGGCGGGCGCGTGGTCGCGGCCGGCGGCCAGCACGGCCACGTCCGCGACGAGCCCGCCGAGGAACGCCAGCGCGATGCCCTGCCGGGCGGGCCACATGCCGTTCAGCCGGAACCAGCCCGCCGCCGTCACCGCCTGGAGCGCCACCAGCGGCACGACCAGGGCGTACGAGCCGAGCGGCGCCGCGACCGCGAGCAGCGCCCCGAGCACGGCGGTGAGCAGCGCGGGCTGCATCCCGGGCTCGATGACCGGGGAGCGTCCTTCGAGGCGGGCGCGCTGCGCGTCGGTGATGCGGGCGTTCCCGGCGAGGGTGGCGGGGCCGTAACCGGCGGCGGCCTCCGGGGCCGTGACCTGCGGAGCCTGCGCGGCCTGCTGCGGCTCGGGCACCGGCTGCGGGCGCACGCCGGTCGCCACCGGCTGGTACGGCTGCTGCTGCGCGGGCTCGTACGGCTGGTACTGCTGCGGCTGCTGCTGTGCCTGCTCGTACCCCTGGTACGGCTGCTGGTACGGCTGCTGCGGGTGCCCCGCCCCGGTGCCGGGAAGCTGCGCGTGGTTCTGGGTGTCCCAGGTGTGCCCCTCCCACTGCTGGGTGTGCTCGGGGTCGTACCCGGTGTAGGGGTCGTACTGATCGCTGCTCAACGCCTCATCCTCCTGCGAACGGCGGGAGCACCTCGACCGTGCCGCCCTCGGCCAGCCGTACCGTCTCATGCGCGCGCGTCCCGACGGGATCGCCGTCGACGAGGAAGGCGCACCGGCGCAGTACGGTCGCCAGCTCGCCGGGGTGGCGCTCGCGCACGGCGGCCAGCGCCTCGGCGAGCGTGGCCGCGTCGTACGGCTCGTCGGCGACGCCTGCCGCGGCCTTGGCGGCCGCCCAGTAGCGCACCGTGACCTGGGGCATCTCGTTCCTCAATCGACGGTCAGGAAAGAAAAATTCAAGACGGTGATGCTCAGGCTAGTGCGTCCGTGCGCGGACCCACTCCCCGATCCGGGCGAGCAGGGCGTCGTCCGCCGCGTGCTCGGCGTGGCCCATGCCCGGCTCCAGCCAGAGTTCGCCGTGGTCACCGGCCGCCTCGGCGAGCATCCGGGGGTGGTCGAGCGGGAAGTAGGCGTCGCTGTCGCCGTGTACGACCAGCAGCGGGACGGGGGCGAGCTGTGCGGCCGCCTCGACCGGGGAGAGCGGGACGGGGCTCCAGTCGCGGTGGTGGATGCGGGTGTGGAAGCCGTAGCGGCCGACCAGGCGGCCTGCGGGGCGGGTGACCAGCCAGTGCAGGCGGCGCATGGGGGCGGTGCCCCGGTAGTACCAGCGGGCGGGCGCGCTGACCGAGACCACCGCGTCCACGGCGCCGGGGTGCAGGGCGGCGTGCCGCAGGACCACCGAGCCGCCCATGGAGAAGCCGACGGTCACCAGGCGCGTGTGCCCGAAGCCGCGCGCCCACTCGACGGCCGCCGCGAGGTCCAGGACCTCCTTGTCACCCACGGTGGAACGGCCCCCGGAGGCGCCGTGGCCGCGGAAGGAGAAGGTGACGACGGCGCCGTACGCGGCGAGGGTGCGTGCGATGCGGCGGACGTGGGGGCGGTCGGCGTCGCCGGTGAAGCCGTGGGCGACGACGAAGACGAGGTCCGTGGCGTCGCGCCCGGCGGATTCCGTCTCCGGTCCGCCGTCCGAAGGCATTTCGTATACGACCGCGCCCGGTTCGTATACGGAATCGATCGGAATTCCGTCGGCCGTGCGCAGAAACGTCCGGATAGGGGCGCGTCCGCCCGTCTCGGAATTCGGACGAACGGTGGAAGGTGCCGCATGACCTGCCGGACGGTTGCTCATGTGGGCTATTCTGCTGGGCAGAGGACTCGGGCAGCGCAGCCCCCGGGTCCTTTTGTGCTTTCGGTAGCGTTGTATACGAAGCGGGAGACCGCCGGGTGTACGGGGCCCCGGGATCGCAGAGCAGTGCCGCACCGCACACGTCCTCGCAGGGACCGAGGAGGAACCAGACGTATGAGTTCTCTGCTGCTCCTGACCAACGCCCTCCAGCCGTCGACGGAGGTGCTTCCCGCCCTCGGCCTGCTGCTGCACAACGTGCGCGTGGCCCCGGCGGAGGGCCCCGCCCTGGTCGACACGCCGGGCGCCGACGTCATCCTCGTCGACGGCCGCCGCGATCTGCCCCAGGTGCGCAGCCTGTGCCAGCTGCTGCGCTCCACCGGGCCCGGCTGTCCGCTCGTCCTGGTCGTCACCGAGGGCGGCCTCGCGGCCGTCACCGCCGACTGGGGCATCGACGACGTCCTGCTCGACACGGCGGGCCCCGCCGAGGTCGAGGCGCGCATCCGGCTCGCGCAGGGCCGCCAGCAGCTCGTCCACGACGACTCCCCCATGGAGATCCGCAACGGCGACCTCTCCGTGGACGAGGCGACCTACTCCGCCAAGCTCAAGGGCCGGGTCCTGGACCTGACCTTCAAGGAGTTCGAGCTGCTCAAGTACCTCGCCCAGCACCCGGGCCGCGTCTTCACCCGTGCCCAGCTGCTCCAGGAGGTCTGGGGCTACGACTACTTCGGCGGCACCCGCACCGTGGACGTCCACGTACGCCGGCTGCGGGCCAAGCTCGGCGTCGAACACGAGTCCCTGATCGGCACCGTACGCAACGTCGGCTACCGCTTCGTCACCCCGGAAAAGGGCGAACGCCCCACCGAGGACACCAAGCCCAAACGGGACCACACGAAGAAGGCGGACACCACGCGCGAGGAAGCGGAGATCCCAGCCGAGGCGTGAGGCCTCCGGCCGGGGCGGGAAACTGCGCGCCGACGGAGTGAGACCACGCGCCGCAGGGCGCGCCTACCGGGCGAGGCGTAGGGCCTCCGGCCGGGGCGGAAAGCTGCACGCCGACGGGGCGAGGGGTGACCACGCGCCGCAGGGTGCGCCCGCCAGGCGCGTAGGGCCTCCGGCCGAGACGTGAGCCCGCGCGCCGACGGGGCGAGGGGTGACCGCGCGCCGCGGAGTGCGCCCGCCAGGCGAGGCATGAGGCCTCCGGCCCAGACGTGCGCCCGCGCGCCGACGGGGCGAGGGGTGACCGCGCGCCGCGGAGTGCGCCCGCCAGGCGAGGCGTAGGGCCTCCGGCCGGGGCGGGAAGCTGCACGCCGACAGGGTGGCCCACGGGGCGAGCGGTGACCGCGCGCTGCGGGGTGCGCCCGCCAGACGAGGCGTAGGGCCTCCGGCCGGGGCGGAAAGCTGCACGCCGACGGAGTGAGACCACGCACCTCAGGGCGCGCCCACCGGGCGAGGCGTAGGGCCTCCGGCCGGGGCGGGAAGCTGCACGCCGACGGGGCGAGGGGTGACCACGCGCCGCAGGGTGCGCCCGCCAGGCGCGTAGGGCCTCCGGCCGAGACGCGAGGTCGCGCGCCGACAGGGTGAGGCCACCCCGCCACCGAGACCGCCACCCGACATCACGCGCCACCCCGTCCCCCGGCCCACGGGCCGCCCCCGACCGCCGCCCAGCGGGCTCACGCTTCGACCGGCGGCCACACTCCGGCGGTGCCCGGGCTGCCCCGGCGCCCGGTGGGTTCAGGCTTCGGCTGGTCGTGTGAGCTGCAATGGCGCCCAGCGGGCTCACGCTTCGGCCGACGGCGCACCCCGGCGGCAGGCGGGCTGCCCTGGCGCCTGGTGGGCTCATGCTTCGGCTGGGCGTGCGGGCTGCCCCACCGCCCGGCGCCCGGCGCTCACGCTTCGGCCGGAGGGCTCGGGCCGGCGGCGTGTGGGTTCACGCTTCGGCCAGCGGGCGCACCCCGGCGTGACAGGCTCACCCCGCCGGCGCACGCGGCACGCCCTGTCGCCCGGTGGGCTCCCGCCTCGCCCCCGTGGGCTCACTCCGTTGGTGCCCGGCCTCCCGCCTAGGCCGGAAGCCTTATGTCTGGGCTGGGATCTCCGCCCCCTCGCGTGCGGCGCCGGCGTCTGCCTCCGTGGCGCTTACCCGCGTCGGCGGGCTCATCCTGCGGCGCGCGGCCTCACCCCGTCGGCGAACGGGTTCCCGCCCCGGCCGGAGGCCTCCCGCCGCGGCCGGGATCTCCGCTCCCTCGTCCCGCACGTGCAGCGCCAGGGTTCGCCTTCGTGGCGCTTACCCGCGTCGGCGGGCTCACCCCGGTGGCGTGCGGGCTCGCGCCTCGCCCGGCGGGCTCATCCTGCGGCGCGCGGCCTCACCCCGTCGGCGAGCGGGTTCCCGCCTCGGCCGGAGGCCTCCCGCCTCGGCCGGGATCTCCGCTCCCTCGTCCCGCACGTGCAGCGCCAGGGTTCGCCTCCGTGGCGCGTACCCGCGTCGGCGGGCTCACCCCGGTGGCGAGTGGGCTCATGCCTCGGCAGACGTGGGCCCATGCGGGTTTGTGTAGGGGGATGCGTGGATCGGGGGCGGGGTGGGCAGGAGGGTGGTGTGGGTCGGCGTACGGCCGGTGTCGGACAGCGTGTTTTCGCCCTGCCCAGGGCGGGTCAATCCGCGTAGACTCCGCGCGTGGCGAAGGTGACTCGGGATGATGTGGCGCGGCTGGCGGGGACCTCGACGGCCGTCGTCAGTTATGTCATCAACAACGGACCCCGGCCGGTCGCCCCGGCCACGCGCGAGCGTGTCCTCGCGGCGATCAAGGAGCTGGGGTACCGCCCGGACCGGGTCGCCCAGGCGATGGCCTCGCGCCGTACGGACCTCATAGGGCTGATCATCCCGGACGCCCGCCAGCCCTTCTTCGGGGAGATGGCGCACGCGGTCGAACAGGCCGCCTCCGAGCGCGGAAAGATGGTCCTGGTCGGCAACACCGACTACATCGCCGAGCGCGAGGTCCACTACCTGCGGGCCTTCCTCGGCATGCGGGTCTCCGGCCTGATCCTCGTCTCCCACGCGCTCAACGACCAGGCCGCGGCCGAGATCGACGCCTGGGACGCCCGCGTGGTCCTGCTGCACGAGCGCCCCGAGGCCATCGACGACGTGGCCGTGGTGACGGACGACCTCGGCGGCGCCCAGCTCGCCGTACGCCATCTCCTGGAGCACGGGTACGAGTACGTCGCCTGCATGGGCGGCACCGCCGACACCCCGGCCGTCGGGGACCCGGTCTCCGACCACGTCGAGGGCTGGAAGCGCGCCATGGACGAGGCGGGCCTGCCCACCGAGGGCCGCCTGTTCGAGGCCCCGTACAACCGCTACGACGCCTACCGCGTGGCCCTCGGCATCCTCGCCGGCCCGAAGCGCCCGCCCGCGATCTTCTGCTCCACCGACGACCAGGCCATCGGCGTACTGCGCGCCGCGCGCGAGCTGCGCCTCGACGTGCCCGGCCAGCTGGCGGTGGCCGGGTTCGACGACATCAAGGAGGCGGCGCTCGCCGACCCGCCCCTGACCACCGTCGCCTCCGACCGGCCCGCGATGGCCCGCATGGCCGTCGACCTGGTCCTGGACGACAGCCTGCGGCTCGCCGGCTCGCGCCGCGAACGCCTGAAGACCTTCCCCTCCCGCCTCCAGATCCGCGAGAGCTGCGGCTGCGCACGCCAGGACATCTGACGACGCCCACACCAGCCCCCGGCCCACCACCTCCCGCCGGGACTCCCGCCCGCCTTCCATTAGGGGCTCCCGTCCGGTTTCCCGGCGAGGCTCCCACCCGCCTTCCGCCAGGGCTCCCGTCCGGCCTCCCGTCCGGCCTCCCGCCGAGGCTCCCACCAGGCCCCCGGCCTGCCTCACGCCGGACTCCCAGCCCGCCGCCCGCCAAAACTCCCCTCCGGCCTCCCGCCAAGACCCCGCCAGGGCTCCCGCGCTCCCCGGCGCCGCTGTTCAACCCGAGGGTCCTCCCCTCCGGGCTCCCTCAGCGCTCCCCTCCGGTCTCACGGCGAGGCTCCCGTCCGGCCTCCCGCCAGGGCTCCGGTCCGGCCTCCCGCCAGGGCTCCCGTCCGGCCTCCCGCCAGGGCTCCCGTCCGGGCTTCCGCCGAGGCCCCCACCAGACCCCTGGCCCGCCTCCCACCAGACTCCCAGCCCGCCTCCCACCAAGGGCTCCCGTCCAGCCTCCCGCCGAGGCTCGCACCAGACCCCCGGGCCACCTCAAGCCGGACTCCCGGCCCGCCGCCCGCCAAAGCTCTCACCAGGCCCCCCACCAGCACTCTCATCCCCCTCTCATCCCCAGCTCAGCGGGCCTCTCATGAACAGGGGCCCGGGTTCTGCCGGGGTTCTCAGGGAGGGCTCAGGAAGCTCTCATGGTCGCGGGACATGCTCTTCGTATGACCGACGAGAGCACGCGCCGCACCGGCGCCGACGGGTACGGAAGCCCCGAGGGGTACCAGACCTCTCACGGGTACGGGAACCACCCCTACGGGTCCGACACCCCGCCGGCCGCCGCCCACGCCGCTCCCGCCCCGTGGCCGTCCCCGCCGCCGCCCTACGCGCCGGCTCCGGCCCCGGAGGGGAAGCGGACGCGGGGCCCGATCGCCCTCCTCGCGGCGGTCGCGCTGGTCGCGGCCGCGGTCGGCGGCGGCACCGCCTACGCCTTCCAGGAGCTGGCGGGCCACTCCGGCTCCACCGCGGCCCAGACGGGCACCCCCGTGGTGGCCGCGGGCAAGAAGGGCACCGTGGCAGCCGTCGCGGCGGCCGTCTCCCCCAGCGTGGTCGAGGTGGACGCCACCCTCCAGAACGGCTCCTCCACCGGCTCCGGCGTCGTCGTCACCAGCGGCGGCGAGATCGTCACCAACAACCACGTCGTCTCCGGCGCCTCCTCGGTCAAGGTCCGCACCAGCGACGGCAAGAGCTACACCGCCGACGTGACCGGCACCGACAGCTCCAAGGACCTGGCCCTGCTGAAGATCTCCGGCGCCTCCGGCCTCAAGGCCGCGACGCTCGGCGACTCCTCCGGCGTACGGGTCGGCGACACGGTCGTCGCCATCGGCTCCCCCGAGGGGCTGAGCGGCACCGTGACCAGCGGCATCGTCTCGGCGCTCGACCGCGACGTGACCGTCTCGACGGACGAGGCGCAGAGCCAGGGGGAGAACGGGCAGCAGGACGGGGACGGCGACTGGCCGTTCCGGTTCGGCGGCCGCCAGTTCAACGGCGAGACCGGCTCGTCCACGACCACCTACAAGGCGATCCAGACGGACGCCTCGCTCAACCCCGGCAACTCCGGCGGCGCCCTCTTCGACGCCTCCGGCCGCGTCATCGGCATCAACTCCGCGATGTACTCATCGAGTTCGCAGGCGTCCTCGTCCTCGGACGCGGGCAGCATCGGCCTCGGCTTCGCGATCCCGGTGAACACCCTCAAGTCCGACCTCGCCAAGCTGCGGGCGGGCTCGACGGACTAGGGCCCCGCCGGAACCTCCGGTACGGCCCTGGGAAACGCACCACCGAACAGCAGGGAGCACGTCATGATCACGTACACCACGCACCAGACCCCTGTCACCGGCCCCGCCGACGTCGCCCTTGCCCTGGAGGTAGCACGCGAGATGCACACTCCCACTCCCGCCCCCGCCCCGGCTCCCCGCCTCCCCGAGCTGCCCACCCCCGCGCCCCAGCTGATGGGCCTGCGCACCTCCGCCGCCCGCCCGCACCGCCGCAAGGTGCCGCTGAACCGTCTGGACGCCCTCACCCGGCTGACCCCGGCCGGCGTCTGACCCCGGCAAAACCACGCCGGCAGCCCGAAACGTGCGAGGCTGAGAGGCGCCCCCACCCGACAACACCATCCCGAGGAACCGCGAGCGATGAGCCCCGCCGAAGGCGACCGTGACCCCCAGCGCATCCTGATCGTCGACGACGAACCGGCCGTACGCGAGGCACTCCAGCGCAGCCTCGCCTTCGAGGGGTACGACACGGAGGTCGCGGTGGACGGCGCGGACGCGCTGGAGAAGGCCGCCGCCTGCCGCCCGGACCTGCTCGTGCTGGACATCCAGATGCCCCGCATGGACGGTCTGACGGCGGCCCGGCGGATCCGGAGCACCGGGGACACCACCCCGATACTGATGCTCACCGCCCGCGACACGGTCGGCGACCGGGTGACCGGTCTGGACGCCGGGGCCGACGACTACCTGGTCAAGCCGTTCGAGCTGGACGAGCTGTTCGCCCGCATCAGGGCCCTCCTGCGGCGCAGCACCTACGCGGCGAGCGTGTCCGCCGAGGCCCAGGAGGACGAGGCGCTCACCTTCGGCGACCTGCGGATGGACCTCGCGACACGGGAGGTCACCCGGGGCGGCCGGCCGGTGGAGCTGACCCGTACGGAGTTCACGCTCCTGGAGATGTTCATGGCCCACCCGCGCCAGGTCCTCACCCGGGAGCAGATCCTGAAGGCGGTCTGGGGCTTCGACTTCGAGCCCTCCTCCAACTCCCTGGACGTGTACGTCATGTACCTGCGCCGCAAGACCGAGGCGGGCGGCGAGCCCCGGCTCGTGCACACCGTCCGGGGCGTCGGGTACGTACTGCGGCAGGGCGGCGGCGAGTGAGGAGGCTGGTGCGCCGCTACCAGGCGCTGCCGATCCGGGCGCGGCTCGCGATGCTGGTCGCGGCGGCGGTGGCGTTCGCGGTGGCGGCGGTGTCGGTGACCTGCTGGTTCATCGTCCAGCGCAAGCTGGAGGACGAGCTGAACCACCGGCTCACGAGCCTCGGCCGGCCGCTCAGCGCCGACCAGGTCACCGCCCTGCTGCTGACCTGCCCGCAGTCGCCGGGCGACAGCGACGGCGACGGACCGCCCAGCTACCTCTACCTCCAGATCGTCAAATCCGACGGCACGACCTGCGTCCCGCCGTACTCCGAGGGCACGATGAAGGTGACCCCCCAGGACATCGCCGTCGCGCGCAACCCCACCAACCGCACCCGGTGGGTGCGCGACGGCACCGACTCCAAGGGCGGCGACGTACGGGTGATGACCGGCGCCGTGCTCGTGGGCGGCGGGCCCGACGTACAGCCGTATCCCGACGTGGCCGTCATGGTGGGCTTCTCGCTGAAGGACACCGAGCGGACGCTGGACGACCTCGCGCTGATCCTGCTGCTGGTCTCCGGCATCGGGGTGGTCGGGGCGGGCGCGGCGGGGCTCGCGGTGGCCCGGGCGGGGCTGCGCCCGGTCGACAAGCTGACCGAGGCCGTCGAGCACGTGGCCCGCACCGAGGACCTCGCGGTCCGCATCCCGGTGGTCGACGAGAGCGACGACGAGGTGGCCCGGCTCTCCCGCTCCTTCAACTCCATGACCACGGCGCTGGCCAGCTCCCGCGACCTCCAGCAGCAGCTGATCGCGGACGCCGGGCACGAACTGCGCACCCCGCTCACCTCGCTGCGCACCAACATCGAACTGCTCAGCCGCAGCGAGGAGACCGGGCGGCCGCTGCCCGCCGAGGACCGCAAGGCGCTGCTCGCCTCCGTGAAGGCCCAGATGACCGAACTGGGCGCGCTGATCGGGGACTTGCAGGAGCTGTCCCGCTCCGAGGGGCAGCACGGCGAGCGCGTCCAGGTGGTCTCCCTCCAGGAGACGGTCGAGGCCGCGCTGCGCCGGGCCCGGCTGCGCGGGCCGGAGCTGACGATCACCGCGGACCTGGAGCCCTGGTACGTCCGCGCGGAGCCGTCGGCGCTTGAGCGGGCGATCGTCAACGTCCTGGACAACGCGGTGAAGTTCAGCCCCGAGGGCGGCACGGTCGAGGTGCGGCTGACCGACGGCACGCTGACCGTGCGCGACCACGGGCCGGGCATCCCGGCCGACGAACTCCCGTACGTCTTCGATCGCTTCTGGCGCTCCCCCAGCGCCCGCGCCCTCCCCGGCTCCGGCCTCGGCCTCTCCATCGTCGCCCGCACGATCCGCCAGGCGGGCGGCGAGGTCACCCTCTCCCGCGCCCCGGGCGGCGGCACCCTGGCGACGGTACGCCTGCCGGGGGCCCCGGTACCACCGCCGGACACCACGTGACGCGACGCTGCCGCTGTGGCTTGGGGGGCGGTTCTCGGGAGGCTGCTGCTTCGGGGCGCCGTGACGCTGCCGCCGCCGGGGGGGGGCGCAGTACGCGGGAGGCTGTTGCTTCAGAGTGCCGCGGCGCTGTGATGCCGGCCGGCCGTGACGACGCGCGGGCCGCCCCGCCGTGACGCCGAGCGCGGGGCGGTCGTGGCGCCGTGGCCTCGTGGAGCCGTGCGCCGTGGAGCCGGGTCGCCATGAGGCCGGGGCATCAGGCCGCCGTAACACCACACGGCCGGGGCGCTGGATCGTCGGGCCGCCAGGCCGCCATCGGGCCACGGCACCGGGTCGCCGTAACACCGCACGGCCGCCCCTCCGCCGCGCTGTCGCGCCGGGCCACCGGGTCGCCGTGGCGCCGTAACACCACGCGGCCGGGCCGCCGTCGCGTCGGGCCGCCGGGTCGCTGGGTCGCCAGGCCGCCATCGGGCCACGGCACCAGGCCGCCCTAACACCACGCGGCCCGGCCGCCGTCGCGCCACATGCCCTCGCCCCACGCGGCCGGGGTCGCCATCGCCCCGCCCAGCCGTACGCAACGGAGCGCCCCCTTATCCCGCGGCGCGTGCCCCGTACCCTCGTACGCATGAGCAGCGACGACTCCGGGCGGGCCGTGCCCGCCCGCTCCATCGAGACCCACGCCGAACTCACCCCGGAGCAGACCCGGGCCGTGCTCGATCTGCTCGCGGCGGCCGCCGCCGTGGACGGGCAGCAGCCGGTGTCCGAGCAGGGGCGGCTCCAGCTGCGGGGCGGGGCGCGGGAGGGCGTCTCGCATCTGCTGCTGGGCTACGGCGGCGAACTCGTGGGCTACGCCCAGCTGGAGGACACCGACCCGGTCGAGGCACCGGCCGCCGAACTGGTCGTCCACCCGGTCCACCGGGGTCACGGACACGGCCGCGCGCTCGGCACCGCGCTGCTGGCCGCCTCCGGCAAGCGGCTGCGGGTCTGGGCGCACGGCGGCCACCCCGCCGCCCGGCATCTCGCCCAGGTGCTCGGTCTGACCCTCTTCCGTGAACTGCGCCAGATGCGGCGCCCGTTGACCGGCCTCGAACTGCCCGACCCGGTGCTCCCCGAGGGCGTGACGGTGCGCGCCTTCGTGCCGGGGCAGGACGAGACGGCCTGGCTCGCGGTGAACGCGGCCGCCTTCGCCCACCACCCCGAGCAGGGCTCGCTGACCGAGCGCGACCTGGCCGACCGCGAGGCCGAGTCCTGGTTCGACCCGGCGGGCTTCTTCCTCGCGGAGCGCGGCGGCGAACTGATCGGCTTCCACTGGACCAAGCCCCACCGCGAGGAGGGCCTCGGCGAGGTCTACGTCCTCGGTGTCCGCCCCGGCCACCAGGGCGGCGGCCTCGGCAAGGCCCTCACCACCCTCGGCCTGCGCCACCTGGCCGCCCAGGGCCTGCCCACCGCGATGCTCTACGTCGACGCGGACAACAAGGCGGCGGTCTCGGTCTACGAACGCCTGGGCTTCACGACCCACGAGACGGACCTGATGTACCGCACGGAGACGTGAACCAGGCGGTAGCAGCGATGAGTTGAGGGGCGTCCGGGCTTGACGGGCGCCCCTCTTCCCGATCATCATTCCACTACTCAATTAGTGAAAGGGTGGTTCAGCGCGTGGTCGAATACCGCATCGACCGGCACAGCGGGGTCGCCACCTACGTCCAGATCGTCCAGCAGACCAAGCAGGCCCTGCGTCTGGGCCGGCTGCGCCCCGGCGACCGGCTGCCGACGGCGCGCGAGGTGGTCGAGGCCACCGCCATCAACCCCAACACCGTCCTCAAGGCGTACCGCGAGCTGGAGCGGGAGGGACTGGTGGAGGCCCGGCGCGGCCTCGGCACCTTCGTCCGCCGCACCCTCGGCGCCGCCCCGGCCGACTCCCCGCTGCGGGCCGAGCTGGAGCAGTGGGCGGGGCGGGCGGTCCGGGAGGGCTGGGACCGGGACGACATGGCGGCGCTCTTCACCGCCGTACTCGACAAGAGCTTCCAGGGAGAGGGTTCATGAGCGAGACAGCGATCGAGGCGGACGGCCTCGGCAAGCGCTTCGGGCGCCGGGGCGGGTGGGCGCTGCGCGACTGCGCGTTCCGGCTGCCCGCCGGGCGGGTGTGCGCCGTCGTCGGCCCCAACGGCGCGGGCAAGAGCACCCTGCTCGCCCTGACGGCGGGTCTGCTCCGGCCGACCGAGGGCGGGATACGGGTGCTGGGAGCGGCGCCCGCCGAGGCCCGCCCCCGCGTCGCCTACGTCGCGCAGGACAAGCCGCTGTACCCGCAGCTCACCGTCGCCGAGACGCTGCGCATGGGCGCGGACCTCAACCCGGCCCGCTGGGACACCGCGCTCGCCGACCGGATCGTCGCGGGCGGCGACCTCGACCCCCGTGCCCGCGTCCGCTCCCTGTCCGGCGGTCAGCGCACCCGCGTCGCGCTCGCCCTCGCGCTCGGCAAGCGGCCCGAACTGGTGCTCATGGACGAGCCGATGGCCGACCTCGACCCCCTCGCGCGGCACGAGCTGACGGGCCTGCTGATGGGGGTGGCCGCCGAGCACGGCACCACGATCGCGCTGTCCTCCCACGTGGTCGCGGAGCTGGAGGAGTCCTGCGACCACCTGCTCCTGGTCGGCTCCGGGCGCGTCCGCCTCTCCGGCGACATCGACGACCTCCTCGCCGCCCATCTGAGGGTCACCGGACCCGCCGACGCGGCCCTGGCCCCGCACACCGTGGTCGAGTCCCGCACCACCGGCCGCAGCGTCACCGCCCTGCTCCGCCCGGCGGGCCCGCTCACGGACGACTGGGAGACCGGGACGCCCACTCTGGAGGACCTCGTCCTCGCCCATCTGCGCAACCCCGGGGCCCCCGCCCTCACCGCCACCCCCGTCCTGCCCGAGGAGCGCGCCGCATGAGCACTCTCACCGTCTCCGCCCGGCCCCGCCCGGCCCGCTGGACCTTCCGGCTGCACCGGTGGGCGCTGTACGTCTGGGCGGCCCTGGTGCTGGCGGGCGCCGGGCTGCTGCTGTGGACCGGGGGGCCGCTCGCGGTCACGGCGGAACGCGGCTGGCGGCAGCTGCAGGCCTGCCAGGTGGCATGCACCATCGACACGGGCAACTACAACACGCTGTACGAGCTGCTGACCGAGGCCATGATCCTGCTGCCGTTCCTGGTCGCCGCCTGGGCGGGCGCCGCGCTGACCGCGCGGGAGACCGAGTCCGGCACCGCGTGGCTGGCCTGGACCCAGGGCATCACCCCGGTGCGCTGGCTGGCGGTGCGCCTGGCACTCCCGGCCGCGGCGGTCACCGCGGGGGCGAGCCTGCTGGTGGCCCTGCACCGCTACGCCTGGCAGGCGACCGGGGACGAGGTCGGCCTCCGCCCCGCCTGGTGGCTGCCCCGCACCTTCCACGCCAACGGCCCGACGACCGTCGCCGTCTGCCTGGCCGCTCTCGCGGCGGGCGCCCTGACCGGCCTCCTGGTGCGCCGCACACTGCCCTCCCTCGGCATCACCGTCGCCGCCACCGCCCTGCTGTACGCCGGCGCCCACTGGCTCATGCCGTACCTGTGGCCGCCGGTGACCAAGGTGAACGACTTCAAGGACGGGTACGCCGGCGAGTACTCCGCGGTGGAGGTGGCGCACGGCATGGTGACCCGGAGCGGGGCGCACGTCGCCACGCCCGACTGCACGGCGGGCTCGCTCACGGCGTGCGAGCGGCTGTACGCGGAGCACGGCGGCACCGGGCTGTTCTCCCAGTACCACCCCGCCTCCCACTACTGGCCCCTCCAGCTCACCACCAGCGCCCTGCTGCTGGCCGTGACCGCGCTGCTCACCGCCGCCGCCTTCGCGGTGCTGCGCCGCCGTACCGGCTGACCTGCTCCTGGGCGAAAAGAGGGCGGTTCCCCTGGGAGCCGCCCTCCGCTGTCCCCCACGTCATGTCCCCGTAACCGGCCATTCAGGAGCGCTTGCGAGGCTCGGGGAATGGAGCACGTCGGCAGGGGGGCTTCGCCGGAGTCCGAGGGGGACGCGGGACGGAACGTCATCAGACTTCCCTCCGCGAAATTCGACGCTGCCGTGACGCCCCTGACACGGAAGAATGGGTTCATGAGTCAGCGAGAAGCCCAGGCACCGGCCCAGTCCTCCTCCACCGCGGCCTTCGGCGCCGATACCGCGGGCCTCGGATCCGAGGCCCCCGGCCGGACGCAGCCCCCCGTGGGCTCGATCGCCGCACACCGCCCGCACACCGTCGCGGCGGCCGTCTCCGACCTGGAACCCGATCTCGACGCCGACCTCGACGCCTACGAGGAGACCCAGGCCGACGGTGCCCCGCTGCCCCAGGGCCGCTTCCTGGACCGGGAGCGCAGCTGGCTCGCGTTCAACGAGCGCGTGCTCGAACTGGCCGAGGACCCGAACACCCCGCTCCTGGAGCGCGCCAACTTCCTCGCGATCTTCGCCAGCAACCTGGACGAGTTCTTCATGGTCCGGGTCGCGGGCCTGAAGCGCCGTATCGCCACCGGCGTCGCCACCCGCTCCGCCTCCGGGCTCCAGCCCCGCGAGGTGCTGGAGATGATCTGGGCCCGCTCGCGCGAGCTGATGGCCCGGCACGCCGCCTGCTACCACGAGGACGTCGCCCCCGCGCTCGCGGAGGAGGGCATCCACCTGGTCCGCTGGAGCGAGCTGACCGACAAGGAACAGGCCCGCCTGTTCACGCTGTTCCGGCACCAGATCTTCCCGGTGCTGACCCCGCTCGCCGTGGACCCCGCGCACCCCTTCCCGTACATCTCCGGCCTCTCGCTGAACCTGGCCGTCGTCGTACGCAACCCGGTCAGCGGCCACAAGCACTTCGCCCGCGTCAAGGTGCCCCCGCTGCTCTCCCGCTTCCTGGAGAGCAGCCCCGGCCGGTACGTCCCCATCGAGGACGTGATCGGCGCGCACCTGGAGGAGCTGTTCCCGGGCATGGAGGTGCTGGAGCACCACGCCTTCCGCCTCACCCGCAACGAGGACCTGGAGGTCGAGGAGGACGACGCGGAGAACCTGCTCCAGGCCCTGGAGAAGGAGCTCATGCGGCGCCGCTTCGGGCCGCCGGTGCGCCTGGAGGTCGAGGAGGACATCGACCGCGAGGTGCTCGACCTGCTGGTGCGCGAGCTGAAGATCTCCGAGGCCGAGGTCTACCCGCTGCCCGGCCCGCTCGACCTCACCGGCCTCTTCCGCATCCACAGCCTGGACCGCCCGGAGCTGAAGTACCGCAAGTTCGTCGCGGGCACCCACCGCGACCTCTCCGAGGTGGAGACCGCCTCCGCGCCCGACATCTTCGCCGCCCTGCGCCAGCGGGACGTGCTGCTGCACCACCCGTACGACTCCTTCTCCACCTCCGTGCAGGCCTTCCTGGAGCAGGCCGCGCAGGACCCGGACGTGCTGGCGATCAAGCAGACGCTGTACCGCACCTCCGGCGACTCGCCGATAGTGGACGCCCTGATCGACGCGGCCGAGTCCGGCAAACAGGTCCTCGTCCTGGTCGAGATCAAGGCCCGCTTCGACGAGCACGCCAACATCAAGTGGGCGCGCAAGCTGGAGGAGGCCGGCTGCCACGTGGTCTACGGCCTGGTCGGCCTGAAGACCCACTGCAAGCTGTCGCTGGTGGTCCGCCAGGAGGGCGAGACCCTGCGCCGCTACAGCCACGTCGGCACCGGCAACTACCACCCGAAGACGGCCCGGCTGTACGAGGACCTGGGCCTGCTGACGGCCGATCCGCAGGTCGGCGCCGACCTCTCGGACCTCTTCAACCGGCTCTCCGGCTACTCCCGCCGCGAGACCTACCGCCGGCTCCTCGTCGCCCCCAAGTCCCTGCGGGACGGCCTGATATCGCGCATCGACAAGGAGATCCAGCACCACCGCGCGGGCCGCCCGGCCTTCGTCAAAATCAAGGTCAACTCCATGGTCGACGAGGCGATCATCGACGCCTGCTACCGGGCCTCCCAGGCGGGCGTGCCGGTCGACATCTGGGTGCGCGGCATCTGCGCGATCCGCCCCGGCGTCCCCGGCCTGTCCGAGAACGTCCGGGTCCGCTCGATCCTCGGCCGCTTCCTGGAGCACTCCCGCGTCTTCGCCTTCGGCAACGGCGGCGAGCCCGAAGTGTGGTTCGGCAGCGCCGACATGATGCACCGCAACCTCGACCGCCGGATCGAGGCCCTGGTCCGGGTCACCGACCCCGCCCACCGGGCGACCCTGAACCGCCTGCTCGACACCGGCATGTCCGACACCACCGCCTCCTGGCACCTCGGCCCCGACGGCGAATGGACCCGGCACGCGACCGACGCCGAGGGCCAGCCGCTGCGCAACATCCAGGAGATGCTCATAGACGCCCGGAGGCGCCGGCGTGGCACCGCGACACCCTGACCCGGCGGACTCCGAGCCCGGGGAGGCGACCGGAGAGGCCCTCGCGGCCCATCTGCGCGCCCGGGCCACGGAGTTCCTCCGCGCCCTGCGTCTGCACCGGGAGACCGGCAACGGCGCCTCGGGCACGGACGGGCCGGCCGAGGCGGCGCGCGCGCTGCGCCGCTCGGCCCGCCGTGTCAGCGCGGGCCTGTACACCTTCCGCGGGCTCCTGGAGCCCGACTGGGCGGACGGGACCCGGGCCGAACTGGCCTGGGTCTCGGGCACCCTGGGCCTGGAGCACGCCTGCGCGGCCCGTCTGGAGCGGCTGCTGCTCGCCCTGCACCGGCTCTCGGGGACCACGGCGGCCCCCGGCCCCGCCGCCCGTACGGTCCCCGCGCCCACGCAGGCACCCCCCGCCGTCCCCCTCACCGTCGGCGCCGCCCGCGCCGCCGCCCTGCTCGACCGCAGGCTCACCCTGGCCCGCGCCCGCGCCCACTCCACCGCCCTGGAGGCGCTCGGCTCCGCCCGCTTCCACGCGCTGGCCGACCGCATGGCCGTACTCGCCGGCGACGTCCCCCTCGCCCCGGGCGCGGCCGGGGCGGACCTCGGCCCGTACGCGGCGGCCGCCGAGGACCGCCTCAACAGCGCCGTCGCCGCGCTGCCTCTGGTCACGGCGGGGCACCCGTACAACGCCCAGGCCCTGACCGCCGGCCTCTCCCCCGAACCCGACCCGCACCCCCAGGACGGCCCCTGGCACCAGGTCCGGCTGCTGCTGCGCCTGTACCGCTACGCCCGCGAGGTGCCCCACGGCGCCGCCGCCCCGGCCGAGGACCCCCGGCTGCGCGCGGCCGGGCACGCCCTGAACCGGCACCGGGACGCGGCGGAGGCGGCGGTCGCGGCGGCCCAGGCGGCGCGTACGGCCCGGATCGCGCCCGCGACGGCCTACGCGCTCGGCGTCCTCCACGCCGACCAGCGGCACGAGGTGGAGGCGGCCCGCTTCGCCTTCCAGCAGACCTGGCAGCGGCGGACGGTCCCGGCGCGGTGACGGGGCGAGGAGACGCCATGAACGACGACACGCCTTCCGCCCCGCCGGTCCTCGCCGCGGGCTGCGTGCTCTGGCGCCGCTCCGCCTCCGGCGGCCTGGAGGTCTGCCTGGTCCACCGCCCGAAGTACGACGACTGGTCCCATCCCAAGGGCAAGCTCAAGCGGGGCGAGGACGCGCTCGCGGGCGCGCTGCGCGAGGTCGCCGAGGAGACCGGGTACGCGGCGGAACCGGGCGCCGAGCTGGCGACCCTGCGCTATCCGGTGGCCGGCCGTCCCAAAGAGGTCCGCTACTGGGCCGCCGAGGCGCTGCACGGGCACTTCACCCCGGGCTCCGAGGTGGACGCGATCGCCTGGCTCGCCCCCGGGGCAGCCCGCGAGCGGCTGACCCAGCCCCGCGACCGCGAGCTGCTGGACACGCTGGCCCACGCCTTCGAGCGGCGCTGAGAGGACACTGAGCGGCGCGCGCGCCGGGCGTCACGGCGTGGTGGAGTGCGCCTCCGCGTCCGCGCGCGCCTGACTGCGCGCCCGGCGCGCCGGACCGCGCCAGCCGCAGCTGCACCTGGCCACGCAGAACCGGCCCTGCTCGCTCGTCGTCGTGCGGTGTTCCCGCTCCTGCCGCGCCCCCACCGGGCCGTCCTGCCACGCCACGGTCCCCACCGTACCCGCCCTGATCAACACGTTCGTTCGGGCATCTGAAGCGTTTGTACGGGCGTATGACCCGCTGACTTCTCGCGTGCTTGACGCCACGCGTGACGGCACCCCCTACCCGTCGTTAACGGGAACGACAGGGGGCCCAACGGACGCAACCGGCTGGGGGTAAGGCAGGCCATGGATCGGCGGCAGCACACGCGCGCGAGCAGGACGGTCGTAGCGGCGGGCGTGATGGGACTAACCGTCGGACTCGGAGCGGGCACCGCCGGGTGTTCCTCCAGCGGGGCCGCCGCCGAGGGGGTGAGCGGTGCGAGCGGCGATCCGGTGGCCGTCCTCCGGCAGGCCGCCGACACCCTGCGCGGTGCGGGCAGCTCCCGGGCCTCGACCTCGATGGAGATGGCCACCGGCGGCACCCGGGTCACCATCCGGGGCAGCGGGGTGTACGACTTCCGGCGCCGACTCGGCAGCCTGACCGTCGTCCTCCCGGAGGACCCGACGGGCGCCCCCGAGCACCGGCCCATCACCGAGCTGCTCGCCCCCGGCGCGCTGTACATGAAGAACCGGGGCGCGGGCGTGCCCGCCGACAAGTGGGTCCGGGTCGAGACGGCGAGCGTGTCGGACGGCAACCTGGTCACCGGCGGCGCGACCGATCCGTACACCGCGGCCGAGGTGCTGCGCGGGACGCGGACGGCGACGTACGTGGGCCGCACCGAGGTCGGCGGCACGCGGGTGCGGCACTACCGGGGCACCGCCGACCTGGGCGCGGCGGCGCGCGCGGCCTCGCCGGACACCCGGGCCTCGCTCGCGGCGGCGGCGAAAGGGTTCGCCACGGCCGAGGTCCCGTTCGACGCCTACCTGGACGACCAGGGCCGCGTCCGCAAGCTCCGCCAGCGCTTCAGCTTCGTCAACAGCCGGGAGGCGGCGGCCGTCGCGGTCGCCTCGACCACCCTGCTCTACGACTTCGGCACCCGCGCCGAGGTGCTGCTGCCGCGCCCGGAGGACATCTACGCGGGCAAGATCGCGGACGACGAGGGCGCGGCGGGATGAACCGCGCCACGCCCGGCACCACGGCCGGCGGGACGGCCGGCGCCACGCCCGGCGGGATAGTCCGCCCCGCCGGTACCGAACTAGCCCGTCCGTGCCATGCGCGGTATGTGGAGCGCTGCCTACTCTAGGAAGCCGGTCCGGGCATCGGTGACGGCAGGAAGAGGTGACGCGCGTGGCTCCGGTCGGCGGTACGGCGGTGCAGGACCACGTGGCCCTCGCCGAGATAGAGCTGTGCGGCGAGCTGATCATCGCCGCCTCGGCGGCGGAGGACCGCCTCAGCCTGGCCAGCATCGACGAGGTGCTGCGGGTCACCGAGGAGCGCGGCGCCGCCCTGGCCTGACCCCTCGGGAAGCGCTCAGGTGCGCAGCAGCCGCCCGATGGCCTTCGTGGCCTCCTCCACCTTGGCGTCGATCTCCGCGCCGCCCTTGACCGCCGCGTCCGCGACGCAGTGCCGCAGATGCTCCTCCAGGAGCTGGAGCGCGAAGGACTGCAGGGCCTTGGTGGAGGCGGAGACCTGGGTGAGGATGTCGATGCAGTACGTGTCCTCGTCGACCATGCGCTGCAGGCCCCGGATCTGGCCCTCGATACGGCGCAGCCGCTTGAGGTGCTCGTCCTTCTGGTGGTGGTAGCCGTGCGTGGCGCCGGCCTCGGTCGTCGTCATCGCTGGCCTCCATGAAGGACTCGCTGACGGGGAAGGAACCCCGGCTGGCTGAAAACAGCCGGAACACATACCCCTGGTGGGTATATGGTAACCAACTTCACGGGGTATCGGGCCCTTGGCGCAACGCCCCCGTGCCGAGCATGCTTCCTGATGGGCGACACTGGGGGATGGCCCGATAGCCGTGGCCGGATGATGCGCCTAGCATCAGCCTGACCCAACCGAAGCACCCCGAGGACCTCAACGTGCGCTTTCGTCTGACCCCCAGGGAGACGAGCTTCTACGACATGTTCGCCGCGTCAGCGGACAACATCGTCACGGGCTCCAAGCTCCTGATGGAACTGCTCGGGGCGGACCCCTCCGCCCGGGCCGAGATCGCAGAGCGTATGCGGGCCGCGGAACACGCCGGTGACGACGCCACGCACGCGATCTTCCACCAGCTCAACTCCTCGTTCATCACGCCGTTCGACCGCGAGGACATCTACAACCTCGCCTCGTCGCTCGACGACATCATGGACTTCATGGAGGAGGCCGTCGACCTGGTCGTCCTCTACAACATCGAGGAGCTGCCGAAGGGAGTCGAGCAGCAGATCGAGGTCCTGGCGCGGGCGGCCGAACTCACGGCCGAGGCGATGCCCCACCTGCGCACCATGGACAACCTCACCGAGTACTGGATCGAGGTCAACCGGCTGGAGAACCAGGCGGACCAGATCCACCGCAAGCTGCTCGCCCACCTCTTCAACGGCAAGTACGACGCCATCGAGGTGCTCAAGCTGAAGCAGGTCGTGGACGTGCTCGAAGAGGCGGCGGACGCGTTCGAGCACGTGGCGAACACGGTGGAGACCATCGCCGTCAAGGAGTCCTGAGGCGTCGATGGACACCTTCGCCCTGATCGTGACCGTAGCGGTTGCGCTCTTCTTCACGTACACGAACGGCTTCCACGACTCCGCCAACGCGATCGCGACCTCGGTCTCGACCCGCGCGCTGACCCCCCGGGCGGCGCTCGCGATGGCGGCCGTGATGAACCTGGCCGGCGCCTTCCTCGGCTCCGGGGTCGCCAAGACCGTCTCCGAGGGCCTGATCGAGACACCGCACGGCGGCAAGGGGATGGGCATCCTCTTCGCCGCGCTGGTCGGCGCCATCGTCTGGAACCTGGTCACCTGGTACTTCGGCCTGCCCTCCTCGTCCTCCCACGCGCTGTTCGGCGGCATGGTGGGCGCGGCGCTCGCGGGCGGCATCGACGTGCTGTGGAGCGGCGTCATCGAGAAGATCGTCATCCCGATGTTCCTCTCCCCGATCGTCGGCCTGGTGGTCGGCTATCTGGTGATGACGGCCATCCTGTGGCTCTTCCGCAACGCCAACCCGCACAAGGCCAAGCGCGGCTTCCGCATAGCCCAGACGGTCTCGGCCGCGGGCATGGCGCTGGGCCACGGCCTCCAGGACGCCCAGAAGACCATGGGTGTCGTGGTGCTCGCGCTGGTGATCTCCGGCAACGAGACCTTCGGCGACCCGATCCCGGTCTGGGTCAAGATCGTCTGCGCCCTGATGCTCTCGCTGGGCACCTACGCGGGCGGCTGGCGCATCATGCGCACCCTGGGCCGCAAGATCATCGAGCTGGACCCGCCCCAGGGCTTCGCGGCCGAGGCGACCGGCGCGTCGATCATGTTCACCACGGCGTACCTGTTCAAGGCCCCGATCTCCACCACCCATGTGATCACCTCCGCGATCATGGGTGTGGGCGCCACCAAGCGGGTCAACGCGGTCCGCTGGGGCGTCGCCAAGAACATCGTGCTCGGCTGGTTCATCACCATGCCGGCCGCCGCGCTGGTCGCGGCCGGCGCCTTCGAGCTGGTCAACCTGACCGTCCTGTAGGACCCGCCGACACGGCGATGGGCCCGCCCCCGGGATCTTCCGGGGGCGGGCCCTTTCCGCATCCCCGCGGTGGCACCGCCATGCAGCACCGCGGGGAGTCCTCGGCTCCTCCGGCTCAGCCGAAGCGGCCCGAGATGTAGTCCTCGGTCGCCTGGACGGAGGGGTTGGAGAAGATCCGCTCGGTGTCGTCGATCTCGACCAGCCGGCCGGGCTGGCCGACCCCGGCCAGGTTGAAGAAGGCCGTACGGTCCGAGACGCGCGCCGCCTGCTGCATGTTGTGGGTCACGATGACGATCGTGAACCGTTCCTTCAGCTCGCCGATCAGGTCTTCGATCGCGAGCGTGGAGATCGGGTCCAGGGCGGAGCAGGGCTCGTCCATGAGCAGCACCCGGGGCTCGACCGCGATGGCCCGCGCGATGCACAGCCGCTGCTGCTGGCCGCCGGAGAGACCGGCGCCGGGCCGGTTCAGGCGGTCCTTGACCTCGTTCCACAGGTTCGCCCCGCGCAGCGAGCGCTCCACGACGTCGTTCAGCTCGCTCTTGCGGAAGCCGCCGTTCAGGCGCAGCCCCGCCGCCACGTTCTCGAAGATCGACATGGTGGGGAACGGGTTGGGGCGCTGGAACACCATGCCCACCTCGCGCCGCACCGACACCGGGTCCACCCCGGTGCCGTAGAGGTCCTCGTCGTCCAGGAGCACCTTGCCCTCGACCCGGCCGCCGGGGGTGACCTCGTGCATCCGGTTCAGGGTGCGCAGGAACGTCGACTTGCCACAGCCGGAGGGGCCGATGAACGCCGTCACCGAGCGCGGCTCGACGGTCATCGAGATGTCCTCGATCGCCTTGTGGGAGCCGTAGTAGGCGGTGAGTCCGCTGACGTCGATTCGCTTGGCCATTACCGCTTCACTTCCAGTCGCTGAATGGTCGCGTCAGCGACCGGTCTTGGGGGCCTTCCAGCGGGCTACGCCGCGGGCCGCCAGGTTGAGGATCATCACGAACGCGATCAGGGTCAGCGAGGCCGCCCACGCGCGGTCGTACGCCGGGTCCGCGCCGGCCGCGTACTGCTGGTAGATGTACAGCGGCAGCGAGGCCTGCGCGCCCTCGAAGGGGTTGGCGTTGATGAAGGAGTTGCCGAACACCAGGAGCAGCACCGGCGCGGTCTCGCCCGCGATACGGGCGACGGCCAGCATGACGCCGGTCGCGATGCCGCCGAGCGAGGTCGGCAGGACCACCTTGAGGATGGTGCGCCACTTGGGGATGCCGAGCGCCAGGGACGCCTCGCGCAGCTCGTTCGGTACGAGCTTGAGCATCTCCTCGGTCGAGCGCACGACCACCGGCATCATCAGGATGGCCAGCGCCAGCGACCCGGCGAAGCCGAAGGGCTGGAGCTGGAAGATCAGCATCAGGCTGAGGATGAACAGGCCCGCGACGATGGACGGGATGCCCGTCATCACGTCGACGAAGAAGGTGACCGCCCGGGCGAGCCGGCCGCGGCCGTACTCCACCAGGTAGATCGCGGTGAGCACGCCGACCGGGGCGCCGATCAGGGTGGCGAGGCCGACCTGCTCCAGGCTGCCGAGGATGGCGTGGTAGATGCCGCCGCCCGGCTCGGAGTCGGCGACGACGCCCATCGAGTGGCTCAGGAAGTACGGAGTCAGGACCTTCACGCCGCGCGAGACGGTCACCCACACCAGGGAGACCAGCGGGACCACGGCGAGCAGGAAGGCGACCCAGACCAGCGAGGTGGCGATCCGGTCCTTGGCCTGCCGACGGCCCTCCACACGGGCGGCGACGCCGTAGGTGCCGGTGATGAAGAGGAGCGCGGCGATCAGGCCCCACTGGACCCTGGAGTGGAGCCCGGTGCCCAGCCCGACGGCGACGGCGATCGCCACCGAGGCGCCGGCGAGCGCCCACGGGGTCCACTTCGGCAGGCTCGCGGCGCGCAGGTTGCTCACGCCGGTGCCGTTGGCTGCGGTGCTCATGCGTTGGCCCCCGAGTACTCCTTGCGGCGGGCGATGATCGCGCGGGCCGCGCCGTTGACCAGCAGGGTGATGACGAACAGGACGAGACCGGAGGCGATCAGCGCGTCGCGGCCCTGCTCGGTGGCCTCGCCGAACTTCGAGGCGATGTTCTGGGCGAAGGTGCCGCCGCCCGGGTCGAGCAGGCTGGCCTGGATCTCGTAGCTCGGGGAGAGCACGGTGGCCACGGCCATGGTCTCGCCCAGCGCGCGGCCGAGGCCGAGCATGGAGGCGGAGATGACGCCGGAGCGGCCGAAGGGCAGCACCGCCATGCGGATGACCTCCCAGCGGGTGGCACCGAGGGCGAGCGCGGCCTCCTCGTGCATCCGGGGGGCCTGGCGGAAGACCTCGCGGCTGACGTTGGTGATGATCGGCAGAATCATGATCGCCAGCAGGATGCCGACGGTGAGCATCGCGCGCGGGGCGCCGCCGTTCCAGGCGAGGACACCGGTCCAGCCGAGGAACTCGTTCAGCCAGCCGTACAGGCCCTGCATGTGCGGGACCAGGATCAGGGCGCCCCACAGGCCGTAGACGATGGACGGCACGGCGGCGAGCAGGTCGATCACGTAGGCGATGGGGCCGCTCAGCCGGCGCGGGGCGTAGTGGGTGAGGAACAGCGCGATCGCGACCGCCACCGGGACCGCGAGGACCATGGCGACGACCGAGGAGACGACCGTGCCGAAGGCCAGCACCGCGATGCCGAAGACCGGCGGGCTGGCGTTGGTGTTCCACTCGAAGGTGGTCAGGAAGTTGCCGTGGTCGGCGCTGATCGCGAGGCAGGCGCGGTAGGTGAGGAAGACCGCGATGGCGGCCATGATCACCAGCAGCAGGATGCCCGAGCCCCGCGAGAGGGCGAGGAACACCCGGTCACCGGTGCGGGAGGTGCCCCGGGCGGTGTCCGCGCGGCGGGCGGCGGCCCGGCCGGTGGGGGGAGGTACGTCGGTCGTCGATATGTCCATCGGGTTTCTCCGGTCTGCTGAGCCGCGTGGGTGGGCGGCTCACGGGAGCCGGGCGGTGGGCCCGGCTCCGGGCGGCGGTGCACCGGACGGTGCGGCCGGACCCCGGCGGGGGCCCGGACCGCACACTCGGATCAGGTCAGCTCAGGCCGTCGATGGTGCTGCGGACCTTGGTGATGATCTCGGCGGGGATGGGGGCGTAGTCGTTGTCGCCGAGGACCTTCTGGCCGTCCTCGCTCGCGATGTAGCTCAGGAACGCCTTGGTGGCGGGCAGGGTGTCCGCCTTGTTGCCCTTGTCGCAGACGATCTCGTACGTCACCAGGGTGATCGGGTAGGCGCCCTCGGCCTTGGTCTTGTAGTCGAGCTGCAGGGCGAGGTCCTTGCCGGTGCCGATGACCTTGGCGGCCGCGATGTCGGCGGTGGCGGAGTCGGTGGAGGGCTTCACCGGGGTCTTGGCGCCGGTGCTGATGGCGACCGTGTCGATGTCCTTGGCGTAGGACAGCTCGAAGTAGCCGATCGCGCCCGCGTTCTGCTTGACGCCCTGGGCCACACCGGCCGAGCCGGCCGCCGCCTGACCGCCCTTGGCCTGCCAGGCCTTGCCGCCGGAGTACTTCCAGTTGTCCGGGGTGGTGGCCGTCAGGTACTTGGTGAAGTTGTCCGTGGTGCCGGAGTCCTCCGAGCGGTGGAACGCCTGGATCTTCAGGTCGGGCAGCTTCGCCGAGGGGTTCAGCTTCTTGATCGCGGCGTCGTTCCACTTGGCGATCTTGCTGTCGAAGATCTTCGCCAGGGTCGGCGCGTCCAGGACCAGGTCCTTCACCCCGGGGACGTTGTAGCCGACCGCGATCGGGCCGCCCACCATCGGCAGGTCGATGGCCTGGCCGCCCTTGCAGATCTTCTGGGAGGCGGCGACCTCCTCCGGCTTCAGCGCGGAGTCCGAGCCGGCGAACGCGATCTGGCCCTGGTTGAAGGAGGTGACACCGGCGCCCGAACCGGCGCCCTTGTAGTTGATCTGCACGCCACAGGCCTGCGAGAAGTTCTTCACCCAGGCGTCGATCGCGTTCTTCTGCGCGGAGGAGCCGTCCGCGAGGAGCTGGCCCTTCGCACCGTCGCACTTGACCGACCCGGCGCTCGCCGCGGAGGAGGAACCGCCACCCGCCTGCTTGCCGGTGTCGTCGGAGCCGCACGCCGTCAGGGCCAGGGCGCCGGAGACGGCGAGAGCACCGAGAGACAGGGCGCGCAGCCGGTTCTTGCGCTGAAGCATCACTTTCGGGAGTTCCTTCCAGGAGCCGCCGCGGCGGGCGGCGTGCGAAGTCAGGGGGACACGTGAGTGCATCTATGGCCGCACTCCGCATCTGGTACGGCCGAAATTAGGCAGAACAGGTGAAGCCGCCGATGGCCCGAAGTGAACGAGGGGTGAACCCCTGCCGTCGGCCCGGTGAGGTCACGGAACGCTCACGAGGAGGCCACGTGGAGATCCCGGCCCCCCGCCGCCCACGCACTCGTCCCACACCTTGTCACCCTCCCGTGGAACCCCGCCGGGTGGGTCGCCGTCTCGTTCCACGGGGGACGGGAACACCGGCGGAGGGCGGGGGACATGCAACGGCGTACGTTCATCTCGGGAGGCGCCGCCGCACTGGCCGCGACCGCGCTCGGCGCCTGCGACCCGGCCCCGCGCCCGGCCGCCGGTCCCGCGCCGGCCACGCTGCCCTCCAGCACCACCGCCCTGACCTCGAAGGGCACCTCCGGCGCCGTACGCCCCGTCGCCAAGAGCTGGAGCGGGCTCGGGCACGACCTCGACGGCACCCTGGTCCGCCCGGGCGACGCGAACTGGACCCCGGCCCGCCGGCTCTACAACACCCGCTTCGACGGCCTGCGCCCGGCCGCCGTCGCCTATCCGGCCCACACCGGCGACATCCGCACCCTGCTCGCCTACGCCCGCACCCACAAGGTCAAGGTCGCGATCCGCAACGGCGGCCACTCGTACGGCGGTTACTCCTCCGGCGACGGCCGGCTGATCGTGGACGTCTCCGCGCTGAAGAAGGTGAGCGCGAGCGGCGGCCAGGCGGTCGTCGGCGCGGGCGCCAAGCTGATCGACGTCTACCGGGGCCTGGCCGCCAAGGGCGTGACCCTCCCCGCCGGTTCCTGCCCCACCGTCGGCGTCTCCGGCCTGGTCCTCGGCGGCGGCCACGGTGTCGCCTCCCGCGCCTACGGCCTGACCTGCGACAACCTCACCCGGGCCACCCTGATCACGGCCGACGGCACCGAGGTCACGGCCGACGCCAAGCACCACGCCGACCTGTTCTGGGCGCTGCGCGGCGCGGGCAACGGCAACTTCGGCGTCGTCACCGAGCTGCACTTCCGCACCCACCCGGTGCCGCAGGCCGTGACCGCGTACCTCGCCTGGCCCTGGTCGAAGGCGGCGGCCGTGGTCAAGGCCTGGCAGGAGTGGGGCCCTTCGCAGCCGGACGAGATCTGGTCCGCGCTGCACCTGGAGTGCGTCCCGGGCCGCACCCCGACCGTCTCCGTCTCCTGCTTCTCCGTCGGCTCCTACGGCGGCCTCCAGAACGCCGTGGACCGCCTCGCCCACAGCGCGGGCGCGAACGCCTCCTCGGTCAGCCTGCGCCGCCGGGGCTACGAGGAAGCCATGGAGATCTACGCCGGCTGCTCGACGTTCGCCACGGACGCCCAGTGCCATCTGCCGGGCACCACCCCCGGCCGCTCCTCGCGCGGTGCGCTGCGCCGGGAGACCTACGCGGCCCACTCGGACTTCTTCGACCGCTCCCTGTCCGCGGCGGGCGTCCAGACCCTGCTGAAGCAGATCGGCGCGGCGCGCGGCGGCGCGGGCAGCATCGCGCTCACCGCGCTCGGCGGCGCCGTCAACCGGGTCTCCCCCACCGCGACCGCCTTCGTGCACCGGCGTTCACGGATGCTGGCCCAGTACATCGCCTCCTGGAGCGAGGGCACCTCCGGCACCACGGCCCGCTCCTGGCTGGACGCGGCCCACGGCGCGATGCGGCCGTACGCGTCCGGAGCGGCGTACCAGAACTACACCGACCCGACGCTCACCGACTGGCGCACCGCGTACTACGGCAGCGCCTCCGCGCGGCTGGCCGAGGTGAAGAAGAGCTACGACCCGAAGCGCTTCTTCACCTGGCCGCAGGGGATCTGACGCCCCCTCGGCGGCTTCAGGCGGCCAGGTCCTTGTCGCCCGCGCCCGTCCCCGTGGCCGTACGGCCGCCGGAGAGCACGGTGCCGTCCCGGTCGCCGGGGGCGGTGCGGGCGCGCACCAGCCGGCCGGCGCGCGGGGAGCGCTCGATCGCCTTCATCAGCGGGGTCAGCAGGGCCGTGGCGAGCGGGGACAGCAGCAGCGCGACCGCCGTGCCCAGCGCGAAGCCGCCGATGACGTCGGTCGGGTAGTGCACGCCCATGTAGACCCGGCAGAAGCCTTCGAGCAGGGCGATCGCGATGCCCGCCACACCGAAGCGGCGGTTGGCGACGAAGAGACCGACGGCCATCGCCATGGTGATCGTCGCGTGGTCGCTGCAGAAGGAGAAGTCGCTCTTGCCCGCGATCAGTACGTCGAGCCCCTGATGGTCGATGAACGGCCGGGGGCGCTCGACGAAGTTGCGGATCGGCGCGTTCACCACGACGGCGAGCGCGGCCGCGAGCGGCGCCCACACCAGCGCGGCCACCGAGGCCGCCGCGTCCCGGCCGCCCCGGCGCCGCACGCTCAGCCAGCAGCCGAGGATGAGCAGCACCATGGCGACGGGCAGCCCGTACTCGCCGACGAACTCCATGACCCGGTCGAGCCAGTGCGGCGCGGCCTTCGCCAGGCCGTTGATGTCGTACAGCAACTCGACGTCGGGGTTCGATCCGGAATCGGCGAGTACAGCCGATGCGGCGAGTACAGCCATGGTGCTGCGGCCCCTTCGTCGTCGTCCCGGCACACCTCGTGTGCGCCGTCCGGCCCCCGTGGTTCGTAGATCCGCTTCCGCTGCACTGGCGCACTGACGTCCGCTCGGCTACGCCAACAGGAACGCACAGCCCCTGCCGGTGCGTTCCACCCTCCACCGAATGATCACGCAGACGTTATCGAAGAGAGACTCATCGCCGCAGCTCAGGGGGTTGGTTCACGCTGTGCTCACACCTTCGTGGGCAGTGCTTTCGCGCCATCCTCGGTGACACGGGTGGCACCGAAGTACTCGGAGGTGTCGATGGGATCGAACCGGATCACGGCCCCGGTACGGGGAGCGTCGATCATATAGCCGCCGCCCACATAGATGCCCACGTGGTGGATCGCCCGTGAATCGGTCAGGTCGTGCGAGAAGAACACCAGGTCCCCGGGAAGGAGTTGATCCCGTGACGGATGCGGTCCCGCGTTGTACTGGTCGTTGGCCACGCGGGGCAGGGTGATCCCCACGCTCGCGTACGACGCCTTGGTCAGCCCGGAGCAGTCGAACCGGCCGTTCTGCGCCGCGGTGCCGTTGCCGCCCCACAGATACGGCGTGCCGAGCTTGCTCTGCGCGAACCCGATCGCCCCGGCGGCCTGCCGGGAGGGGTCGATACGGCTCACGGGCGCGGCGAAGCTCTCCGACAGCGCCCGGATGCGCTTGACGTAGTTCCGCGTCTCGGAGATGGCCGGCACGCCGCCGGATCTGATGACCCGGTAGGCGCCCGCGTTGTAGGCGGCGAGCATGTTGTCGCTGGTGTCGCCGGGCACGCCCTTGACGTACTTGGCCAGTTCGCAGTCGTAGGAGGCGGCCGAGGGGATCGCGTCGTCCGGGTTCCAGATGTCCCGCTTGCCGTCGCCGTTGCCGTCGATGCCGTGCGCCGCCCAGGTGCTCGGGATGAACTGCGCGATGCCCCGGGCGTCGGCCGGGCTGACCACGGTCGGGTTCCAGCCGCTCTCCTGGTAGAGCTGGGCGGCGAGCAGGGCCGGGGTGAGCGCGGGACACAGATTGCCCCACCGCTGCACGAGGGTCTGGTACGCGGCCGGCACGGCACCCCTGGCCAGTCCCCGGCCGCCGGCGGCCACGCCGTTCACGAGGTTCCCGCCGACGACGTACACCCCGACGACGAGCAGCATGACGAAGCCCATGCCGAGCCCCACGGCCGCCCCGCCGATCACCCATACCTTCCGCACGCCCCAACACTGCCCCATGGACGCGCGGTTCATCGCCATTTCTTGTCGAAGTGGCGTCATTTCGCGCTGTGTACCGGGCAGATGACGCTTTTACGGCTGTCGGCCCCGGGTGCGGGCCCGGCTCAGCCCGCCGTCGCGCGCTCGTACAGCCGGGCCGCCCCGCGCCCCAGCACCACGCTGTAGGACACGTCCGGGGTGGAGCCGCCGCGCTGGTGCCCGCCGAGCACCCCGACGACCTGTCCGTCCCCGTTGATCCAGGGGCTGCCGCTCGTACCGCCCGGGAAGTGCGGGCAGGCGATGCGCTGTTGGGTACGGCTGAACGCCACGGGCTTGTTGGTGCAGCGGATCGGCACCTGGCGTGTGTCGGGGTACCCGGTCACGGTCACGGCGGTCGCCCCGGTGGTCTGCCCGGTGACGAACCGGTTGCCGCCCACGACGTCCTCGACCCGCTTCCCGTCCCGCTCCGCCAGATGCGCGAAGGCCACGTCGCTGTCCTCGTCCCACCCCTCGGGCAGCACCCGCTCCGCGACCCGCCACACCCCGTACGGCGCCCGGCCGTCCCGGTACCCCGGCACGAACGCCAGGTCCCCGCGCTTGCCGGACAGACAGTGCGCGGCCGTGACGATCAGATCCCGGCCCCGGGCGCGCACCACGGACGCGGTGCAGAAGTGCCCGCCCCTGACCCGCCCGTCCGGGCCCGCCTCGAACAGCGCCCCCACCCGCGCGCCCAGCGCGGACACACCGGCCACGGCCGTGACCCCGAGGGGCCCCGGCCCGCCGTCGGCGGCGGCCACGGACGCCGAGGTCAGAGCGAGCATCACCACCGTCCCGAGCAACGCGGGCCGGGACGTGACCGAGATGCGAGAGCTGCGCTTCATCAGGCCTCACTGTTCCCCGTGGAGGTGAGAAACCCGCTGCGAGTTGTCTGAGATTTCGCTGTGAACCGTTTACCGGAATCCCGTACTCCGCCCGGTCGGCGGAGTACGGGCACCACCGTACGGTCGCACCCCCGGCCCCGCCCGTCCGGCGGTCACGGGGCGTGAGCACGCCCGGCCGTCAGGCCCGGCCCGCGCCCTCGGCCGGGGCGGCCGGCGCCAGTTCCCAGGCCACCGACGTCAGTTCCTCCGACAGGGTCCACAGCCGGCGGGCCGCCGCCGGGTCGCTCGCCGCGTGGCTGCGGCCGCTGAGGGCGGGGGCGCCGCGCATGCCGCCGAGGCTGCCGGGGCCGACGTACGAGGCGCCGGGCAGGTCCTGGGTGGCGGCGTAGAGGGTGGGCAGGGCGCCGCCGCGGTCGTCCTGGGCGACGACCTTGTTGCCGACCGCCATGAAGACGCGCATCAGCGGGTTCGCGGCGTGGCTCTGGAGGTTGGTGGCCGCGTACCCGGGGTGGGCCGCGAGGGCGCGCACCGGGGAGCCCGCCTCGGTCAGACGGCGCTGCAGCTCCAGGGTGAAGAGGAGGTTGGCCAGCTTGGACTGGGCGTAGGCGCGGGTCGGGGTGTAGCGGCCGCGCAGGTTCGGGTTGTCGAAGTCGATCACGCCGTCGCCGCCCCGGTGCAGCTCGGAGGAGACGGTCACGACGCGCCCGGTGACGTGCGGGAGCAGCAGGTTGGTGAGGGCGAAGTGCCCGAGGTGGTTGGTGCCGAACTGGGTCTCGAAGCCCTGCTTGGTCCGCCCCTCCGGCAGCATCATCACGCCCGCGTTGTTGATCAGCATCTCCAGCGGGCCCGACCACGCCTCGGCGAACGCGCGCACCGAGTCCAGGTCGGCCAGGTCCAGGCGGCGCACCTCGGTACTGCCCGGCACCCGTGCCGCGGCCGCCTCACCCCGCGCGGGGTCGCGCACCGCGAACACCACGTGCGCCCCGGCCCGGGCCAGCGCGTCGGCGGCGGCGAAGCCGATGCCGCTGTTGGCGCCGGTGACCACGGCGGTGCGGCCGCTCAGGTCGGGCAGCTGGGACGCGTTCCATGTGCGCGCTCGGCGCGCTTCTTCGCTCGTATCGGCCATGCCCTCAATGTAGGCAGCGACAACAATGCTGTCAACGACAACAAAGCTGGCGCCGTCAACATCGGGATACCATGGCGCCCATGCCGCGCATCACCACGACCCGCCCGTATCACCACGGAGACCTGCGCGCCGCCCTGCTCGAAAGCGCCGAACGCACCCTGCGCGAGAAGGGCGCGGGCGCCCTCTCCCTGCGCGAGCTGGCCCGCGCCGCGGGCGTCAGTCACGCCGCCCCCGGCCGTCACTTCAAGGACAAGCAGGCCCTCCTCGACGCCCTCGCCCTCGACGGCTACGAGCGCCTGGACCGCACCCTGACCGCCGCCACCGCCGCCGCCCCCGGCGCACCCCTGGAACAGCGCATGGCCGCCCTCGCCCGCGCCTACCTCGGCTTCGCGGTCGAGAACCCCGAACTCCTAGAGCTGATGTTCGCGCGCAAGCACGAGCCCGCCGGCTCCGGCCACCTCGCGGCCGCCGTCGACCGCACCCTCGGCTCCCTCACCCGGCTCTTCACCGACGCCCAGGAACGCGGCGAGATCGTCCAGGGCGACCCCGAACGCATCACCCTGGTCGCCGCCGCGAGCCTGCACGGCCTCGCCGCCCTCATCGCCGGCTGCGCCCTGGACGCCGACGACGCGATGGCCGGCCTCGACGAGCACGTCCACCTGCTGCTGCACGGCCTGAAGCCCCGCTGAACGCCGGACCCCCGTGAGAACATCGGCTCGACGTCTCACCCGACCAGCCGTCAGAAACCGTTTCAGGCCATAGAAAAGCCCAACGACGAAACCTCACCCCGGGTTTCGCACCTGCGTCGTTGCCCGGCGTGACCTGCCGTGATACACAGAGTCACCGTACGAAGTATTCGTACGAAACCCGCCAGTCAATGACGTCAAGTCGACATACGAAGGCGACGTTGTCGGCGAGAATGAGGCGTGACCTCTGCACACCGCGGGGTCCTCTCGGAACTACCCATCAGGGGCGGTGACTTACATGCTCTTCGCGGCCGACAAGGGAGACATCAACACCATCATCGGCGGGATCGCTCCGGACTGGGGCCCCTTCGGCACCCTGGGCAACGAGGCGAAGGTGATGATCGAGGTGGTGATGGCCGTCGCCATCCTGCTCTGCCTCGGCATCGCGGTCTGGGGCGCGGCCAAACAGCGCATCGGCGCGACGGCGCTCCGCGACACCTTCAGCGCGGAGCAGGGCAAGGGACTCATCATCGCGGGCCTGACCGGGGTGTTCATCATCGGCTCCCTCGGCACGCTGTTCACGATCGTGTACGGCATGGCGGTCTGACGCCCCGTCCGCTCCCGTCCCATCCGCCCGTCGTGCCCACCGGCTGAGGTTGCGTTTCCCTGATGTCGAGTCACCACACCGCGCCCGCGCGGGAACCAGCACGGCTACCGTCGTATGCCTACGAGGCGGAGAGGGCGTACGCGGCATGAGTCCCGGAGACGAGCACGACTACACCGACACGGCCCGCACCCGCACCCGCCTCCCCGAGGACCCCTACGCCAACTCCCCCCGCCGCACCTCCTCCCGCAGCCTGGTCACCGTCGTCGGCGTGGTCGTCCTCCTGATCGCGGCCATCGCGTTCGCGAACCGGGGCGGATCCGCCCGGGACACGACGGACAAGAACACCACCCCCGCCCACCGCCCCCGCACCTCCGCCACGTCCCCGACCGGCACGGACCCGGTGGGCACGAAGACGGGAACCATCCCCACGGGGTACGCGCACACCCGCCAGGGGGCGGAGAGCGCGGCGGCGAACTACGCGACGGCGCTCGTCTCGGCCGACTTCCTCAAACCCGCGCGGCGCGCGGAGATCGTCAAGCAGGTCTTCGTGCCGGGCCAGCAGGCCTCCCTGTCCCAGAAGTTCGACAAGGCGTACAACCAGAAGTTCCTGAGCGACATCGGCCTCGACGCCAACGGCAACGCCGCGGCGGGGCAGACCTACGTCTCCCGCACCGCGCCGATCGGCACGAAGACCACCGACTACGCCGACAGCGCGACGACCGTCGAGGTGTGGTGCACGGGCCTCTACGGAACCGCGGGGGACCGCTCGACCAGCCCGGTGACGAGCGACTGGTTCACCCTGACGCTCCGTCTGAACTGGTCCGGAGGCGACTGGAAGGTCGAGAGCTTCTCGCAGAAGGACGGCCCCGCACCCGTCCCGGGCGACGACAAGGCGTCCAGCGCCGACCAGATGGCCAAGGCCGTTCAGGAATACGGAGGCTTCACCTATGCCCGGTAGCCCGCGCCGCGCGCTCAAGGTCGCCGCCGCCGTAACCACTGTGCAGGCCGCCCTCTTCATGCTGGCGACCCGAGCCGTCGCCGACCCGTCGCCCACGCCCTCGTCCCACAAGTGTGACCTCCTCATGGGCCCCGCGAAGTCCCGGTGCCTTCTGGACGACCCGAGCAAGGGCGGCGGCGGAGGCAAGACCCTCACCCCCGACAACCCCCTCACCTCCACCCTCGACCCCCTCTCCTCCCTGGCCAAAGGCTGTGCCGACGCCGCGTCCTGGACCATCGGGAAGCTCAGTCACGCGGTGAAGGAGACGGCGAACGTCGACTTCACGAATCAGAAGTTCCTGCAGCAGTACGCGATCGTGTTCGCGGCGTCGACCATCCTGACGCTCGTGCTCTGGCTGCTGGCCGTCGCCAAGCGAGCCGTACGCGGCGTACCGCTCACCACCGCCATCTCGGAGGCCGTCGGCTTCCTGTGGCTCACGGTGCTCGCCTCCGCCTTCACCCCCCTGATCCTCTACACCGTCGTCTCCGCCACCGACGGCGTCACCGACGTCCTCGCCAAGGCCACCGGCGACCAGGCCGACACCTTCTTCGGCACCTTCTCCGGCGCCCTCGACAAGGGCGACGACATCGGCGGCGGCCCCATCATGCTGATCGTCGTCTCCCTGGTCAGCATCCTCGCCGCCGGCGTCCTCTGGCTGGAGCTCGTCATCCGCGCCGCCCTGCTCTACGTCGGCGCCCTCCTCGGCACCGTCGTCTACGCCGGCCTCGTCGACAAGAACCTCTGGGGCCACGTCCGCCGCTGGGCCGGCATCATGATCGCCGTCATCCTGGTCAAACCGGTCATCGTCATCGTGCTCGGCCTCGCCGGCGCCCTCTCCGGCGACAACGGCCCCGACGCCTTCGGCGCCGTCGTCTCCGGCCTCGCCATCATCCTGCTCGCCATCTTCGCCAGCGCGATGATCTACCGCTTCGTCCCCGGCTTCGGCGACGAGATCGCCGGCTCCCGCAACAACCGCATCATGCAGGGCGCCGAGAGCAAGGCCGCCGCCGTCATCAGCTCCCCCGCCACCCTCGTCGCCCAGGGCATCAAGACCCACAGCACCCGCGCCGACAGCAACTCCGGCGGCGGCGCCCACACCCCCCGCCCCGCCAACCCCGCCAGCGGCGGCGTCGCCGCCCACAGCAGCCGCACCCCGCAAGGCGGCACGGCCACCCCCGCGCCCCGCGCCGCCACCCCGCACGCCGGAGACACCCGCAAGAGCAGCACCAACCGCACTGGAGGTGAAGGGCGTTGACGACCGAGTCCCATCTGTCCCATCCGGTCACGCCCCGCCGTACGTATCTCATCGGCCGGGCCCGGCCGAACGCGATCATCGGCCGCAACCGCGAGTCCGGCGAGATCGCGCTCATCGTCGCCGGCGCCTTCCTCGGCATGATGTGCGGCCTCCTCGTCCCCGCCCTCCCCCTGCGCATCGTGCTGCTCACCGGCTTCCCGCTGCTCGCGCTCGCCGCCGTCTACGTGCCCTACAAGCGCCGCACCTTCTACAAGTGGTTCGAGATCAACCGCAGTTACAAGCGCACCGTCAAGCGCGGCGCCGTCTACCGCTCCGCCGTCATGGAGGCCGGCACCCGTCTGGACGGCCGCGAGGTCGAGGTCGGCCCGCCCCCGGGCATCGGCCGCATCAACTGGCTCGCCGCCCCCTTCGGCCCCGACGAGATCGCCGTACTGCTCCACGCCGACCGCAAGACCGTCACCGCCGCCATCGAGATCGAGGGCCCCGGCGTCGGCCTGCGCGACTCCGAGGACCAGGAAGCCCTCGTCGACCGCTTCGGCACCCTCCTCAAGCACGTGGCCAACGGCGACGGCTTCGTCACCCGCATCCAGATGCTCGCCCGCACCCTGCCCGCCGACCCCGACGCCCACGCCAAGGACGTCGCACTGCGCGGCGACGGCCGCTCCCCCGACTGGCTCCAGCAGTCCTACGACCAGCTCCAGTCCATGGTCTCCACCAGCAGCGAGCAGCACCGCGCCTACCTCGTCGCCTGCATGAGCTACAACCGCGAACTGGCCGCCGAGGCCCACGCCATGGCCCGCGCCGCCCGCCCCCAGGCCGGCCGCAAGCTCGACCGCGACGCCGGACTCGCCATCGTCATGGCCCGCGAGCTCACCGACATCTGCTCGCGCCTCCAGGAGGCCGACATCCGCGTCCGCCAGCCGCTCGGCCAGAGCCGCCTGGCCTCCCTCGTGCACTCCATGTACGACCCGGACCACCCCATCGACCACATCCAGGCCATGACCCGGCGCAACGCCTGGCCCGCCGAACTCGACGCCATGGAGCCCACCTACCTCCAGGCCAAGACCCGCGAGTCCTCCACCCGCGCCCCCTGGTGCCACGCCACCGCCTGGGTCAAGGAGTGGCCGATGACCCCCGTCGGCGTCAACTTCCTCGCCCCGCTGCTCGTCCACACCCCGGACGTCATCCGCACGGTCGCCGTCACCATGGACCTCGAACCCACCGAGGTCGCCATCGAGCGCATGCTCACCGAGAAGACCAACGACGAGGCCGAGGCGTCCCGCGCCGCCAAGATGAACCGCACCGTCGACCCGCGCGACATCGCCGCCCACAACCGCCTCGACCAGCGCGGCGAAGACCTCGCCAGCGGCGCGGCCGGCGTCAACCTCGTCGGCTACATCACCGTCTCCGCCCGCTCCCCCGAGGCCCTCAACCGCGACAAGCGCACCATCCGGGCCTCCGCGGGCAAGTCGTACCTGAAGCTGGAGTGGTGCGACCGCGAGCACCACCGCGCGTTCGTGAACACCCTCCCGTTCGCCACCGGCATCCGATAGGTAGGGGCTCTCCATGCGAGATCCGCTGTCCGCCGTCACCGACGCCTTCACGTCCTTCCTGTTCGGGAAGGTCGAGACCACCCGCCTGCCGGTGCGCACCTCCACCGGCCAGGCCCAGGCGGTCTACCTGCCCACCGCGGCCCCCGGCCTCGGCGACTCCGGCGTCATCATCGGCCGCGAGGTCTACTCCGGGAAGGGGTACATCTACGACCCCTTCCAGCTCTACGGCCAGCAGCTCCCCGCCCCGCACTGGCTCGTCCTCGGCGAGTCCGGCAACGGCAAGTCGGCGCTGGAGAAGACCTACGTCCTGCGCCAGCTGCGCTTCAGGGACCGCCAGGTCGTCGTCCTGGACGCCCAGGGCGAGGACGGCGTCGGCGAATGGAACCTCATCGCGGAGGAGCTGGGGATAACCCCCATCCGGCTCGACCCGACCGCCGCCCTCAACCACGGCATCCGCCTCAACCCGCTCGACCCCGCGATCACCACCACGGGCCAGCTCGCCCTGCTCCGCACGATCATCGAAGTCGCCATGGGCCACGGCCTGGACGAACGCGCGGGCTTCGCCCTCAAGGTCGCCCACTCCTACGTCAACGAGACCATCGTCGACCGCCAGCCCGTCCTCATGGACATCGTCGAGCAGCTACGGCACCCCGAGCCGGAGTCGGCCGAGGCGATGAACGTCGCCCTGGACGACGTACGCGCCTGGGGCCTCGACGTAGCCCTGGTCATCGACCGCCTGGTCGACGGCGACCTGCGCGGCATGTTCGACGGCCCGACCACGGTCGGCATCGACCTGGACGCCCCGCTGATCGTCTTCGACCTCTCCCACATCGACCGCAACTCCATCGCCATGCCGATCCTCATGGCGATCGTCGGCGTGTGGCTGGAGCACACCTGGATCAGGCCCGACCGCAAGAAGCGCATCTTCCTGGTCGAAGAGGCCTGGCACATCATCAACAGTCCGTTCGTGGCCCAGCTGTTCCAGCGGCTGCTGAAGTTCGGCCGCCGCCTCGGCCTCTCCTTCGTCGCGGTCGTCCACCACCTCTCCGACGTGGTCGACGGCGCGGCGGCCAAGGAGGCGGCCGCGATCCTCAAGATGGCCTCCACCCGCACGATCTACGCCCAGAAGGCCGACGAGGCCCGGGCCACCGGCCGCGTCCTCGGACTGCCCCGCTGGGCCGTCGAGATCATCCCGACGCTCACCCCCGGCATCGCCGTCTGGGACGTCAACGGCAACGTCCAGGTCGTCAAGCACCTGATCACCGAGACCGAACGCCCGCTGGTCTTCACCGACCGCGCGATGACCGAGTCCTCCAGCGACCTGTCGCCGGACGACGCGCTGTTCGCCGCCGAGCTGGAGGCCGAACGCCGGGCGGCCGCCTTCGTGGAACAGCACCTGGGCGACTCCGAATCGACGGTGGCGTAGCGGGAGAGGAAGCGCGCGCGTGAGAGCGGACGAACAAGGCGGCCAGGGAGCCGGCGGGCAGACCCGGGGCGGCATCCCCGACGGCCTGCTCCTGGGCCTGATCGCCTTCCTCCTCGGAGTCACCCTGCTGGTGTGGACGGCGACGGGCCTCGGCGCCCTGCTCTCCCGGGGCGCCTGGCCCGCCCCGCTCGCCTTCACCCGCACCCCGCTCGCCATACGCCATCTGATCGGCGACCCGCACGACATCACGGGCGCCTGGCCCGCCACCCCGCACGGCCAACTGCCCGGCTGGGGCCTGTTCTGGGGCCTGTTCATGGGCCAGCTGATGATCCTGTTCGTCCTGGCGGTGTTCGTCCTCGGCACGTTCGCCCGCTGGCGCGCGGGCCGAGCCCGCCGCCGGGCCGCCGGAACACCCACAGCGCCCACGCCACCGGCACCACCGTACGAGGCCCAGGAGGCCCCCGCCCCGGCCCACGAGGTCCCCGCGCACGCCCAGGTACCCCTGCCGCGCCCGGAGCCCGCACAGCCCGCCCCGCCACCGCTCCCGGAAGCCCCCGTGGCACCCCCCGCGGCCCCGCTCCCGCTCGTGAGCCCCGTCTTCTACGGCACCCCCGAGGACCGCCGTACGACGGCCGCCCAGGCCCTCCAGGACGCCCCCGGCGCCGCCGTGGTCGTCACCTCCGACCCGGCGCTGTGGGCGGCCACCAAGGACGCCCGCGCCAAGCTCGGCCCGGTCCTGCTGTACGACCCCACCCACCGCTGCGACACCCCGGCCCGCCTCCACTGGTCCCCCACGGCCGGCTGCGAGGACAAGGCGACGGCACTGGAGCGGGCGACGGCACTCCTCGCCCCCGTACGCCCCTCGGCACGGCTCGACCAGGCGGTCGCCGACACCGCCGTCACCCTGCTGCGCAGCTGTCTGCACGCCGCCGCGCTGGACGGCCGCACCGTCCGCCACGTCCACCGCTGGGCCCAGGGCACCCAGATCCAGGACGCCGTACGCGTCCTGCGCACCCACCCCAAGGCCGCGCCCGGCGCCGCAGGCGAACTGGAGGCCGCGCTCACCGCGCACCCCGAACGCCGCGACATCGCCCAGGAACTGACCGGCCGTGCGCTCTCCGCGCTCACCACGGTCAACGTCCGCGAGTCCTGCACTCCCCACCGAACCGACACACTCGCCCTGGATTCCTTCGTCCACGAAGGGGGCACGCTCTATGTGGTCGGTGAAACCATCGAGGACCCCCGCACCAGGCCGGGCGCGATGCCCCTGCTGACGGCCCTCGTCTCCAGCGTGGTCGAGCACGGCCGGCGCATGGCCGAACGGTCATCCTCCGGTCGGCTCGACCCACCACTGACCCTGGTCCTGGAGGACGTGGCCGCCGTGGCCCCCGTCCCCCAGCTCCCCGGCCTCCTGGCCACCGGCGTCGCCCAGGGCCTCGACACCCGGGCCCTGCTCCGCTCCCGCGAACAGGCGAGGGCCCGCTGGCCGCACGAGGAACTACCGGTCTAGGACCATCTCCACCTCGTTGGCCTCCTCGCCCTCGGAGAAGGACAGCACGACCCCGGTGGGCGCGAACCCGGCCTTCAGATAGGCACTCCGCGCCCGCTCGTTCTCCTCGTGCACGAACAGCCGCACCCGCTCGGCGTCCTGCTCCCACGCCCACGCCACGCCGGCCTCGAGGAGCACCTGGATCAGCCCCCTGCCCCGGTGCCCGTCGTGCAGGAACACCCCGACCACATGCCCCTGCCGCCGCTCGACCGGCTGCCCCGACCAGTCCACGCTGCCCGGCTGCTCCATCAGCACGGTCACCGACCCGACCCAGCTCCCGTCGGCCGCCTCCGCGACGAACTGCCGCCCCTTGGTGGCCCCTTCGGCCGCCATCTCGGTCCGCTCCCGCCAGAACCGGTCCTCCTGGGCGGCGGCGTTCTCGTACGTGTCCAGAAAGGCGAGCGGGGCGGCGGGATCGCGCAGCGCGTCGAGCCGCAGCGCCTTCACCCGCTCCCACTCGTCGGCACGTATCCCCCGGACCACATATCCCGCGACATCCACAGTGCTCATGCGCCTCACGCTAATACCGGTGTCCGGGCCGCTCCCAGTCAATTTCCGCAGCGTGTCCGCGTGTTGTCGGTGCCCCGTCCTAGAGTGCGCGCATGACTACACTCTCCGACCGACCGCACACCGCGCTGCTCGTCATCGACGTCCAGAACGGGGTGGTGGCAGGCGCCCACGAGCGCGACCAGGTGATCGCGAACATCAGCACCGTCATCGAGAAGGCCCGCACGGCGGACGTACCGGTGATCTGGGTCCAGCACTCCGACGAGGACCTCCCGAAGGACAGCAAGGAGTGGGAGTACGTCCCCGAGCTGAAGCGCCGTGACGACGAGCCCCTCGTCCACAAGCTCTACGGGGACTCCTTCGAGGACACGGACCTGGAGTCCGTCCTCGCGGACCTGAAGGTGGGCCGGATCGTCGTCGCCGGCGCCCAGACGGACATCTGCATCCGCTCGACGCTGCACGGCGCGATCACCCGGGGGTACGACGCCACCCTGGTCACCGACGCACACACCACCGAGGACCTGACCCAGTTCGGCGCCCCGACCCCGGATCTGGTCATCGCCCACACCAACATGTACTGGAACTTCCACAGCGCTCCGGGCCGCGAGGCCGGCGTCGTGAAAACGGCGGACGTCACTTTCTGAAAAAGGGTCTGGAACGCAGAAAACCCCCGCACCAATGGTGCGGGGGTTTCCCTAAAATTAGTTCGGCGGCGTCCTACTCTCCCACAGGGTCCCCCCTGCAGTACC
>NZ_JBEXEQ010000035.1:0-36055 GCF_040703155.1 Streptomyces sp. NPDC005435
CTCGTCGATCAGGCCTGATCGACGAGACACCCCCTAGACTTCCAGTGTGGTGAGCACCGACTGGAAGAGCGACCTCAGGCAGCGCGGCTACCGGCTGACGCCGCAACGGCAACTCGTGCTCGAAGCCGTGGACACCCTGGAGCACGCCACCCCGGACGACATCCTCGTCGAGGTGCGCAAGACCGCCTCCGGGGTCAACATCTCCACCGTCTACCGCACCCTGGAGCTGCTGGAGGAGCTGGGCCTGGTCAGCCACGCCCACCTCGGCCACGGCGCGCCCACGTACCACCTCGCCGACCGGCATCACCATCTCCATCTGGTGTGCCGGGACTGCGAGAACGTGATCGAGGCGGACGTGGACGTCGCCGCCGACTTCACCGCCAAGCTGCGGCAGCAGTTCGGGTTCGAGACCGACATGAAGCACTTCGCGATCTTCGGCCGCTGCCGGGACTGTGCCCTGAAGAGTTCAACCACCCCGTCGTAGGCTGACCCGTATGAAGAGCCCCCTGCTGTCCCTGCCCGGCGCCGTTCCCGCCGAGGGCGTGGACGAAGGCGTCGCCGCCCACTACGGCGACCTGTTCCGCGAGCAGCGCGCCCTCGCCGACGGCGCCGGTTTCGTCGACCTCTCGCACCGGGGTGTCGTCACCGTCACCGGCGAGGACCGGCTGAGCTGGCTGCATCTGCTGCTCACCCAGCACGTCAGCGACCTCCCCGTGGGCGAGGCCACCGAGGCGCTGATCCTCTCCGCCAACGGGCACATCGAGCACGCGCTGTACCTCGTGGACGACGGTACGACCGTCTGGGCGCACGTCGAGCCCGGCACCCAGGAGGCGCTGATCGCCTACCTGGAGTCGATGAAGTTCTTCTACCGCGTCGAGGTCGCCGACCGCACCGCCGACCACGCCGTGGTCCACCTTCCCGCCGGCTCCATCACCGAGGTGCCCGAGGACGCGGTGGTCCGCGAGACGCCGTACGGCCGCGACCTCTTCCTTCCGCGCGCCGGCCTGGAGGACTTCGCCGCCCGCTCCGGCCCCGCCGCCGGGCTCCTCGCCCACGAGGCGCTCCGCGTCGAACAGCACCGCCCCCGCCTCGGCTTCGAGACCGACCACCGCACGATCCCGCACGAGCTGGGCTGGATCGGCACCGCCGTCCACCTCCAGAAGGGCTGCTACCGGGGCCAGGAAACCGTCGCCCGGGTCCAGAACCTCGGCAAGCCCCCCCGCCGCCTGGTCTTCCTCCACCTCGACGGCAGCGACGTCCACCTCCCGCCCCCCGGCACCGAACTCCGCCTGGCCTCGGACGGCCCCGAAGGCCGCAAACTCGGCACGGTGACCACCTCCGTCCGCCACCACGAACTCGGCCCGGTAGCCCTGGCATTGGTCAAGCGCAACACCCCGACCGACGCCCCCCTCCTGGCCGGAGACACAGCGGCTTCCCAGGAAACAATCGTCGAACCGTGACGCCGTAGCCGCGGACAGCCGCCCCGCCCTCTAGCTGCGGGCACCCGCGCCGCAGTGCCCCCGCTCCCCCAGCTGCGGGCAGCCGCCCCGCCCCCTAGCTGCGGGCAGTCGTGCCGCTAGGGGCGGCACGGGTGGGCGCAGCGGCACCCCGCAAGCGCGGGCAAGCGAAGCCCCCCGGCCCGCCCGCAGCCCAGGGCGCCTAAATCTCCAACAGCACAGTAAACGGCCCGTCGTTGGTGAGAGACACCCGCATCTGCGCCCCGAACCGCCCCGTGGCCACAGTGGCCCCCAGAGCCCGCAGCTGGGAAACCACCTCATCCACGAGCGGCTCCGCCACAGAACCCGGCGCCGCCGCATTCCACGTAGGCCGCCGCCCCTTCCGCGCATCCCCGTACAACGTGAACTGACTGATCACCAGCAACGGCGCGTCCACATCACTGCACGACCTCTCGTCGGACAGCATCCGAAGAGACCACAGCTTCCGCGCCAGCTGCCCCGCCTTCTCCTTCGTGTCCTCGTGCGTGACCCCCACGAGGACACACAACCCCTCCCCGTCGAGAGACCCCACCGTCGCGCCGTCCACGACGACACTCGCCCCGTCCACCCGCTGCACCACCGCTCGCATGCCCCCATCATGCCCGGCGGAGAAAGATCCGCCGCCCGGGTGCCCCGGATACGTCATTACCGCCCATCCAGGGCCGTTCGGGGGCAGTCGGTCACATAGCGGCCACGCGGGGTGGCACGATGCTCCCACACGCCGGTCGAGGGGACGGTCACCACCACATGAGCACACCGAGCACCAGTGACAGGCTGGAGACGCGCCGCCCGCCCGCGCAGCGCGCGGACAGCCCGCCCGGCCCGTCGCTGCCCGTGGAGCCGCCGGAGCACGACCTGACCCGGCTCAGCCTGCCGGAGCTGCGCGCGCTGTGGCGCGACGCCCAGCGGGACGAGGCGGACCTCAGCTATGTACGGCGCCTGCTCCAGGGCCGTATCGACATCCTGCGCGCGGAGCTGGCCCGGCGCGGCGGACCGTCGGTGCCCGCGCCGCTGGACGCCTCCGTGGTCGAGCGGCTGCCGGAGATCCTGACCGACGCCCCGGCCCGGCACCGTTCTTCTGCCCGCCATGTCACGCTCGGCACCCCGCACAACGAGGAGTACGGGCGGCTGGCCGCGGAGATGCTGGGCGAGGTCGAGCTGTCCGACCTCACGGCGCGTACGGACGCCGAACTGACTGCGGCGATGGCCCGGTTGACGGGGTACGAGCAGGAGATCTCGCGCCGCCGCCAGCACCTCCAGCGCACCGCGGACGGCTGCAGCGCCGAGATCGCCCGCCGCTACCGGGTGGGCGAGGCCCAGGTGGACGACCTGCTGACCTGAGCCGGGGCGGACGGGCGGGCGCGCGGCGCGGACGGCGGCCGTCCGGAAATGGGCGCGACGCGCCCCGGCCCCCGCGCCTACCGTGACCTCATGATCGAGATCCGACCCGTCGAAGAGGACGAGTTCGAGGAGTGGCTCCGCGCCCTGAACATCGGCTTCCTCCAGGAGACGGTGCTTCTCCCCGAGCAACTTGAGGCGCAAAGAAGGCAGTTCGCCATGGGCCGCGCGCTCGGTGCCTTCGACGGCGGCCGCTGTGTGGGCACCTTCCGCTCCTTCCCCCAGGAGGTGACGGCGGTCGGCGGGGCGCCGGTCCGGTCGAACGCCATCACCAACGTCACCGTCAGCCCGACCCACCGCCGCCGGGGCCTGCTGACCGGGATGATGCGCCGCGACCTCGCGGCGGCCGAGGAGCGCGGCGACGCCGTGGCGACCCTGATCGCCGCCGAGTACCCGATCTACGGCCGCTACGGCTTCGGTCCCGCGGCCCACGCCACCGACTGGACCGTGGACGTCACCCGCTCGGGGCTCGGCTCCCGCCCGCCGGTGCTGCCCGACGGCGCCCGGATCGACCTGGTGGACGGCGCCGAGGTGCGCAAGCTGGGCCCCGCCTTCTACGAGCGGGTGCGGCCCGCCCTGCCTGGCTCGCTCGACCGCAGCGAGCTGTGGTGGGAGGCCCGCACCGGCACGCTCCGCTTCGCCCGCGAGTGGACCGAGCCGTTCCACGCGGTGCTGCGCTCCGCCTCCGGCGAGGTCGAGGGGCTGGCGACGTACCGCTGCGAGAACGACTGGAAGGACGGCGGACAGCCGGAGCACACCGTCGTCGTGGAGGGGCTGCTCGGCGTCACCCCGGCGGCCGAGGCGGCCCTGTGGCGGTTCCTGTGCTCGATCGACTGGGTGACGAAGGTGAAGAGCGGCTGGCGCTCCCCGGACGATCTGCTGCCCGACCTGCTGCCCGACCGGCGCGCCGCCCGGATCGCGCTGCACTGCGACTGGCTGTGGGTGCGGTTCCTGGACGTCGTACGGGCCCTGGAGGCGCGGACGTACGAGCGGACCGGCTCGCTCGTCCTGGACGTGCTGGACGAGGGCGGACCGGCCGGCGGGCGCTACCGGCTCGCGGTGTCCCCCGAGGGTGCCTCCTGCACCCCGGCGGCGGGGGCGAGTGCCGATCTCACGCTGCCTGCGGGGGAGTTGGCCACGGTGTGGCTGGGCGACGGCTCGCTGACGCGGCTCGCGGGGCTCGGCCGGGTCCGGGAAGAGCGGCCGGGCGCCGCCCGGGAGGCCGACGCCCTGTTCCGTACGTCCGGGCGGCCGTGGTGCCCCGACGGCTTCTGAGCGGTCCCTTCTCCCGATGACGTTGCCTGGTCGTCCGTAGCGCTGTGCGTGGCGCGGTCGGGACCTCTGCCCGACCCGCCACACTCTCTTCTGTTGTGGCTGTGCGCTTGCGTCTTCTGTTGTGGCTGTGCGGATTCAGTTGTGACTGTGCGCTCCGGTGGCCGTCCCCTGCCGGGCTCCAGGCTCCCCTCCGGAGAGGAGTCCGGCGGCCAACCACGCGGAAGCCGAACCATGTTGGCCGAGTTGGCTGCCAACTCACTCTTCTTATAGCCGCCTGGAAGCGCCCCATAACCACCTTTCGCCGAACTGCCGCAAGATGGCGGGAAGTTGTACCGTTTTTCGGCGCCCACAAGACCCGCCCCGACCCCTGACCGGACCCGGCCCCGGCCGCCCCACCCGGAACGGCCCGAGCCGGCCAGGACGGACGCCCCCGGGAACAACTGCCGCAAGTCGTAAGCAAGTTGTACCGTCTGCCCATGACCCAGGAGAACGGGGCCGTGAACGCCAGGCGGAGCGCCGCCGAGAAGGTCGCCGACATCCTCCGGGAGCGGATCCGTAACGGCGACCTCGCGGTAGGTCAACGTCTGCCCCCGCAGAGGGAGTTGGCCGAGGAGTTCGGTGTCGAGCGCGAGGCGGTCCGGCAGGCCCTGCGGCTGCTGCGGAGCGCCGGTCTGCTCAGCCCGCGACCGAGGACCACGGAGCCCGCCCTCACGCCGGACGATCCGCAGCCCATGGTGACCCTCTCCCCGCGCCTCACCGAGGCGTTCACCGCGCCCCACGTCCGCGTCGACGCGGTGTGCCTGACCGCGCAGAGTCTCATCCCCGCCCTCGGCGAGCCGCTGCGCCTGATCCACGAGGGCGGCATCCGCCCCGAGCGGATCGACGTCCGAGTGCTGCTGCCCTCCCGGGACATCAACCTTGAGCTCCCCGCCCCGGCCGACCCGTCCGGACAGGACGAGGGCCCCGCCCGCCACAGCGACGACGCCCCGGTGCACCGGCGTTGGTCGGCCCTGCGCGACGCTCAGTGCCAGGTCCTCCACTACAACCTCGTATCCCTGCGCGCCACCCACGACATCGAGGTGAACGTCGCCTTCCGGACCCTGCCGTTCACCCCGCCGGCCAAGCTGTACCTGCTCAACGGCACCGAAGCCCTCCACGCGTACTACGTGCCCACCCGCCACGAAGAGCCCGTCGACAGCGGTGCCCTGCACATGTACGACACGCTCGGCTCCGAGTCCCCGCTCCTCTCCTTCGAGGCGCGTTCGGGCCCCCGGGATACGGCATTCGTGGCACAGTCACAGAAGTGGTTCGACGCCCTCTGGGAAACCGTCGCCCCGGACCTGACACTCTCCTGGTGACTTCTGAGACGACGACACAGGCCGAACCGAGTGAGAACGAGACCGATGCGCTGCGCGATCTGATCGAACGTGCCCGAGTCGTCCTCTGGGACTTCGACGGCCCGATCTGCCGGCTCTTCGCGGGGCACACGGCGGAGAGCGTGGCCGCCGGGATGGTGGACCGGCTGGCGGAACTCGGGCTCGCGGACCTGCTCACCGACGCCGAGCGCGACACCCTGGACCCCCAGGTGGTGCTGACCGCCGTGGGCGGCGCCCGGCCCGGCGGCGAGCTGGTGGCGGAGCTGGAGGAGCTCCTCACCGAGGAGGAGCTGCGGGCCACCGCCTCCGCGATGCCCACCGCCTACGCCGACCCGCTGATCCGCACCTGGACGGCCGTGGGCGCCCGCCTCGCCGTCACCACCAACAACTCCCCGCTCGTGGTCCACGCCTATCTGGCGGGCCGGGGCCTGGCCGGCTGCTTCGGCCCGCACGTCTACGGCCGTTCCCGCGACCTGCACCTCCTCAAGCCCGACCCGGACTGCCTCGACCGGGCCCTGGCCGCCCTGGGCGCGGACCCCGCCGACGCCCTGATGATCGGCGACTCCCCGACGGACTGGTTCGCCGCCCGCACGGCCGGGGTGCCCTTCCTCGGCTACGCCCGCTCCGAGCGCAAGGCGAAGCTGCTGCGGGAGGCCGGAGCCGGCCAGGTCGTCCCCTCCCTGGAGCCGGTGCTGAACCTGGTCCGCGCGCTGCCGTGGGCGGCGGCCCGGGAACGCGGCTGATCCCGGCGGACCTCGGCGGGCCCCGCGGACCTCGGCGGGCCTCGACTGATCCCGGCGGGCCTCGGCTGATCCCGGTGGACCTCGGCGGCCCTCGACTGATCCCGGCGGGCCTCGACGGACCCCGGCGGATCAGTCAAATCCGCAGCCCCGGCCGGTGATTGGACTGGCCCCGGCCGCCCGCGCGTCACGCCTGGAGCATCAGCAGGACGAGCAGGACCGCGCCGAGGCCGGCGCACTTCGCGTGGTGCGCCTTGATCCCCACGCCCAGCAGGAGCACGCACAGCAGGCCCGCTCCGCCGTAGCGGGCCTGCAGCAGGTTCTCCAGGCCCATGGCGAGGGTGGCGGACACCAGTTGGCTGACGATCATGACTCCCCCAGTCGTCGCGCGTGTCGTGCGGCAAGAAGTCGTCCAATTGGACTGGTTGCCGCAAGGGGAGGCGTGCCCTGAGCCGGAGATCCCTTAACGGGCAGGCCGAATTGGACTGGTCATCTGACCGAAAAGGAGAGCGCGGCCGGCCCCGCGAGCCCGGTTCCAACTGCCGCCAAGTCGGGGACTTGGCCGTACTTCGCCAACAACTGCGCAACAACTCCCGCAGGATGGCGACAAGTTGTAGCTTTTGGTCGTGACCGAGGAGCACGAGGAACATGCGGCGGCGCCCCACGCCAGACGCAGCTCGCCGTGGGACATCGCGGGCGTCCTGCGCGAGCGCATCCGGGCGGGCGCGCTGCGGGCCGGGGACCGGCTCCCCACGCAGGCGGAGCTGGCCGGCGAGTTCGGCGTGGAGCGCGGCACGGTGCGCGAGGCCCTGCGGATGCTCCAGCGCGACGGCCTGCTCGACGGGGTGAACCGGGGCAGCCCGCCGCGCGTCGCGGGACCGGCCGCGCACACGGGCGAACCGCAGTCCACGATGGTGGGGCTCGCCCCCCGGCTGACCGAGGCGTTCGCCGCCCCGCACGTGCGCGTGGACGTCGTCTGCCACACCTCCGAGACCCTGATGCTCGCCCTCGGCGAGCCGCTGCGGCTCATCCACGAGGGCCGGCTGCGCCCCGAGGTGATCGACCTGCGGATCCTGCTGCCCTCGCGGGACATCACCCTCGCCTTCCCGGTCGCCGTGGAGGGCGACGACGACTCCGTCCACCGGCGCTGGCTGGAGATGCGCAACGCCCAGGGCCAGGTCCTGCGCCACAGCCTCAAGGCCCTGCGCGTCACGCACGGCATCGACGTACAAGTGGCGTTCCGCGCCCTGCCGTTCACCCCGCCGATCAAGATGTACCTGCTCAACGGCGAGGAGACGCTGATCGCGTACTACACGCTGACCCGCCGCGCGGAGGAGTGGCAGAGCCGGACGCTCGACATGTACGACGCCCTCGGCTCCCAGGCCCTGCTCTTCTCCTTCGAGGCGAAGCCGGGCGGGCGGGACGCGGCGTTCGTGGAGCAGTCCCGGAAGTGGTTCGACGCGCTGTGGGAGACGATCAGCACGGACCTCACGCTCTCCTAGCGCGCAACCCGAGTGTGGCCGCGCGGCCTTTTCCAGCCAGTCGTACCAATGCCGTGCCGTGCGGCCGGATTCCGCCGGACCCGGACGGACCCGGACGCTCCATGTCGGCCAATCATTGGTCCAATCAGGCGCCAGTAGGCCTGAAATCGGTGCGCTCCGGCCGGTGCGGCGTTACGTTCGCTCTGTGGCTACCTCAGGACATGCGGAAGGCGGAGGCCGGGCCTCCATGCTGGTGGAGTCCGTGCTCCGGGAGCAGTTGGCGAACGGCACCTACCGGACCGGCCAGACCCTGCCCACCCAGCGGCAGCTGGCCGCGGAGTTCGGCGTGAGCCGGGACACGGTGCAACGGGTGCTGGGCCGGCTGTCGGACGAGGGCTGGCTGGCGTCCCGGCAGGGCAGCGGCGTACGGGTGCTGAAGGTGCCCCTCGTGGAGCCGCCCGAGGCGCCCGGCCCGCGCCGGGGCGCGGTGTCCCTCGGCCCGCTGATCCACCACGCCTTCGAGCAGCCGCAGGTCGTCCTCGACACGTTCGCGCTGACCTCCGAGACCCTGTGGAACCACCTCAAGGTCCAGGCCGAACGGGTCGCGGCCGGCGAGGTCGCCCCGGAGCGGGTACGGCTGCGCGTCCTGCTCCCCTCCGGCCGGCAGCGGCTGGCCTACCCCGCGGCCAAGGACCCGGCGGACGACCGGGTCTGGCGGCGCTGGCGGGACATGGCCCGCAGGCACGTCATCGGCGTCAAGGGCCTGATGGCCCAGCTGCGGGAGCTGGGCGTGGACGCGGAGGCGGAGGTCCGCCGGGTCGCGCTGACCCCGCAGTACAAGCTCTACGTGATCAACGACCGGGACCTGCTCTTCGGGCTGTACGAGGTGTTCGAGCGCACCATCCTCCTCGACGACGGCACGCCCGTCCCCGCACTGGACGTACTCGGACTCGGCTCGGTGCTGTCCCACCACCGCTGGGAACCGAGTGAGGCCGAGTCGCACGACGGGCGACTCTTCTCGACCATGCGCGCAAGTTTCGAGTCATATTGGGAGCAGCTCGGAGAGGATGAGGACGACATCTGAGACCTCCGGGCGGAATCACCCGTTCAGGCTGTGACGAGGGTGCGCCGCCGAGAGTGGCGTGGCACAAAACCGCTCGTGAGGGCCGTTATTCTCGGCGCGCATGTCGCACGTTTCGCTCCGTGGGGCGCGGCTGTCCCTCGCACGTGTCTTCGCGGAGGCGCGCCGCCGCAGCACCGACGGTGTGGTGGTTTCCGGCCATCACAACATCAACCGCATCGCACCGCTGCGGCAGCCGCTCGCCCTTCTGCTCCGGCAGCCGTCCGGGGGCTCCCTCGCCAAGTTCCGCACGCCCTTCCCCGCGATCGAGGTGGTGCCCCGGATCTTCCCCGGCGAGGCGCCGGTCCTGCGCGCGCTGGAGCGGCATGTGGACGGTGTCCCGCGCTGTCTGGCCGACTTCGGGGACTGGTCCCTGCACCAGTACGTCGAGGGGCAGGCGCTCTCCGAGGCCGTACCCGAGGGCCCGGTCGGCCGGGAACGGCTCCTGGCGCTGGCCCGGTTCTTCGCCCAACTGGCCGGTGTACGACGGGAGGAGCTGCCCGCCCTGCCCGCCGGCTGGCCCGCCTCCGGTGACAGCCGGGGCTTCCTGGACTGGCTCGCGGAGTTCGCGGACGTACGGGTGCACCAGGCCAACCTCCCTTGTTTCGGCGCCCTGTTCGAGGCGGTGGGCGTACGGCCCGGCGCCGTCGGCGGTTTCCTGCGCACCGTCCCCCCGCTGACCCCGCGCCCCTACGCCTTGCTGCACACCGACGTCCACCGGGCGAACATCGTGGTGAGCCCGGCCCCCGGCGGCGAACGGCTCTGCGTGATCGACTGGGAACTGGCCCTGTACGGCGACCCGTTGCACGACCTCGCCACCCATCTGGTGCGCATGGACTACGACGAGGACGAGCGGGAGCTCATGGTCCGGCTGTGGGCCGGGGCGATGCGGGAGGCGGAGCGCCCGGACCTGTGCGCGGGCCTGGACACCGACCTCCCCGTCTACCTCGGCTTCGAGTACGCCCAGTCGGTCTTCCCCGACGTGATGCGCGCCGCGCTGCTCCTCCCGGACCGCCCGGCCGACCGCGACCTCGTCCTCGCCGCCGCCCGCGTCCTCCGGGCCCTTGAGCGCGCCCGCGAGCCGCTCCGCCTGGACGGGCCCCCGTCCGAGGGAGCCGTCATCGACGCGCTGCGCCGGTGGCGGGCGACGGCGGCGACAGAGCGGGGAGGGGACGTTTCCGTACCGGTTTCACGCTGATGGAGTCACCTGTTCGGCTCTGTGCGGATGCGCCCTTGTCTGGCTGTACTGTTCCCGACACTCCGGGGGAATCGCCGACCGAGCCGTGCATGTGAGACGTGTGGGGCCTGGGCGGGCGTGTGCCCGTGACCGGCGGTTGCCCCGACGTTCTTCGTGCTGAGGGGACGGAGGAGGCCGCGACATGACCGACGGGATGCCCACGGCCCGGCTGGGGGCGTTCGCCGTGAGCCGGGAACGAGCAGCGGTCGAGGGGCCGCTCGCGGGGTACCACCACGAGACGTATGTGCTCCCGCTGCCGTCGCGGGACCGGTCCTCGGCGGAGCGCTGGAAGGCCCGGGAACCCCGTGCGGGCATCAAGTGGTTCGACCGCGGATGCCTCCACTCCGAGGAACCGTTGCTCCGCGTGCTCGCCGGACGCGTCACCGGGCTTCCCGGCCTCCTGGAAACGAACGGTGTCGCGTCGCGGCAGTTCATCGAGGGCTCGACGCTCGGCAGGGTCGCGCCCGCGCCGGCTCCCGTACCCGAGGCGTTGTTCCGGCAACTGGTCGGCTTCTTCGGCCAGTTGGCACGGATCGACCCGGCCGCCCTTGCCGTCGCCCGGCGGTGCGTGCCCGCGGACCGGCCGGCCGACGGGGACGGCGACGGCTTCCTGGGGCAGCTGATCGACTTCGTCGAGCAGCACGTGTACCGCACCGCGTCCGACGAATTCGAGCAGCTCTTCCACAGCCTGGGGATAGGCCCCGGTGTCTTCCGCTCCCTCCGGGCCCACGTCTCGGGCCTGCGCGGCCGCCCCTTCCGCCTCCTCCACGGAGACCTCCACCGCGAGAACCTGATCGTGGACGCCGACGGCCGGCTGTGGGTCATCGACTGGGAGCTGGCGATGGTCGGGGACCCCCTCTACGACCTCGCGACCCACCTCCACCTGATGCGCTACCCCGCCTGGCAGGCCGGCCGCATGGCCCGGGAGTGGAGCCGGGCCGTGGGGCCGGTTTCGTCGGACGGCTGGCAGGAGGACCTCGTGCGGATCATGCACTTCAAGCGGGCGCAGTCCGTCTTCACCGACGTCATACGCGCGGCCCGCGACCTGGGCACCGCCCCGGACACCGCCCGGGTGACCGGCGCCGCCTCGCGACTGCACCGCGTACTGACGGCCGCTGCCGAGCCCCTCGGCCTCGCCGCCGTACCCGCCCCGCGCGACATGGCCGAGGCGCTGGACCACTGGCGTCCGCTGGCCCGATCCTGACGGGATGCTGCTCTTCCTCGACGTCGACGGCGCCCTCATCCCCTTCGGAGCCCCCGCCGACGCCTACCCGGTGTACGAGCGGGGCGCCGCCGGACCGTCCGACGGACATCCGCTGCTCCGGCGCGTCGATCCCGCGCTGGGCGCACGGCTCACCGCGCTGGGCTGTGCGCTGGTGTGGGCCTCCACCTGGATGGACGAGGCCAACGAGATCCTCGCCCCCTGGCTGGGCCTGCCCCCGCTGCCGGTCGTCGAGTGGCCGGACGAGGACGAGCCGCCGGGGCTGCTCCACTGGAAGACGCGGCCGCTGGTGGCGTGGGCGGCCGGGCGGCCGTTCGTCTGGATCGACGACGAGCTGACGGAGGCCGACCGCGCGTGGGTCGCCGTACATCACCCCGGGCCGGCGCTGCTGCACCGGGTGGATCACATGCGCGGGCTGACGGAGGCGGACTTCGGGGCCATCGGGGCGTGGCTGGGGGAACAGGGGGCGTACGGCTGAGGGGTCAGGCCGCCGGGCGGTCCTCCGGGTGGCGGCGGCGCAGCCGGGGCCGTTGCAGCGCGGGCGGGGCGTAGTCCATGTCGAGGCGGCCGACGTCCGTGCCGGGCGGGACGATCGCGTCGACACGGTCCAGGATCTCGTCCGTGAGCGTGGCCTTGGCGCCCGCGAGCAGGTCGTCGAGCTGGTCCATCGTGCGCGGGCCGATGATCGCCGAGGTGACGCCGGGGTGGGCGATCACGAAGGCGAGGGCGAGATGGGTCAGCGAGAGCCCGGCCTCCTCGGCCACCGGGATCAGCCGCTCGACCGTGTCCAGGCGCCGTTCGTCGGTGAGGTGCCGGAAGCCGAAGCGCGCGCGGTGCGTGTCCGCGTCCCGCCCCTTGCGGTAGCGGCCGGTGAGCAGCCCGCCGGCCAGCGGGCTGTAGATCAGCGCGCCCATGCCGTACCGCTCGCAGACGGGCAGCACCTCGCGCTCGACACCCCGGTTGAGCAGGGAGTACGTCGGCTGCTCGGTGCGGAACCGCTGGAGTCCGCGCCGCTCGGCCACCCACTGCGCCTCGACGATGTCGGAGGCCGGGTAGCCGGAGGTGCCGATCGCGCGGACCTTGCCCGCGCGCACCAGGTCGGTCAGAACGGACAGGGTCTCCTCGATGTCGGTGTCCGGGTCGGGCCGGTGGATCTGGAAGAGGTCCACATGGTCCGTGCCGAGCCGGCGCAGCGAGTCGTCCAGCGCCCGGGTCAGCCAACGCCGGGACGCCCCTTGCCGGTTGGGGTCGGCGGGAGTGTCACCCGTCTCCAGCCCCATGGGATTGCGCGCCTTGGTCGCCAGGACGACGGAGTCCCGGCGCCCCTTGAGCGCCTTGCCGACGATCTCCTCGGACTCGCCGCGCGAGTACATGTCGGCGGTGTCCACGAAGTTGATGCCCGCGTCCAGCGCCTTGTGGATCATCCGTACGGACGCGTCGTGGTCGGGGTTGCCGATGGCGCCGAACATCATCGCGCCGAGGCAGTACGGGCTGACCTTGATGCCGGTGCCGCCCAGGGTGCGGTACTGCATGGTTCTCCTCCTCGCGCTAGGCTCACCAAAGCGGAACGATGTTCCGCAACGTGATCGACGATACGGAACGTTGTTCCGCTTAGCAAGGGAGACCCGGGAAGTGGGCATCCAGGACGGCCCGGCAGGCCCCGCCGGCACGGAGCGGCCCCGCCGGGCCGACGCGCGGCGCAGCATCGACACCCTGCTCGCGGCCGCCGCCGAGGTGTTCGCCACCTCCGGCGTCGACGCGCCCGTACGGGAGATCACCGCGAAGGCGGGCGTGGGCGCGGGCACCCTCTACCGCCACTTCCCGCAGCGCTCCGACCTCATCGCCGCCGTCTTCCGCCACGAGGTGGACGCCTGCGCGGATGCGGCCCCCGAACTGGCCGTGCGGCACGATCCGTTGGAAGCCCTCACCCTCTGGCTGCGCCGCTTCGCCGGATTCATCGCCACCAAACGGGGCCTGAGCGCCGCCCTGCACTCCGGCGACCCCGCCTACGACAGCCTCCCCGCCTACTTCCGGCAACGCTTCCTGCCGGTCCTGTCCGGCCTGCTGACCCGCGCGGCGGAAGCGGGCGCCATCCGCCCCGACGCCGACCCCGACGACCTCCTCCGCGCCGTCGCCAACCTCACGCTCCCCGCCCACGACGACAACGACGGCCACACCCACCGCATGATCGCCCTGCTGGTCGACGGGCTGCGGTACGGGGCACCGGGCGCCTGAGCACCGCCCCCTGCCGGGGCCCTGGCGGGAGAGACGCCGAGGAGTCCGTCGGGCATGCCGCCCACGCGGTCCTCGGGGAACAGGGGCTCAAGTCCGTTGTCGGCTGGGCAGGTTACGGTCCTTCCCCATGGCCGACGCATGCTTCACGCACCCCCGACTCGCTGCGATCTACGACGCCCTCGACCCCGACAGGAGCGATCTCGACGCGTACGTACGGCTGGTGGAGGAGTTCGGGGCGCGCCGGGTGCTGGACGTCGGCTGCGGTACGGGGGAGTTCGCGCTGTCGCTGGCGCGGCGGGGTGTGGAGGTGACGGGTGTCGATCCCGCCGAGGCGTCGATCGCGGTGGCGCGGGCGAAACCCGGTGCGGAGCAGGTGAGTTGGCTGTGCGGCGACGCGACCGCGCTGCCGCCGTCGCGGGCCGACCTCGCGACCATGACGGCGAACGTCGCCCAGGCCGTGACCGGTCCGGCCGCCTGGCACGGGACGCTGCGCGCCGTCCACGCCGCCCTGCGCCCCGGCGGCCGGCTGGTCTTCGAGACCCGCGACCCCGCCCGGCGCGCCTGGGAGGAGTGGACCCGCGAGCGCTCGTACACCGTCACGGAGGTCCCGGGCCTGGGCGCCGTCGAGAGCTGGGTCGAACTGACCGGTGTGGACGGCCCGTTGGTGTCGTTCCGCTGGACGTACGTCTTCGCCGCGGACGGTGCCGTACTGACCTCCGACTCCACGCTCCGCTTCCGTGGGCGGGCGGAGGTGGCGGCGGATCTGTCGGCGCGGGGGTACGTCCTGGAGGATGTCCGCGACGCCCCCGACCGCCCGGGCCGGGAGCTGGTCTTCGTGGCCCGGCGTCCGTAACGGGGGAGAGCGCCCATGGAGTTCAGCGATCTGTCCGAGCTGCGCCGGGTCTGCGCGGAACGGCTGGGGGAGCGCGTCGGCGCCCAGTACGCGGCGCTCGCCCGCCGGGGCTTCCGCCTGGAACCGGCGCGGGACGCCACCCGCTGCACCCTCGGCGGCCCCGCCCTCCTGAACCCGGACACCCCTTGGCCCGAACTCGACGGCGTCCCCCTCTCCCTCCTCGCGGTCCTCGACATGGAGGCCCTGGGGGGTGCCCCCGGCCTGCTCAACTTCTTCTCCCTGGACCCGGACATCCCCTACGAGCAGTACCAGCGGCTTTCCGTCTGGGCTCCGGAGGCGTCCCGGGTCGTCCCCGCCGACCCCCTGCGGGCCACCGAGACCCCCGCCCCCGCCCCGGCCCGCCGCTACCCGGCCCACCCCGTCCGCCCCACCGAGGTGGCGATGCTCCCCGACTGCTGGGACGTACCCGACACCGCCCTGTCCTACGACCCGGCCGAGCACTGGGGCGCCGCCTCCCTCCTCCTCGCCACCATGGCCGACCTCGACGGCAACACGGCCGGCACCCACCGCGCCCTCGGCTGGCCCGACACCTCCTACGCCACCGCCGTCACCCCGCCCGACTCCCGCCACCTCCTCCAGCTCGCCGAGGACACCGGCCTGGGCTGGGGGTGGGGAGACGCGGGCACCCTGTACTTCACGATCCCGGAAAAGGCGTACGCCGAGGGCGACTTCGGCGCGGCGAGAGCGGAGATCCGCTGCTGCTGAACGCACCCGTTCGTCGGATGCGCCGGCAGCACCTTGTCTCCACCGCTGTCAGAGGTGCCTGGCACAGTGCCGCTGTGGACATGGATTCCTTCTGGTGGCTCATCGAGGAGTGCCGTCGTCGGGGCCGGACCCCGGACGAACGGCTCGCGTGGCTGCGCGAGGCTTTGTCGCGACGGTCGCCCGCCGAGGTCGTGCGGTTCCAGGCGCGCCTGGACGAGGTCACGCACGAAGCGTTCACGTGGGACCTGTGGGCGGCCGCGGACCGGATCTTCGGTGGCTGGTGTTCGGACGACGGGTTCTGCTACTTCGGCCTGTGGATGGTGGGCCTCGGCCGGCAAGCCTTCACCCACGCGGTGGCCGACCTCGACACCCTGGCCGCCACCCCGGAGGTCCAGCGCCTGGCAGGCCGTCCCCGGCAGGCATGGAACGACGACTGGCCCGAGTGGGAGTCGCTCGACTACGTCGCCATGGAGGCGTACGGGATCTCGGCAGCCGTGGACGACGACGAGTCCGGCGAGGCCTTTCGCACAGCGGTCGACGCCGAGCAGGGTGACGAGGGCGACAACTCCGGCCCGTCCGGTCACCGTTGGGACGCCCGACGCGAGGACGAGGCGGCACGCAGACTGCCGAGGCTGAGCGTGATGTTTCCTCTGTGACGGGGGGCGCGAGGTGCGCTGCGGGAAGCACCGGCGCGGGCGCTGTCCCGGCGCCCCCGGCGACACACTTCTGCTAGCGGATGCTTGCAATAGTTAGCAAGGGTGAGGCATGGTGGAGGCATGGCATCGCTCAACGTCGGCAATCTCGGTGAGTATCTGCGCGAGCAGCGGCGCAACGCACAGCTCTCGCTGCGGCAGCTCGCCGATGCCGCCGGGGTGTCCAATCCGTACCTGAGCCAGATCGAGCGCGGGCTGCGCAAGCCGAGCGCGGAGGTGTTGCAGCAGGTCGCCAAGGCGCTGCGCATCTCCGCCGAGACGCTGTACGTCCGCGCCGGAATCCTCGACGCCGAACGGGACCGGGACGAGGTGGAGACGCGCGCCGTCCTCCTCGCCGATCCCTCGCTGAACGAGCGGCAGAAGCAGGTGCTGCTCCAGATCTACGAGTCCTTCCGCAAGGAGAACGGATTCGGGGTCGGCGTATCGGAGCGGGAGACAGGGGCAGAGGGGGAGGAGCGGCCCGGCAGCGCCGAGGACGACGACGGCGACACCAGCGACACCACCGCACGCGGCACCCGCACGGCCGGCGGCAGTGATGCCGGTCCGCGGCGGACGGCCGGGCAATAGCCGGACCAGGGCTCCGGTCGCCGCACGCGGACCAACACAACCTCAGCCGAACGCGAATCGAATCCGGGAGGACCATCACCATGGCCATCACCGACGACCTGCGCAAGACCTTCAGCGACCCGACCCCGCTCTACTTCGCCGCCGGAACCGCCGATCTCGCGATCCAGCAGGCCAAGAAGGTGCCCGCGCTGGTCGACCAGCTCCGCACCGAGGCCCCGGCGCGGATCGAGAAGGTGCGCGCCACCGACCCCAAGGAGGTCCAGGCCAAGGCCACCGCCCGCGCCAAGGAGGCGCAGGAGGGCCTGCAGACCCGGCTCAACCAGCTCATCGGCACCCTCGACGTGGACATCAAGAAGCTCGGCGAGTCCGCCCAGGACCTCGCCCTGCGCGGTGTCGGCGTCGCCGCCGAGTACGCCGTCAAGGCCCGCGAGACCTACGAGAAGGTCGCCGAGCACGGTGAGCAGGCCGTGAAGACCTGGCGCGGTGACGCGGCCGAGGAGATCGAGGACCTCGCCATCGCCGTCGAGGGTGCGCCCGACCCGGCCCCCGCCGCCACCCCGCTCACGGCGCAGCCCACCCCGGTCACCACCCCCGAGTCGGCCGCCGCGAAGAAGCCGGCCACGGCGAAGAAGCCGGCCCCGGCCGCCCGCAAGACGCCGCCGGCCGCGAAGAAGAGCACGCCGCCGGCCAAGTGACACCGGCGGACACGGCGTGAGAACGGGCCGGGCACCTTCGGGGTGCCCGGCCCGTTGTACGGGTACGGTGACGTTACTGACGACTCGGACCAGGTGGTGGGCACTGTGCTGATGACGGGGTTCGACGGAGTGCTGTGGCTGATCTTCAAGGCCATCCTCGTCCTCGCCGTGGTGGCCCTCGCCATGGCGGCACTCTTCCGCGCGGACGCCTACCGCGCCGCCGACAAGAAGAACAAGGGCTTCTGGCTCATCATCCTCGGCGTCGTCGTCGCGGTGGACCTGTTCGTGCCGGTGCTGTTCCTCCAGCTCGCGGGCCTGGTCGCCACGATCGTCTTCTTCGTGGACGTCCGCCCCGCCCTCACCCGCGTCTCCGGCGGCCGCATCTGGAGCCGCCGCCGCGGTGGCGGCAACAGCGACGGCCCGTACGGCCCGTACAACGGCCGCCGCTGACGGGGCCCTGCGGGGCTTCGGCGGGCCGGGTCGGGTGAGGGGGCCCCTGCGGGGCTTCGGCGGGCCGGGGCGGGTGCGGGGCTCCTGCGGGGCTTTGACGGGCCGGGGCGGGTGCGGCTCCGTGACCGTCACCGGCTGCGGGAGCACTGACCCGGCCCACGGGGACCCTCGCGTGACACGTCTCGTGGCGGGACCCTCGCGCGGCCGCGCGGCGGCTGCCGCCGTTCCGGTGGCGCCTGCCGCGGTGACGGCTCCCGCCGTGCCGGCGACGCCCTGCGCCGCTGACGTCCCTCGTCGGGACACACCGCGTCGGGACATACCGTGCTGGCGATGCCCCGCGTCGGGACGCCCCGTGTCGGCGATGCCCTGCGTCGGCGACGTCCCGCGTCGGGACGCCTCGTGTTGGGGCGCACCGTGGCAGCGATGCCCCGCGTCGGACACACCGCGTCGGCGGCGTCCCGCGCCGGGGCACACCGCTCCCAGCCACACCGCGCCCCCCCCGGGGACCGCTACCGCTGGCGTTCCAGCAGTACCACCGCCACGTCGTCCGTGAGGTCGCCCCCGTTGAGGTCACGGGCCTCGTTGACCGCCGCGCGGAGCAGTTCCTCGCCGCGCAGGCCCTCGGAGAGCTGGCGGCGGATCATGGACGTCATGCCGTCCTGGCCGAGACGGTCGCCGTCGGTGCCGACGCGGCCCTCGATCAGGCCGTCGGTGTAGAGCATCAGGCTCCACTCGGCGCCCAGCTCGACCTGCATCCGGGGCCAGCGGGCGCCGGGGAGGAGGCCGAGGGCGGGGCCGTTGTTCTCGTACGGCAGCAGGCGTGGTATGCGGGTGCCCGCGCCGGGGCGTACGAGCAGCGGGGAAGGGTGGCCGGCCAGGCACAGGCCCGCCCGGCGGCCGTCCGGGGAGATGTCCACCGTGCAGAGGGTCGCGAAGATCTCCTCGTGGGCGCGCTCGTGGACCAGTACCTCCTGGAGGGTGTCCAGCAGCTGGTCCCCGCACAGCCCGGCCAGGGTCAGCGCCCGCCAGGCGATGCGCAGCTCGACGCCGAGCGCGGCCTCGTCAGGGCCGTGGCCGCAGACGTCGCCGATCATGGCGTGCACGGTGCCGTCCGGGGTGCGTACCGCGTCGTAGAAGTCGCCCCCGAGCAGCGCGCGGGAGCGTCCGGGCCGGTAGCGCGCGGCGAAGCGCAGCCCGGAGCCCTCCAGGAGCGGCGTCGGCAGCAGACCGCGCTCCAGGCGCCGGTTCTCCTGCGCGCGCAGCTTGCCCTCGGCCAGGCGCCGCTCGGCGGTGTCGGAGCGCTTGCGTTCGACGGCGTAGCGGATGGCGCGGTTGAGCAGCCGGCTGTCCAGCTCGTCGCGGAAGAGATAGTCCTGGGCGCCCACGCGCACGGCCTCGGCGCCGCGCTCGGCGTCGCCGGAGGCGGTCAGCGCGATCACCGCCTGCCGGGGGGCCAGCTCCAGGACCTGGCGCAGTACGGCCAGCTCGTCGGGGTCCTCCGGGCGGCCCGTGGCGGGCAGCGCGAGGTCCAGCAGGATGCAGTGCACGTCGTCGGTGAGCAGCCGCCCCGCCTCGGTGAGGTTGCGGGCGGTGCGGACGCGGATCGGCTTGCCGGAGGCGTCCAGCAGCTCGGGCACGATCGGCCCGGCCGGGTCGTCCTCGATCAGCAGCAGGGTGAGCGGTGCGGCGGTGGCGCCGTGGGGCGTGGTGTCGCGGCCGGCCTCCTGTTCGAGGGGGCCGCCGAACACGGTGGCGGCCCGCGCCTGACCACTTTCCACGGCCGGGATCGCCCTCTGCCGCGGTATGGGTACGGGCATCTTCCTGGGTTCCTTCGCTCCCCCCGAGGGTGGTGGTGTCGAGGGGTCTCGATCCACCGTCGGGTGACCATAGCGGTTGCGGCGGTTCCGGCGGAATGGTGTGAGCCGCGTCGCTCGGGTCCGGGCGGCCCTCATGTGCCTTGCCCCGCAAGGGGGTTCGGGGTCCGTCCGGCCGTACCGGGATGACGAAGCTCACTCGGCGGACGGGGGTCCGCGTGGAGTCGGTCACACGGGTACGGGGGCGCCGGGGGTGGCGCGGGTCACGCCGGCCGGCGCCTCAGGGGGCGTACGAGGCCCCGCTCACCCGTTCGGCCGTACGACGCCCAGGATCGGCATCGTCCCCGCCCCGGTCACCGTGACGGTCCGGCCGGGACGCGGGGCGTGGATGATCTTGCCGTCGCCCGCGTACATCGCCACGTGCGTCGCGTCGTCGAAGTAGATGATCAGGTCCCCGGGACGCATGTCCTTCACCGCCACGTGGGGCAGCTGCCGCCACTGCTCCTGCGAGGTGCGCGGGATCGGGTGGCCCGCCGCGGCCCAGGCCTGCGAGGTGAGCCCGGAGCAGTCGAAGGAGTCGGGGCCCTCGGCGCCCCAGACGTACGGCTTGCCGAGCTGGGCGGTGGCGAACGCGACCGCCTTCTTCCCCTCGGCGGAGGTCTTGTCGCTGATGCCGTCGAGGACGCCGGTGTCCACCCAGGCGGTCTGCGCCGCGCGGGCGGCCTGCCGCTCCAGCTCGGCCAGCCGCTCCTTCTGCTTCTTCTCCAGCCCGGATTCGACCAGTTCGGCGTCGGCGATCCGCTTCTTGATCTTCTTCTTGGCGGCGGCCTTGTCCTCGCGGTCGGCCTCCAGCTTCTTCATCCGGGCGGCGGCGTCGTCCGAGTCGGCCCGCAACTCCTTCTGGGTGCGGGTCATTTCGGTGAGCAGCTTCTTGGTCGCCCGCTCGCCGTTGAGGATCGTCGCCGCCGAGTCCGCGAACCGCTGCGGGTCGTCGCTGAGCAGGAACCGCGCCATGGGCGGCAGTCCGCCGTCGCGGTACTGGGCGCGCGCGGTCGCGCCCGCCTGGTCCTTGAGCTGCTTCAGCTTCCGTCTGCCCTCCGCGATCCGCTCGTTGAGGTCGTCGAGCCGCGCGGACTGCTTCTCGGCCTTCTCCTCGGCCGCGTTGTAGGCGTCGGTGGCGACGGCGGCGTCGTGGTAGAGCCGGTCGAGCTGCTCGCGGATCTTCTCCAGATCCTTGTCGGGCGGCGGCGTCGGCGCGGGTGCCGTAGTGGGGGGCGCGCCGGGTGCCGGGCTGCCGGCGGGCGGGGGCGGCGCGGACGCGGCCGGCGGCATGGGGGAATCGGGGGGTACCGAGGCGAACGCCGTACCGGCGCCGGCCAGTACGGTCACCGCGCAGACCACGGTCACGGCGGCGGCGAGCAGGCCGCGCTTGCCCGAACCCATACGTCCCCCCAACTGATTTACCGTCAGTAACATGGTGCTGCCCGACGGATCTTGTCACGAAGAGGCCTGAAGTGACAGAGGTTGTACGAAGTCGTACTCCCTGTCACTCCTTTCCGCCCGTTGCGACACTCCCCTTGCCGAACTTCCCCCCGGAGGGCGCGGTTACGACGATCTTCCGCCGGTGTGACGTACGGCGCACGGAGATCGTTCCCCCGGTGCCCCGCGCCTGTCGCGGCGGCCGTCGGGTCAGTACGCGCGGGGCGCCAACGCCGCCCAGGCCACGGTGACTTCGCCCTGCCTCCAGCGCGCGGGTCCGTCCGTCACCGGCCAGTCGGCCGTGAGGTCCCGGACCGTACGCAGCCAGCGCTGGCGGGCGCCGTAGGAGGCGAAGGGCGCGGCGGCGGCCCACGCGCGGTCGAAGTCGCGCAGGAAGGCGTGCACCGGTTCGCCGGGCACATTGCGGTGGATCAGCGCCTTCGGCAGCCGCTCGGCGAGGTCGGAGGGGCGCTCCAGGGAGCCGAGCCGGGTCGCGAAGGTCACCGTGCGCGGGCCCTCGGGGCCGAGCGCGACCCACACGTGCCGCCGCCCGATCTCGTCGCACGTCCCCTCGACGAGGAGCCCCCCGCGCGAAACCCCGTCCGCCGGGGCGAGCCGCGCGCACAGCCGCTGCCACACGGCCGCGACCTGCTCCTCGTCGTACTGCCGCAGCACGTTCGCCGCCCGGATCAGCGCGGGCCGGCCGGGCACCGGAACTTCGAAGCCGCCGTGCCGGAAGGTCAGCCCCTCGCACTCATACGGCCGCGCGGCCGCGACCCGCTCCGGTTCGATCTCGACACCGACCACCCGGGTACGGGGCGCGGCGGTTCGCAGCCGGCCCAGCAGCTCCACGGCGGTCCACGGCGCGGCGCCGTAACCGAGGTCCACGGCCACCGGCACCTCCGCGCGGCGCAGCTCGGCGCCGTGCGTGGCCGCGATCCAGCGGTCCATGCGGCGCAGCCGGTTGGGGTTGGTGGTACCGCGCGTCACCGTGCCTACGGGTCGTGAGGTCGCGCGGGTTGCCATGGATACGAGGGTAAGCGGGCGCGGGGGTGTCTCCGGCCGGGCGTGGGGCGGCGCTGCGGCCGGCGTGGGGCGCCTCTCCGGCTGGGTGTGGGGCCGCCCCCTCCGGTCGGGCGTGGAGGTGCCGCTGTGGCTGGACGGGGGGCGGCCGTTCGGCCGGACGGGCGCCGGTCCGGGACTCGCCCCCGGCCCGAACGGTTGAGCGAATCATGGTCATGATTGGGTAAAGCCGCTTGTTCGGGCCGGTCATCGGGAAATGGGCGGACACCCGTCGGGTGTTGCACGTCCGGGAGGGCTGGGTCGGTCCTCCGGTCGTCATGGCCGCGCCGAGGAGGAGGAACGCCACGTGAGCCAGTACGTCAGCAGGCTCGGGCGGCGCTCCCCGGCGGCTCCGCCCCGGCTGAGGCTGCACCGCAAGCCCCGCCGGGTCGCCATGCTCTCCGTGCACACCTCACCGCTCCACCAGCCCGGCACCGGCGACGCGGGCGGCATGAACGTCTACATCGTGGAGCTGGCCCAGCGCCTGGCCGCGATCAACATCGAGGTCGAGATCTTCACCCGGGCCACCTCCGGCGACCTCGCCCCCACCGTCCAGCTCGCCCCCGGCGTCCTGGTCCGGCACGTGGACGCGGGCCCCTACGAGGGCCTGGCCAAGGAGGACCTCCCCGCCCAGCTGTGCGCCTTCACCCACGGCGTGATGCAGGCCTGGGCCGGACACCGCCCCGGCTACTACGACCTCGTCCACTCCCACTACTGGCTCTCCGGGCACGTCGGCTGGCTCGCCGCCCAGCGGTGGGGCGTCCCGCTGGTGCACGCCATGCACACCATGGCCAAGGTCAAGAACGCCAGCCTCGCCGTCGGCGACACCCCCGAACCCGCCGCCCGCGTTATCGGCGAGACCCAGATCGTGCACGCCGCCCGCCGGCTCATCGCCAACACCGCCGAGGAAGCCGCCGAACTCGTCCGCCACTACGAGGCCGACCCCGCCAAGGTCGCCGTCGTCCACCCCGGCGTGAACCTCGGCCGCTTCCGCGTCGCCGACGGCCGCGCCGCCGCCCGCGCCCGGCTCGGCCTTCCGCAGGACGCCCTGATTCCCCTCTTCGCCGGCCGGATACAGCCCCTCAAGGCCCCCGACATACTCCTCCGCGCCGTCGCCCACCTGCTCGACGAGCGGCCCGAGCTGCGGTCCAGGATCGTCGTACCCGTCGTGGGCGGACCCAGCGGCAGCGGCCTAGCCAAGCCCGAGGGGCTGCAGAAACTCGCCGCGCGGCTCGGCATCGCGGACGTCGTACGGTTCCGGCCGCCGGTCGGACAGGAACAGCTCGCCGACTGGTTCCGGGCCGCGTCCGTACTGGTCATGCCGTCCTACAGCGAGTCCTTCGGCCTCGTCGCCATCGAGGCGCAGGCCACCGGCACCCCGGTGATCGCCGCCTCGGTCGGCGGCCTCCCGGTCGCCGTACGCGACGGCGAGACCGGCTTCCTGGTCGACGGCCACGACCCGGCCGCCTACGCCCGCGTCCTCAGCCGCTTCGCCGACGACCCCACCCTCTCCGCCCACATGGGCACCGCCGCCGCCCGCCACGCCCTCGGCTTCGGCTGGGACGCCTCGGCGGCGGCGACGGCGGACGTGTACACGGCCGCGATGTCGACACATCGGCGTCGCGTACGCTCGCCGCATGGGTGAGGTGGGCGTGGGGGCGGGGGCCGGGGGTGGCGCCTGCATGGGTGGCGTCCACGTGGGGCTGGCCGACGTGGGTGGTGCCCACATGGATGATGCCCACATGGGGCTGGCCGACATGGGTGGTGCCCACATGGGCGCAGCCGACATGGGTGGGACGGACCTGGGGTCGGGCCACATAGGTTCGGGAGACACGGGTCGTGCCCACACGGGTCCTGCCCACATGGGCCGTGCCCACACGGGTCCTGCCCACACGGGTCGTTCCTACATGGGCCCTGGCCACATGGGCCCGGAAAACATGGACTGTGCCCACATGGGGGCCGACGACATAGGCGAGGCGAACATGGGGAAGCGGGGCCGACATGGGTGAAGCGCACACGGGTGACGCACACACGGCTGACGCCAACAGCGCCGCGCGCGTGATCGAGGGCGCCCTCAAGGACACCGAGCTGGAGTGGGAGAGCCCCGAGGCCGGGTCCTACGTCGTCAAGCTGCCCGGCACCCGCAAGCTCTCCACCACCGTGTCGTTCCTCGTCGGCCGCCACACCCTCTCCGTGAACGCCTTCGTCATCCGGCACCCCGACGAGAACGAGGCCGGCGTCCACCGCTGGCTGCTGGAGCGCAACCTCAAGCTGTACGGCGTGAGTTACGCGATCGACCGCCTCGGCGACATCTACGTCACCGCCCGCCTCCCCCTCGCCGCCGTCACCCCCGACGAGATCGACCGCCTCCTCGGCCAGGTCCTCGAAGCGGCCGACGGCGCCTTCAACTCCCTTCTGGAGCTGGGCTTCGCCTCCGCGATCCGCAAGGAACACTCCTGGCGCGTCGCCCGCGGCGAGTCCACCCGCAACCTGGACGCCTTCGCGCACCTGCTGAAGCGCCCGACGGACTGACCAGCTCGAACAACCCTCCCCACCTGTGCTGTTGGCCTGCGGCGACTCGTACCCTTACCGGGCCCTTACTGATCTTTCACCAGCACAGAGGTTGTACATGCGCGTAGGCAGATCCGGCTCCGTGGTCGTGCTCGCGGGAGCGCTCGCCCTGGGAGCGCTCGCCGCACCGGCCGCGGAAGCGGCGGACACCGGTGTCACGGTGTCGAACCTGGTCCTGAACCAGGGCAAGCCCATCGTCGTGGGCACCACGGCGGAGGTGACCGCCGAGTCCACCTTCCACGTGACCGCGCCGTCCGGGATCAAGGTCGACGACGTGTCCGCGTTCCCGCTCCTGTACCACGGCACCACGCCTGCCAAGGCCGTGAACTCCGGCGGCATCTACTCGGGTTACACCGTCTGCGGCGAGAACGCGAAGCGCCCCGGCGACTGCCGCGGCGTGCTGTCCATCGACCCCCGCTCCCGGCTCGACTCCAACAACGACGCCACCACCTGGAAGATCGCGGTCTGGGTGCGCGTCTGGGATGCCAAGGGCAGGCTCAAGGGCGAGGAGTTCCCGACGGGCTTCGGCACCGTACAGATCAAGCGCGCCGCGAAGGCCACCGTGAACGCCTCCCCGGAGCCGGTCGCGAAGGGCAAGAAGCTCACCGTCACCGGCAACGCCACCCGCGCCGACTGGGTGAAGCACACCTACACCGGCATCGGCGGCAAGACGGCCACGCTGCAGTTCCGCAAGGCGGGCACCCGCGACTACGTAAGCGTCAAGAAGGTGACGGCCGACTCGGCGGGCAGGCTGAAGACGACCGTCACCGCGTCCGTGGACGGCTACTGGCGCTGGACCTTCGGCGCGAACTCCACGACCGGCGGCGCGACCTCCACCGCCGACTACGTCGACGTCAGGTGAGATGACGCCGGTCGCCCCTGTACCGCCCCGGCGTCACCCCCACCAACCGCTTGAAGTGCCGGGTGAGATGGGCCTGGTCGTAGAAGCCGGTCGCCGCCGCCACCTCGCCCGGCGTCAGCCCGTCGAGCAGCAGCCGGCGGGCGCGGCCGACGCGGCGGGAGGTCAGGTACTGGTGCGGCGGGATGCCATAGGCGGTGCTGAACGTCCGTACCAGGTGGGCGGGATGGGCGTGCAGGAGCCGGGCGGCGTCCGCGAGGGTGAGGCGGCCGGCGACCTGTTCGTCCAGCAACTCCCGTAGCCGCCGGGCCAGTACGGGATCGGGGCGCGCGTCCGCCCGTTCCCGGTGCCGGAGATGGTCCCGCAGCCGCTGCCCGACCAGTACGAGCCTGCTCTCCGCCTCCAGTTCGTCCCCGGCGCTCCGCAACGCCGCGTGCAACCGCCCGACCCGCTCGCGCAGCAGCGCGTCCGCCAGATCGGGCCCGTCGACGGCCGCGCCGATCAACTCGTCGCCGAGCAGGGTGTCGTCGAGGTACAGCACCCGTTTGCGGAAGCCGTCCGGGGTCGCGGCGGCGCCGTTGTGCGGCACATGGGGCGGCAGGAGGGTGACCGTGTCGCGCGGGGTGCCGTGCTCGTGCCGCCCGAGGTCGTAGCGCACCGCGCCGTCGTCCACGATCAGCAGCGTCCAGGCGTCGTGGACGTGCATCGGGTAGGCGTACTTTGTGAAGCGGGCGTGGAAGACCTCCACGACACCCGGTACACGCGGGCGCCAGGCGGAGACGTCACGCCGTCCGGAGGGCACGCAAACAACGTACAAGACGCCGTCGCGCCCCGGTCGGCAGGCTCGGGGCATGAACGAACAGCCCCGCACCGCCGACACCTCCCGCACCGCCGACGCCCCCGTCACCCGGTTCGACACCAAGATCGCCGTACTGCTCCGGGACGACCTGGAGCCCTGGCAGCGCCTGAACGTCACCGCGTTCCTGGTCAGCGGCCTGGGCAGCCAGGTCCCCGAGGTGGTGGGCGCGCCCTATGAAGACGCCGACGGTGTGGGTTACCTCCCCATGTTCCGTCAGCCCGTACTCGTCTTCGAGGGCTCCAAGGAGACCCTGTGTGCGGCCCACACACGTGCCGTCGCCCGCGCCCTGCCCCGCGCCCTCTTCACCGCCGACCTCTTCGCCACCGGCAACGACCACGACAACCGGGCAGCCGTACGGGCCGTACCCACGGCGGAACTCGACTTGGTCGGTCTCGCGGTGTACGGCCCGAGGAACGGGGTGGACAAGGTGACGAAGGGGGCGCGGATGCACCCCTAGCCCCCTAGCCCCCTAGCGGCCCGCGGTGTCCGCCGTACGCAGCTCCGCGGCGGCGGCGGAGACCTCGGCACCGGTGTCGGCCTGGGCCGCCTCGGCCTGGACGGCGACCGTCTCCTCCTTCGGCAGCCCCCGCATCAGCACCCCGTACCCGAGCCCCGCCGCCGTGCCGACCACCGCGCACCCGCCCCACAGCCACGCCGCGCCGAACCGGTCGATCACCGCGCCGGCGGCCAGCGGGGCGACCAGCGCGGCCACGGACCAGGACAGGCTGTAGACGCCCTGGTAGCGGCCGCGCCCGTGGACGGGGGAGAGGCGGACGACGAGCCCGGTCTGGGTCGGCGCGTTGACGATCTCGGCGAGGGTCCACACCACGACCGTCAGCGCGAACATCCCGACCGACCCGGCGAAGGCGGTGAGCCCGAAGCCGTAGCCCGCCAGGATCGAGGAGACGACCAGCAGCGAGCGGGCGTCGCGGTGCTCGATGAAGCGGGTGACCGGGATCTGGAGGACGACGATGAGGATGCCGTTGACGGCGATGGCCAGGCCGTAGTCGGCGGGGGAGAACCCGGCGCGGCCCATGGCCACCGGCAGACCGACCGAGCTCTGCTGGAAGACCAGCGCGACGAGGAAGGACAGCCCGACGACCGCCATGTACCGCCGGTCGCGCAGTACGGTCCCGAGCCCGACCGGGGTCTCGGCCTGCCTGGCGGTGGGCGCGGGCCGGGACTCGGGCAGCTTGAGGAAGACGACGATCGCGCAGACCAGCGTCATGCCGGCCTCGATGAGGAACCCCGCGCGGTAGCTGTAGCGGGCGATGAAACCGGCGCCCATGGAGGAGACGGCGAAACCGAGGTTGATCGCCCAGTAGTTGAGGGAGAAGGCGCGGACCCGGTCCTCGGGGCGCACGATGTCCGCCATCATCGCCTGCACGGCGGGCCGGGAGGCGTTGGAGGCGGCGCCGACCAGGAAGGCGACGCCGGCGATGGCGACCGGGTCGCGCATGAAGCCGAGCAGGGCGACCGAGGCGGCGGTGGCGAGCTGCGCGACGAGCAGGGTGGGCCGTCTGCCGAGCCGGTCCGCCATCACCCCGCCGCCCAGCGAGGAGACGACCCCGCCGAGCCCGTGCAGGGAGGCGACGAGTCCGGCGTACGAGGCGGAGTAGCCGCGGTCGAGGGTCAGATACAGCGCCATGAAGGTGGCGACGAACGCGCCGAGCCGGTTGATCAGGGTGCTGGTCCACAGCCACCAGAAGGCGCTGGGCATACCGGAGACGGAGGCGCGTACGGCTGATCTGACACGGCCGACGGGTGCGGCGAGCGCGGACATGTGGACGGTACCCCCCGGTAAGTGGCGCTGGCGGTAGGCGCAACTTACGACGGTGGGGTTGTCGGGGGCCACTCAATTAACAGATGCCGTCAACTGTGGGTGCGGGGGTGGGTGTCGCCGTGGCGCCGTGGGCGGCCGGGGTGCCGTTCCGGAGGTGGATTACGCTCTGACCCATGGCCGACGCACCGTACAAGCTGATCCTCCTCCGCCACGGCGAGAGCGAGTGGAACGCCAAGAACCTGTTCACCGGCTGGGTGGACGTCAACCTCAACGAGAAGGGCGAGAAGGAGGCGGTCCGCGGCGGTGAGCTGCTGAAGGACGCCGGCCTGCTGCCCGACGTGGTCCACACGTCGCTCCAGAAGCGCGCGATCCGCACGGCCCAGCTGTCGCTGGAGGCCGCGGACCGCCACTGGATCCCGGTCCACCGCAGCTGGCGCCTGAACGAGCGCCACTACGGCGCCCTCCAGGGCAAGAACAAGGCGGAGACGCTGGCCGAGTTCGGCGAGGACCAGTTCATGCTCTGGCGCCGCTCGTACGACACCCCGCCGCCGCCGCTCCCGCGCGACGCGGAGTACTCCCAGTTCGACGACGCCCGCTACGCCGACCTCCCCCCCGAGCTGCGCCCCCAGACGGAGTGCCTCAAGGACGTCGTCGTCCGGATGCTCCCCTACTGGTACGACAACATCGTCCCCGACCTCCTCGACGGCAACACCGTCCTGGTCGCCGCCCACGGCAACAGCCTCCGCGCCCTGGTCAAGCACCTGGACGGCATCTCGGACGAGGACATCGCGTCCCTCAACATCCCGACGGGCATCCCGCTGTACTACGAGCTCGACGCCGACTTCAAGCCGGTCACGCCGGGCGGCAATTACCTGGACCCCGAGGCGGCGGCCGCTGCGATCGAGGCCGTGAAGAACCAGGGCAAGAAGAAGTAACGCAGCCCTTGGCTTTTGCGGAGGCCCCCTTTTCTTGTGGGAAGGGGGCCTTTCGCTGTTCCCGGACGTAATACAGCTCGGAGGCGTGGGCGGCTACGCCGAGGTCGTGACCTCAGGCCGGTCGGTGTCCGATGCTCAAAAGGTGTGAGCTGGCGGCCAGGAGTTCCGGGTACGGCTCGGCCAGGCGGGCTGCGGTCAGGGTTGACTCGAAGAGGGGGGTGTCGCGGAAGTCGCCGTCGGTGTTCCGTTCGGCTGCGGCGAGCATGGACCAGGCCGGGCCTTCGATGCCGAAGACCTGGGGCTCGGTGAAGCCGGCGGCCGCTACTTCGTCGCGCAGTTGTTCGCCGGTGTGGAAGTAGGCCGCGGTGAAGGCCTTCTTGCCGTCGTGGATCTGCGAGTCCAGGATCCGGCCGATGCTCTTTTGCAGCGGTTCCTTGTGGAGGTGTCCGAAGGCGGCGTGTTCGAACAGGCTGGCGTACCGGTTGATGCCGGCCGCTGCCAGGAGGCCGCCCGGCTTGAGTACGCGGTAGGCCTCGGCCAGCGCCTGGTCGCGATCGGTGCGGGCGGTCAGGTGGTACAGCGGTCCGAGCAGCAGGACCACGTCGAACGAGGCGTCCGCGGGCGTGAGGCTGCGGGCGTCGCCGATCTCGACGGAGGCACCGGTCGCCCTGGCCCGCTCGACGTGCCGGGGGACCGGGTCGACGAGGTACACGCCGTAGCCGTCCTCGACCAGCCAGCGGGCATGAGCCCCGGGGCCGCCCCCGACATCCAGGACCCGGGCCGGCGGTGTCGGCAGGTACCGGCGCAGCAACTCCCGCGTGCGCACCATCTCCAGGCGCCCGTCCGCCGTGGTGGTCAGCCGGTCCGCCTCGTCGACGGTCTCGGTGTAGAACCTCATGATCTCCGGCGCTGGCTCGGGATGCGTCATGCGGGCATTCTGGTGCGCGGCAAATGGACCGGTCCAGTGATCGGAAACGCGCCTGCCGTATGCGGCACGGCGGCATCCTCGTGTGGAGAGAACAGCGTGACCAACCCCGAGATCCCTTACGTGAAGGTGCACTTCCGGCTGGAGGTCGAGGACGACTGGCCTCCGGCTGGGGTGGAGAGTCTGTGGGGTGTCGATCTGGGGGACGGGAGCGTGCGGCTCGCCAACGTGCCCTGGTTCGTGCGGGGTGTTGCCTGTGGGGATGTGGTGGCTGTCGAGGCTGATGAGGAGGGCGTGCGGTGGGGTGGGGAGGTGGTTCGGCGGTCGGAGAACTGCACCGTGCGGCTCATCGTGTTCCGGGACGGGGGGTCGGGGGCGGCGCGGCAGAGTGTGATCGACGCGTTCCGGGAACTCGGCGCCGACGGGGAGGGTATCGAGCGGTTCGGGATGGTGGCTCTGGATGTGCCGCCCGCGGCCGACCTCGCCGGGATTCAACGGCTGCTTCGGCACGGTGTCGCCGAGGGGTGGTGGGACATGGAGGAGGGGGCCATTACCGAGCGATGGCGGGCCGTCGCGGGCTGATGTACGTCTCGTCCGTCGTGGGCCGGCGTACGTCTCATTCGTCGCGGGTCGGCGTACGTCTCATGCGGAGACCGTGATCTCCGTTTCCGTGCGGGTGCCGTGCGCGCGCAGGGCGTCGATCGTCAGCTCGGTGATCCAGGCCGCCGCGTGGGGGGTCCATTCCGGGGCCGTGCCTCGGAGGGTTGGGGGGTGGTTCGGGGTGGGGGTCGGGTTGAGGCGTACGTGGCCCTGGGAGGACCGGTTGATCTGGGCGGCGAGCCGGTCGGCGGGGACGGGCGGGGGCGGGGAGACGCTCAGGGTGATGTCCGCTCTGGCGGCGGGGTCGGAGAGGGCGAACCAGTCCGCGTCGCCCCGTAGATCGAAGCCGGTGTCGGACGCCAGGGCGAGGGGGACGAGGGACCGCAGGGCGGTGAAGCGGACCTCGCCGACGCGGTGCAGGGCGTCCGTCAGGACCTGCGTCATCGGGAGCACCGGGAGGTGCCGGGCCGGTGGATCCGTGCCGGGGTGGACCGTGAGCCACGCCAGCCGGCGGACCTTCCCGTCCTGCGACCAGTCGCCCCCGGCGTCCGCGTGCTCCCAGCGTCGGCCGCCGAGTTCCTGCCCGGGGCCCAGGTGGACGGAGCTCCAGCCGTACGCCGCCGCCCGCTTCACGGCCAGGCTGTACACGTCCTCGTCCAGATCGTGGTCCGCGCTCACCCGGGCGATCCAGGGGTGCCCGCGCAGCACTCCGTGCATCCCGACGGTCATGGTGAGACTGTCGGCGTCTTCCGTCACGTGCTCAGCCCCCGGCCGCTCTCGGCGACGAAGTCGCAGAACTGTTCGATCAAGTCGCGCTGATGGGCGGGGCTGCCGAGGTCCGTGCCGGGCGTGCCGTCGAGCCACCGCTCCCACGGGCCGTCCGGCGTGAGGAACCGGTTGGCCCGGTCGGTCCCGAGGCGGGCGTCGAGCAGCAGGAGCGCGCCGAGGGCGGCCGGCTGGTCGTAGGGGAGGCCGGGGCGGGGGAGATGGCGGTCGAGGTACGCGACCAGGAGCTCGGCGTCCGTGGCGGTGCCGAAGGTGGCGAGCGCGACGCAGTACGCACGTCCCGCGTACGGCGCCTCGCTGGCGAGCAGCAGTTCGCCGAGCCGTTCCCGGAACTCCGTCCTGCCGGCTACGGCGATGAGCCACGCCTCCGCTTTGCGCTCACGCCGGCTTCCGTCCAGCAGGACGCCCAACTCGGCACCGCTGATCTCCCGGGCGTCCGCACCGAGACCCCGCGCGAACTCGGCGCGCTCCGGCCCGCTCATCCGGAGAAGGCCGCCGCCGAGTTTGAGGTACCGGCGTCCGGGCGTGACGTACCGGCGGATCAACTGGGCCGTTCCATCCGCTTCTTCGGCGTCGCGCACGTCGGCATTGTTGGGCAGACGAAGCGGTCCGGACAAGCCAAGCCCGCTCCTCCGGCCCGGCGTCACGGCTGCCGCCGGCGCACCCCCGTGCACGCCAGCAGCTCCTCGCCGTCCTCGGTGAGGAAGAGCAGGTAGGTCCACGACCCGTCCACGGAGCCGATCCGCCCCAGGCGCACGGGACCGTCATGTCCGGTGAGGAGTCGTACGGCGGGCTCCAGGCCGAGGGTCTCCGTGCCGTCGCGGCGGGTCAGACGGAGGCGGCGGGCGTAGGTGTGGGCGAGCGTCCGGGCGGGGGTGGTGTCTGCCCACATGGAGTACGAGCCGCCTTCGCGCAGGGCGGACAGCGCGGCCGCGGCGGCGTCGTCCGCCGTGGCCAGGAGCCCTTCGAGTTCGGCGCGTTCCATGGGGCCATCTTCCATGTGGCCCGGCACCATGGCGTCATTACCCATGTGGTTCGGCGCCACGGGGTCACTATCCATGTGGTTCGGCGCCATGGGGTCACTATCCATGTGGCCCGGCACCATAGGGCCATCATCCATATGCCCCGGCACCACGGTGTCGCCCTCCCCGCCCCCGCCCGGCATCGCCGTACAGGCAGGTGAGAAGGCCGCGCCCCGGAAGGGCCGGCCCCCTCACCGCCCGTGTCTCCTCAGCCGCACTGGCAAGGCGCCCCCGACTGGCAGCCGCAGCCGCAGCCCGAGCCGCAGCCGCAGGCGGCGATCAGGGGGAGGGAGAGGGGGTTGGCGGGCTGGTCGGTTTCCTGGGGCTGGGTGGGGTCGGGTGTGGTGGGGGATTCGGGCATGGGTCCTCCTCGACACGGGGGCCAGGTGCCCCCGACCGTTCCATGCCCCATTCCAGGGCCGTTCCCTACGGGGTATCAACGGCGCATTCAGGGCGCATGGGGGCGTCCGCACGCCCCCGGTCAAGTCCCGGCCCGGCCAAGGTGGTTCACCGCACCTTGCCCACCCCACCGGCAACCGTCGCCCCACCGGCAACCCCGGCCCCACCGGCAGCCCCGCCCTCACCGGCACCCCCCACTCCACCGGCAACTCCCGCTCCACCGGCAACTCCCGCTCCACCAGCCCCCCGCCCCCGCCGGCAGCCCCACCCCACCATCAACCCCCGCCCCCCTCAGCCCTGTTCGCCCCCGCCCACCGCCGGAGGCACGTCCTGCTGCTGCTGGATCTCGTCCGCGTGCTCGCCCGTCACCAGGTACACCACCCGCTTCGCGACGGCCACCGCGTGGTCCGCGTACCGCTCGTAGTAGCGGCCCAGCAGCGTGACGTCGACCGCCGTCTCGATGCCGTGCTTCCAGCGGTCGTCGATCAGGTGCTGGAAGAGGGTGCGGTGGAGGAGGTCCATCTCGTCGTCGTCCTGCTCCAGCTGGAGCGCGAGGTCGACGTCCTTGGTGATGATGACCTCCGCCGCCTTGGCCATGAGCCGCTGCGCGAGCTGGCCCATCTCCAGGATGGTGGCGTGCAGGTACTGCGGCACCGCGCGCTCGGGGAAGCGCAGCCGGGCCAGCTTGGCCACGTGCTGGGCGAGGTCGCCCGAGCGCTCCAGGTCGGCGGACATGCGCAGCGACGTGACGACGATGCGCAGGTCGGTGGCGACCGGCTGCTGACGGGCGAGCAGGGCTATCGCCCGCGCCTCCAGGTCGTGCTGGAGCTCGTCGACCTTCTGGTCGGCCTCGATCACGCTCTCGGCCAGCTTCAGATCGGCGTCCAGGATGGCGGTGGTGGCGCGCCCGATCGCCGAGCCGACCAGCCGGGCCATCTCCACCAGACCGTCGCCGATCGAGTCCAGTTCCTCGTGGTACGCGTCCCGCATCGGTTCCCTCTCCTACGTACAGTCCTACGTACAGTCAGTCCTACGTACAGCCGGGGCCCCCGTGCGGACCCCCTGTCCACACCGCCCCACGCTCCCACGTTCCGCCCCGTACGCGTCCGTTTCCGCCACCCGGCGTGAACGGCCACTGGCCTGAAGGTGAACTCTGGGCGACGAGTGTCCGAGGTCGCACTCCGGTGGCTGTGGGCAGGTCGTACCCCATGCCTAACCTGGTCACATGGACGTGAACGCGGCGGTCGCCGCAGCGGCGGCGATCGCCGGGGTGCTCACCGGCGTCATCGCCGTGCTGGCGTTCCGCTGGAGCGAGCGCGACCAGAAGCGGCCCACCCGGACCTCGCTGCACACCGACGCGGTGCTGCCGCCCGGCGTGGACACCGTGCTGTCGGTGCTCCGCTCCTCGGCGGTCGTACTGGACGAGGCGGACGCCGTGGTCAAGGCCAGCTCCGCCGCGTACGCCCTCGGCCTGGTCCGGGGCGGCAAGCTCGCGGTCGAGCCGATGCTCCAGATGGCCCGGGACACCCGGCGCGACGGCGAGATACGCCAGGTCGAGCTGGATCTGCCCCGGCGCGGCACCGGACGCGGCGAGGCCCTCGCGGTCTCCGCGCGTGTCGCCCCGCTCGGCTCCCGCCTGGTCCTGCTGCTGGTCGAGGACCTGACCGAGGCCCGCCGTATCGAAGCCGTACGACGTGACTTCGTGGCCAACGTGAGCCACGAGCTGAAGACCCCGACCGGCGCGCTCTCCCTGCTCTCCGAGGCCGTCATGGACGCCTCCGACGACCCCGAGGCGGTCCAGCGCTTCGCGGGCCGGATGCAGATCGAGGCGACCCGGCTGACCAACCTCGTCCAGGAACTGATCGACCTCTCCCGGGTGCAGAACGACGACCCGCTGGAGGACGCCGAGCCGGTCCGCGTGGACGAGCTGGTCGCGGAGGCCGTCGACCGTTGCCGCCATCAGGCCGGTACGAAGCAGATCACCATGGCCGCCGCGATCCAGGGCCCCGAGCGCCCCGCCGCCGAGGGCGGCGGCCGCCGCGCCGGCACCGAACTGCGCGTCTGGGGCAACCGGGGCCAGCTCGCCGCGGCCCTCGGCAACCTGGTCGAGAACGCCGTCAACTACTCCCCGGCCCGCACCCGCGTCGGCATAGCCGCCCGGCGGGTCGCCGCGCCCGGCGGCGACCTCATCGAGCTGGCGGTCACCGACCAGGGCATCGGCATCTCCGACAAGGACAAGGAGCGCATCTTCGAGCGCTTCTACCGCGTCGACCCGGCCCGCTCGCGCGCCACCGGAGGCACCGGCCTCGGGCTCGCGATCGTCAAGCACGTGGTCGCCTCGCACGGCGGCGAGGTCTCGGTCTGGAGCGCCGAGGGCCAGGGCTCCACCTTCACCCTGCGGCTGCCGGAGGCGGGCGCCGCCCGCGCCCGCGCGGCACAGCCCCCCGGTCTCGACGACGAGGACGGGGACAGCGACGACTCATCCCCTTACGAACCGCTTCCCGCCCCGGAGGTCCTTCCGTGACCCGAGTGCTCGTCGTCGAGGACGAGGAGTCCTTCTCCGACGCCCTGTCCTACATGCTCCGCAAGGAGGGGTTCGAGGTCGCCGTCGCGGCGACCGGCCCCGACGGACTGGAAGAGTTCGAGCGCAACGGCGCCGACCTCGTGCTCCTCGACCTGATGCTGCCGGGGCTGCCCGGCACGGAGGTGTGCCGTCAGCTGCGCGGCCGCTCCAACGTCCCGGTGATCATGGTGACCGCCAAGGACAGCGAGATCGACAAGGTGGTCGGCCTGGAGATAGGGGCCGACGACTACGTGACCAAGCCCTTCTCCTCGCGCGAGCTGGTCGCCCGCATCCGCGCGGTGCTGCGCCGGCGTGGTGAGCCGGAGGAGGTCACCCCGGCCGCGCTGGAGGCGGGCCCGGTCCGCATGGACGTGGACCGGCACGTGGTGACCGTCGGCGGCGCCAAGGTGGACCTCCCGCTGAAGGAGTTCGACCTGCTGGAGATGCTGCTGCGCAACGCGGGCCGGGTGCTGACCCGTATGCAGCTGATCGACCGGGTGTGGGGCGCCGACTACGTGGGCGACACCAAGACCCTCGACGTCCACGTCAAGCGCCTGCGCGCCAAGATCGAGCCGGACCCGGGCGCGCCGCGCTTCCTGGTGACGGTGCGCGGCCTGGGCTACAAGTTCGAGCCGTAAACCGTACGGGCGGTACGACAAGGGTGGGCGCCCCCCGCCGCCGGGGGGGCCCCCCCCGCGGGCGGCGGGCCGCCCCGCCGGGGGGGGGGGGCGGCGGCGGCGCGGGGGGGGGCGGCGGGGCCGGGGGGGCCCCCCGG
>NZ_JBEXEQ010000036.1:0-35380 GCF_040703155.1 Streptomyces sp. NPDC005435
CAGGGGGAGCTTCTTCTGCGCGTAGTTGCCCCAGAGGACGAAGACCGCCGGGTCGGGTCGGGCGTCGACGGCGCGGATCACGGCGTCGGTGAACGCCCACCCTGCTGTCGGTGCCGGTCCTGCTCAGGCTCGTCCTACTGGAAGTAGCTGGACGCCTTCTTGTCGCCTTCCATGTACGTACCGCCCGCCTGGGCGACGACGTGGCCGATGCCCGTCAGCGCCTGGTGGATGTCGTGGGCTTCCTTGTCCCAGCGGTGCAGCTTGTCGTGGAAGGTGCCCTGCGCCTGGCCCTCCCAGTACTGGAGGCTGCTCGTCACCATCGCCTTCAGCTCGCGCAGATCGTGCTCAAGGTCCTTCGCCTCGTTGCCGATCTTGGTCGCCGCCATGTCGAGGCCGTCATAAGTGACGGACAGTCCCTCGTTGTTGTTGGCCATGCCTGTTTCCTCGTCTCGCTGGTGCGTGCCGATGGGGGTGCCGGGTGTCCGGCGAATTCCTCTGGAGAGCGTCGTTCGGCTCAGTAGGAGCTGAGGGCGGACGGCGGGACCGTGGGGGCGCCGTCCTGGGTGTCGATCTTGTTGACCGAGGCGCGCACCTCGTCTTCCTTGCTGTCCTTGATGTTGCGCGTCGTGGTCATGGCCTCGATCACGTCGCCGAGGATGCCGCCGATGTTCTGCAGCGACTGGTTGATCTCGGCCTGCTTCTTGTCGAACGCGGCACGGCCGATACCCTGCCACTGGCCCTCGAGGCCGTCGATGACGCCCTGCAGCCCGTGCACCCGCTTGCGGATGTTCTCGAACTTCTCGTACATCTTCTTCTGAAGATCGATTACTGCTGCGTCTTCAAGCTTCTGCTTGTCGGCCATGTCAGCCCTTTCTGTCTCTGTGAATTGCGTTCACTGGTCTCTGACGTCAGCTGGTGCGCCGTGCCCTCGTGAGCGCCACACCCACACCACCGACCACGACGACCGCGGCGGCGCCGAGCACGATCCAGAGGGTGTTGCCGCCACCGCTGTCGCTGTCGCTGGAGGACGCGGAACTCGATCCTGCTGCCGAAGTAGCCGCAGCTGAAGCGTTGTTGGGGGCTTGTGACGGGGTTGGTGCAGAGGAGGCCGACGACGAGGGAGCCGAGGCGGACTTCGCCAGCAGGTCCCCGCCGTTCTCCTTGGCCAGCGGGTCGACGTTCGCGGGGCCGGGGTCGTAATGGGGGTTCTCGAGAACCAGCCGGGGGCGCACGGCGCCGTAGCCGAGGTAGGTGCTCGGCTTGTTCTTCGGCCAGCTGCGGCCGGCGGTGTCGACGAGAGCGCGGGTGACCTGGTTTACGGTCCAGTCGGGGTGCGCGGACCAGATGAGGGCGGCGGAGGCGGAGGCGATCGCCGTCGCCGAACTCGTACCTTTCACGTCGTCGCAGTACGCCCGGAATGTCGCGTCGCACCAGCCGGGAAAGTCCTGGCCGGGGGCCGCGAAGTCCACGTAGCCGCCGGAGGAGGAGAACTTCGAGACCGTGCCGGACTTGTCGGAGGACGCCACGCCGACCACGTAGGGGAAGGCGGCGGGATAGAGGATGGTGTCGCCGTGCTTCGCTCCGTCGTTGCCGACGCCGGCGATCAGCAGCTTGCCTTTGGAAGCGGCGTATTTGATCGCGGCTTCTTCTTTGGAGCTCGGCCCCTCTGACCCGAAGGACATGTTGATGATCTTCGCGTCAGTGTCAGCCGCCGCTCTGATCGCCTCTACGGGTTCAGGGGTCTTCCGCTTCTCTGCCGCCCCGCCCTTCAGGTCCTCGAACTCGACCCGATAAGGGACGATCTTCGCGCCGGGCGCGAGCCCTTGCAGGCCGCCCCCCGCTCCAGTTCCCGCGATCAGCTCGGCCATGGTCGTGCCGTGACCGGTGTAGTCATCCGTGGCACGGTACGCGACCGACTTGGGAACCTCGTCGGTCAGGACCTGTCCCTTGAGGGCCGGAGTGTCGGCGTTCACCCCGCTGTCGATGACAGCGACCTTCACGCCCTTCCCCGTGCTGACCTTCCACATCTGCTCGGCCTGCATGGGACCCAGGTACCACTGCTTCGACCGCTCGTCCGCCGCGGCGCCCGGCGCGAACCCCACAGCCGTGACCGCCAGGGCGCCCACGACCGCGCTGACAGCGCGCACTCGTTCACCGCGACGCGTTCTCTTCATCGTGTTCCGTGTCCTCGCTCGGCTCAGTCGATCACCGGCGGCACATCACGCCGGTGCTTGCTCGACAGATGGGTCTCGTCGTCTTCGATCAGGTAGTCGGGGCGAGGCGTTCCCTCGGTCTCCTCCTCGTCCCGGCGCCTCTCCTTGCGCCCACCGCGCACCAGACCCGTACCACCACGCGTCATGCCGTTGCGCTCCGCTCCGGCCGTGGAGTTGCGCGCGGTCGGCCTGCCCGTGACGGCCTCCGAAGCACCCGGCTTGGCGCCCGGACGGCCGGTCGCGTAGCGGGAGTTGGCGGTTTCCTCCCCGCCGATGACCGTGCCCCGGGGGAGCCTCGAACCGCTCTTCGGCGTGGCGCCACCTGTCGCCGTGGGCCGTCCGCCGACGACGCCGTTGGACCGGCCCGCCCCGGTGGCCGGCCCACCGTTGGCCCTCGGTCCCGCCGTACCCGCCGCTCGTGTCGTACCGCCGGTGACTCCTCCGCGCCCCATGGGGGAGGACTTCGCTCCGGAGCCGGTGCCCCTGGCTGCGGACTGCCCCGTCTCCGTGGCACGGCCCATCTGGTTCGTGGGACCTTGCCCCGTGGGGCGACCGGAACCCAGGGTCGGGCCGGATGTGCCCGCGCGCCCCTGAGTGGGCGTGGGGGTACGGAAGCCGCCGCCTCCGCTGATGCCCCGGCCCGACGCGCGCGTGGGGATCGGCGTTCCCAGGCCGCCGCCCGTGACATTGGGCAGGGCGTCACCCGCGGGAGGCGTACTCGTGATGGGCGGCGCCGAGTGGGCGGGAGCGGTCGTGGGCGGGGGCAGTGTGGCGGTGCTGTCGATGTTCGTGCCGACAGAGCCGACAGGTTGGTCGGGGAGCGAGATCTTGTGCTGGTTGGTGTCGTGCTTCGGCGTCGGACTGTCACTTGTGGCGTGATGGGCGACAGGACTTGCCGCTGTCACGTGATGGCCGGTGAAGGCTCCCGGCGCGACACCACTCGATCCAGGTGAGCCCGTTGCGGCAGCCGGTCTTTCAACCCCGATTTGCCGACTGGGCTGAGGCACCCCCACGTCCGGCATCGAAGTGAACTCCGGCGTCTTGTCCTTGGCGGGCAGGGACGCCAGCACCTCTTCCGACACCGCGTAGTACGACCCCAGCCGGTTCATCTGGTTGATCGCTTCTTGGCGGTTCTTCTCCACCTTGACGGCGGCGGCGTACTCGTCCTTGTCCGCCGTCTTCTCCGCTGCGGTGAAGTGCTCCGGCCGCTTGCGGCTCGCCTGGGTGTCGCGCGCCGGCATGGCGCCGCGTACGGAGGCGAGGCCCACGGCGGCCGCCGTGATCTGGTCACCCGCCGAACCGGCGAATTCACTCAGATGGTGGGTGTTGGTGACGAGCTTCGCGCCCCATTCACGGAAGGCGTCGCCCGACTCGCCGACCCAGTGGACCTTGTCGATGTGGCCGTCCAGCTCGTCGGCGGCGGCCTTGATGGCGTCACGCGCGTCCCAGAGGGCCTTGCCGGAGGACTCCAGGTCCTCGGGGTCCGTCTGCTCGACCATGTCAATCATCTTGTTGAGATCGAGGTCGCGCTTGTCGAAGTCCGTCCGGGCCGTGATGGCGCGCCCGAAGGGGGTGGCTTCGACCGCCGAGCGGAAGAAGCCGTCGAGGAAGCCGCCCCGCGGCCCCTCTTCCACGCCTCGGGCGAAGTCGGTCACCGAGTTCTGCGATGAGACGCGGTGCAGGTCTGCGTCGTGCTTCTTGTCGGTCATCGTCAGTACCTCGCGCCAGTGGCCTTGTCGTTGGCGTGCTGATGGGTCTTCTTGTCGTCGGTCTTCCGGATCTCCCCCTGGATCGCCCAGAACCGCTGCCGCTGCTCCTCTTCGAGATTGTCGAAGCCCCGATGGGCGCCCTGCACCGCGATGCCGATGGCCTCGATCTGAAGGTGAAGACTCTTGGACAGGGACGTCAGTTCCGCGTGGACGCGGTGGTACTGCTTGTACAGACCGTGCGCCTCGGGGAAGACGTTCTCCGCCCCCGAGGTCAGCGACGTGGACCTGATCGTCTGGGCGCCGACCTTCGTCGGGTTGCCCGCGGATGCCTCAAGGTTGCTCAGAACCGCGTCGACCCGCTTCACGAACGTGTCCAGCGCCTCACCACTGGCCTCCAGGTTCGCTGCCCTGGCCGCCGACACGCCCCCCACCATGTCTGCCGGAAGCACGACGCTCCTCCCCGTTTCCCCGTACACACCTCGGCCCCGACCGAGTCGAGGGCCGGTCGCCCGCTCGCCGTACGATCGCAAAGCGAGCCGCGCCTCACAACGCGTTTACCACTGTAGTCACCCAGCACAACCGGTCCAACCTGGCTGTGTGTTAACTCAGTTACGATAAGCGGCCCGGCCGACACTCTTTGCCCGGTTTGCCGTGCGCGGGACGGCCCGGCGGCGCTCCTCGTCCCGGCCGTCGGCACACCGGTGAGGTCCAGGTTCGACGTACGGACGGCCCGGAACGGCATCCTGGCGCGACGGCACCCGCACCTCCGCGCCCTTCACCAGACATTCACCTTGGCAACGAGGTGTGGACGCCACGGGCCGCGCCGGCCTGTCGCGCCCGCCGTCGGCCGTTTCCCACGTCCGCCATAGTGTGGGGCCATGGAGAAATTGGCTGATGCTCTGCCGGGGATAGTGGCGTTCGCCCTCGTCGCGGGCATGTTCACCCTCGTTTTCACCGTATCCCACCGCGGACGGAAGAAAGAGCGGGAAATTGGGCGAGGTTACACACAACTCGCCCGCAATGCCGCTGAACATGGCTGGACCTACGAAGCGTTCACCAGAGGCCGGATCGATCATTACAGCGGCATACGCCCCTTCCCCACCCGCGGGGTGAACATGTCCGCCTGCCACTACACCACGGGGGAGTTCCGGGGTCGCCCGTTCAAGTACTTCGAGTACCGCTTCATGAGCATCACGTCAGGCACCGACGACAACCCCCAGCCGCTGATCCGGTCCGTCTTCGTCGTCGAGGCACCCGGTTCGGGTGCGTTCATGCAGATATTTCGCCGCGGAATGCTGACCACCCTGTTCGGCCGGAAGCCCACGATGCCCCTCGGCAAGCCGGCGTTCGACAAGGAGTTCCGAGTCATCACCAGTGACGAGGAATTCACCCGAAAAGCCTTCAGCCGCGACTTGATGCCCTATCTGCTGACGGAGCCTCTGGCGGACAAGACTCCGCTGCAGTTCCACGAAGGTGAACTGTTCACCTGGTACTCAGATCCGCTGACGCCCCAGGCCGTCGACGAGAAGCTGAACCACCTGTGCGATGTTCTGGACCGCATCCCGGTGCAGGCATGGGAGACCTCCTGACACAACGGAGTTCCCCTCGGCCGGTGAAGGGATCACTCGGTCAAGGGGAACTTCCGGCGGTTCAGGCGGAGTCTTCCTCGGCCGACCGGACCGTACGCAGGAAGGACTTGAAGTCGTCCACCACATGCTCCAGTTGACCCTCCGTCGCCGTGAGGACCAGCTCGATGACCGCTCGCTTGGCCGGATTCCTGACGTCTTCCAGACCGAGGTAGACCTGGCTCTGACAGAGTTCCAGCGGCTCGCCGCGCAGCGTGGTGTGCAGGCGGAGGTTCTGGACCACCCCGGGGGAGTCCGTCAGACCCGGGATGTCCGGGGTGCCCACCTCGTGCTTCTTCACGACCTCCACGGGGCCGGCCTGCTCCAGCCGGTGCACGGACTCTTCCGCGATCTGCCACATGGTGGTGGCGTCGTTCCTCATCTCCCCCGAAATGGTGATGTTCGCGGTGAAACCGTGGTCCACGGAGCCGGGATGAAGCGCGACGAAGGCGGCGCCGGGCGCCCCCACCTCGTCCGGCGGGGCCGCCTGCCAGCCGTCGGGCAATGAGAACGAGATCTTGATCGGCAATGTGGCCGTCATGGTGAATCCACTTCCTTGATGAACGTCGACGACGGGGGTCAGAGCCAGTCGTCTACCCAGTCGGCCGCGTCCGCGATCGTGTCGCCGACCTTGCCGGGGTCGACCGTGACGTCGAAGCCGATCTTGCCGCCCACACCCAGGCCGACCCCGAGGTTGCCGCCGATGGTGATCTTGCCGTCCTTCATACCCGCGTCCACATCGGCGCTGGCGCCGATTCCCGCCCAGGCCTCCCCGTTGACACCGGCGCCCACTCCGGCGACATCGGCGCCCACGGAACCCGAGGCCTTCGCGCCGGCGAAACCCTCCGCGCCCGCGTGAAGTCCGTCCTTTCCGACACCGACGTTCGCCGAGGCCTCGGCGCCCGCGAAGGCCTTTCCTTCGGCCTGGACGCCGACGACGCCGTACTCGTAGCTCGCGTTCCCGGAGACCTGTCCCAGATACGCGGTTCCCGCGACACCGGCCTGCAGCCGTCCATTGGTGTAGCTCGCGCCGGCGGTCCCGTCGACGCCGAGGACGGAGGCATCGAACTGGCCCTTGACCTTGCCGCCCGCCCAGTTCCCGTCACCCTTGGTCCCAGTGGACCATGCGTCGGCCTTGTCCGACCACTCGGCGATCTTGACGCTCACATTGGTCTTCTTGCCGCCGGCGCCTTCCTCCGGCTCCCCGGAAGGCTCAGGCTTGTCACGGATGAACCAGTTGCCGTTCTCGTCCTTGCCCCACTCCTTGCTCCTCCTGCCGAAGTCGGAAGCCCACGGCATGCCTTCCTTCTTCCAGCGGTTCTGAGCCGTCTTGCCCATCCCGTGGTCCTTGACGAACTGCCACGAGTCGGCCCTCGCACGGGCGCGGGCGAGCCAGGCCGGAGCGTGGGAGGCGCCGCCGGCCAGGTCGTCGAGCTTCTTGGTCAGCTTCTCCGTCTCGGGCTTGAGCTGCTTGCGGGCGTTCTCGAGTGTCGTCTCGGCGGCATCGTGATCGCCGTGTTCCCACTGGTGGATCGCCGTCGCGGCCTGCTTCTGCGCCCAGTCGAGCGTGGAGGCGTACGACGTGACCGCGCCGGCGGCTCCCGACATGGCGTCGGCCACGAGATACCAGTTGGCCTTCTCCTTGGCCAGGACGGGCCAGAAGGCGTCACTGGCCTGACCGGTCCACCCGGGGATCTTCAAGTCGCGCAGACCGTCGCCGAGTTTCTCGAACTTCTTGGACCAGCCGTTGAGTTCGGTGGCGAGCTTGTGCAGCTTTCCGACGTCGCCCGGTATGAGCTTCTTGGGGTCGTGCGTCCACCCCAGCGTGGTTCCCATGGATGCGGATTCCCCGTTCCTAGCCCAAGTCCGACTTGACCGCGTTCACGGCGCCACGAATCCTCTGGTCTGTTGCCGCGTAGTCGCTGTCGGCCGACTTCAGTCCCTCCGCCAGAGTCGCCCCACAGTCGAGGAGGAAGTCCACGCCGAGCTTCCACGTGGCGCTGAACGTGACCATCGCGGCGACCGCGTCATCGTCCCCGAGCGACTCGCCCTCCTCCGCGGCGTCCTCCGGCTTCACACCCTTGGCAGGTGTGATGCACTCAAGAATGTCCCCGGCGCCTTTCTTGAGAACTCCTGGTCCCACACCCAGATCGACCGACATGAGAAATGCGTCCCCCTTCTTCCCAACCCTGCCTGGAAACCGTTGCCTTGACGACAGGACCGCTCACGCTAACACCACGTCAAAATCCTTCCACCGCCCAGGTCGCGCCTTAACACGACTCCACGCACCCCCGTCGTCGCCCGGCACGCGTCCCGGAGCCGGCGAGTGAGAGTCCTTCGCAAGTCGCGTGAAGACTTCATGGAATTCCCTCACAATCCGAGTCCGGATCAAGGGCGTTCGTTTCTCCGAGGCAGCCCGGGATTCACCCGAGACAAGGTGCCCGGCTCACAGCGGCCGTTATGCTTCGCTCATCCCCTGTCCCGATCCGAATCGGAGTCCCCCATGCCCATGACCCGTACCGTCGCCACAACCCTGAGTCTTTCGGCCGTAGTTGCGGGTGTACTCGTCTCCGGGTGCTCGGCGTCGGTTCACGTGGGCAAGACCGAGCCGAAGGTGTCCGCGGGCAAGCTGGGCGACACCGTCGCCGAGCGGCTCGCGGCTCAGACGGGCCGTCCCAAGCCCGACGTCTCCTGCCCCGAGGACCTCCCCGGCAAGGTCGGCACCAAGACGCGCTGCACGCTCACCGCGGACGACAAGAGCACCGTGGGCATCACGGTCACCGTCACCTCGGTCAAGGGCAGCCAGATCAACTTCGACATCAAGGCCGACAACAAGGTGACGCCCGCGCCCCGTTAGCCGTGCCGGAGCGCCTGTCCCGGTGCGCCTGTCCCAACGCGGGGACCGACATCCTCCGTCAGGACAGGCGCCCTCCTCAGGACAGGCGCCCACGCCTGCGCCGCGCGTCCCGTACCGCGACCGCCGTACCGCTCAGGGCCGCCACCACGACCAGGCCGCCCACCATCACATAGGTCGCCAGCCGGGTGTCCCGCTCCTCCGCCGTCTCACCGAAGCGCAGCGGCGTGACCGACGGCGCCTCGCCCTTGGTGACGCCGTTCTCCGGGCGCGGTGACTCCACCGGGTGGGCCGGGTCCACGTCCGTCAGCGCCTTCACGGGGTCGACGACTCCCCACCCCACCAGCCGGTCGTACCCCGGGATGGAGCGTTCGGCGCTCTGCTCGATCTGGGCGACGATCTGCTGGGCCGTCCACTTGGGGTACTTCTGCTTCAACAGGGCTGCCACGCCCGCGACATAGGGCGCCGAGAAGCTCGTGCCGTTGTCCGAGCAGTGGCCGCCGCCGGGGACGGTGGAGATCATGTCCACGCCCGGGGCCGCGACGCCGACGAAGTAGCCCGCCTGCGAGAACGCGGCGCGCTCGTTGTTCCGGTCGGACGCGCCCACCGCCAGCACGCCCTTGTACGAGGCCGGGTACGTCACCTTGACGTTGCCGCCCAGGCCGTCGTTGCCCGCCGACGCCACGACCACGACGTTGTGCGCCAGGGCGAAGTTGACGGCGTCCTCCAGGGTCGGGCCGCCCGTCACCGCGTTGGCCGTGTCCTGCGAGATGTTGATGACGTCGGCGCCCTGCTGGACCGCGTAGCGGATCGCCGCGGCCAGGGTGAGGGTCGTGCCGTCGCCCTCGGCGTCGTTCTGCTTGATGGGGATGATCGTCGCGTCCGGGGCCAGGCCCACGAACCCGGTGCCCTTCATGGGGCGGGCCGCGATGATGCCGGCCACGCGCGTGCCGTGGCCGACCGTGTCCGTGGTGCCGGAGCTGTTGCCCCGTTCTGTCTTCTCGCCCTTGGCGTTCTTCGCGGGCAGCAGGTTCTTGCCCTTGGACGCGGTCACCGCCTTGGCGAGCTGCGGGTTCTTGACGTCCACCCCGGTGTCGATCACGGCCACCTGGACGCCCTTGCCCGTGGCCTGCGCCCACAGGGCGTCCAGGTTCACCCGCTGGAGCGCCCAGGGGCGGGCGGTGTAGTTCTTCGACGGGAAGGTGCACTGGCCGTCGTCCGCGCGCGCGGGGGGCGCGGGCAGGGCGACGGTGAGGGTCGTCGCGGTGAGGAACACCGCCGCGGCCGTCGCGGCGGTGCGGGCGGCGGCCCGCCGCGTTCCGGTCCCCGAAGTCGTTGCCTTCAGCATGAGCACGTCCTCCTACGACCCCTGCGGCTGCCGCGCCGCCGCCTCCGACAGGCGCGGGCCCGTCGGCAGGAACGTGGACCACTCCACGGGGACGGGAGCGGGTTTGACGTTCTCGTAGCCGAGGTGGGTCTGGGCGATCCTGGCCTCGGTCAGCTCCTCCTTGCGCTGCTTGGCGGAGGTGCCGATGCCCTGGTCGTCGGTGGCGCTGTCGCTGTTGGACTGCAGGGCGTAGCGCAGCCCGGTGTCGGTGACCAGGAAGACTCCGCCGACGCTGGTCTCGGTGCCCTGGAACTGGCGGTAGAGCTGGCCGGAGCCGGGGGTGACGTAGGCGCTGGAGGAGCCGGTGGGCAGCCGGACGGGGAAGTCGGTGCCGGCCCAGGTGGACAGGGTGGTCGCGCCGTCGGCGCCGAGGGAGCGCATGACGTTGCAGACGGTGTTGCGGCCGCTGGTGGTGCTGGAGCCGTCGTTGACCGTCTTCGGCTTGTACTCCGGCCAGTTCTTGCCGCCGTCGAAGGCCGTGCTGTCGGCGACCGCGGCGGGGCTGACCTGCTGGGCCTCGCCGGCCTGGCCCACGCCGACGAGGTCGCCGCTGTTGAGCAGGAGCGTGGCGGTGAACTCGGAGATGCTCGCCACCCGGCCGGGCAGGACGACGTAGTAGCGGATCGCCTGGCCGTCGTAGGCCTTGATGACCTCGCCGACCTTGTCGTACTGCCGCAGCAGGTCGGAGGCGCCGGCCTTCGCGCCTGGGGTGCCGCCCTTGATCGCGGGGATGGCGACGGGGTCGCCCTGGTGGAGGGTGTCGAGCCATTCCTGGGAGACGCGCTGGGGGGCGCGGCCCTGGGTGTCGAGGGCCTTGAGCAGTTCCTGGTCACCGGGGTCGGCGATCTTGTACGCCGTGCCGTGCGCGTCCACGACGTACTGGGTCTTGCCGTCCGGGCCGACGACGTACATCAGGTCGCCTCGGGTGAGCCGGTCGGTGCCGTCCGTCTTCGGCCATTCCTTCTTCGCGAGGACGAACGCGGCCTTCTGGATGGCCCGGCCGCCGTCGCCGGGGCGCTCGCAGACCGCCCAGCGCTTGGCGGTGCCGGCCTCGTCCGGGGAGGGCAGCCGGTCGGGGGCGTAGGGGATGCCGATGGTGGCGCCGTGCGGGAGCTTGCCGTCGTCGAGGATCTTCTCGTCCACGGTGATGACGCTGTCCTTCTCGGGCTTCAGGAGCAGCTTGGCCGACGCCATGTTGAGGACGGGGTGGAGCTGCCGCTGCTTGCCGGTGTTCAGGACGACGTAACGGGTGGTCGAGTCGCTCGCGACGATGACGTGTTCCTCGGCCGTGTCCCAGCCCTTGGGCGCGGTGGGGCTGAACATCCCGACCGCGCCGAACACCGCGAGGATCACCACGCCGACGACGACGCCGGGCACCAGCGCGCCCAGCGGCTTGGGGGCGCCCTCCTCGGAGCCGGAAGGTGTGGGCTGCAGGAACGACGCGAGCGTGCGGCGCTTCGCGAAGGTGTAGGCGTTGAGTTCATCCCGCCGTGATGCCATCTGTGTCCGCTCTCTCCCCGTGCGGAGCCGTGGGGGACCTGTGAAGATCCGGCCCCCGCCCTCGATTCCCTCTGGTGTCTGGACTGTCAGACCCGGCCCCTACTATGCCTGTTGCGTGGACCCGCGCGTGGCACGGGTAGGGTGCTCTGGGCTTGAGGACACCGGAGCGCAAGGGTTTTCGGGAAGGTTCGGGGGTTTTGAAGTGATGGCTTCCGCAACGCGCGCCCGGTCGCGATCGCAATCGGGGTCACGACCGGGTGAGGCGGACCCTTCGGGCGTGCGCGCCCCCGCTTCCTCCCCGCGGGAAACCGCAGGCCGGCCGGGGGTGTTCACCCCGCATCCGGAGCCCCGCTCGGGCCGTGGCGGTTCGTTCGCGGTCCAGCGTCTGGTGCTGCTGGAGGTCGCGGCCGCGCTCGTCGTGTGCGGCCTGCTGCTGGGTACGGTCGCGATGGCCGTCGCCGCCGTGCTCGCCTCGGTGCTGGTGGTGCTCGCCGTGGTACGGCGCAGGGGGCGTCCGCTGCCGGAGTGGCTGGGCAGTCTGCTGGCGCTGCGGGCCCGTGTGCGGCGTGCCGCGAACACGCCGGTGCCGCCGGGCACCGATTCCTCCCTCGCGCCCGCCGTGGAGTGCGAGCCGACGCTGCGCACGTACAGCTACAGCCGGGGTGACGACCGCGATCAGCGGCCGGTGGGCATGGTGGGCGACGGCGGCTTCCTGACCGCCGTGCTCCAGGTGGAGTCGGACTCGGACGCGCTGCGGGCGGACCACAGCCGCAGGCCGCTGCCGCTGGCCCTGGTGCGCGACGTGCTCGAAGTGGACGGTATCCGGCTGGAGTCGGCGCAGATCGTGGTGCACACCCAGCCGGCGCCGGCCCTGCATCTGCCGCAGCAGTCGGTGGTCGTCAGCAACTACGCGCCGCTGCAGGCCCAGACGGGCTCCCCGGCCGTGCGCATCACGTGGATAGCGCTGAAGCTCGATCCCGAGCTGTGCCCGGAGGCGGTCGCCGCGCGCGGTGGCGGGCTGGTGGGCGCGCAGAAGTGTCTGGCGCGTTCGGCCGGGCATCTGTCGAGCCGGCTGACCGGAGCGGGGCTGCGCGCGAGCGTGCTCACCGAGGAGGAGCTGACGGCGGCCATCGCCACCTCCGCGTGTGCCAACCCGATCGTGACGGCCCAGGCGGCCCAGGCCGGACGGGACGAGACACCGCAGCGCCGTACGGAGGAGTCCAGCCGCAGCTGGCGCTGCGACAACCGTCGGCACACCACCTACTGGGTGCGCCGCTGGCCCCAACTGGGCGGTGCGGACGGCTCGTTGGCGCAGCTGGTCGCGCGGCTGACCTCGGTGCCCGCGCTGGCGACGACCTTCAGTCTGACGCTGGCCGGGAGCGCCCGGAACGATGTGTCCCTCACCGGGCACCTGCGGATCACCGGCCGCAGCAATCAGGAACTGACCGACGCGCGCCGCGATCTGGAGCGTGTGGCGCGGGAGTCGCGGACCGGGCTCGCGCGCCTGGACCGTGAGCAGCTCTCCGGTGTTCTGGCCACCCTGCCGCTCGGAGGTGCCCGCTGATGGCCACGGCGAACTCGACCACCCCGGCCTCGTCGCCCACTTTCGGTGAGCGGCTGCGCACCGGTTTCGGTCTGCTCGGCCCGCGCCACCCGAGACATTCGCTGCCCCTGCGGTACGCGGACGCCCTGTCCCTGCCCATCGGTGACGACGGTGTGGTGGCCGGTGTGGACGCCGAGGGCCGGCCCGCGGTGCTGGGCATCAACCGGCCCACGCCGTACGACGTGGTGCTGATCGGCGGCCTGTGGACGGCGCAGGTGCTGGCGCTGCGGACGGCGGCGACGGGTGCCCGGGTGGCGGTGGAGACCGGCCGGCCGCAGTCCTGGATGCAGATGGTGCACGCCATGGGCGGCGGACAGAACGGCCTCGCCGTGTACGAGGTCGGGCGGGTCCCTCCGCAGGGTGCCTCGGCGGGTACGCCCGTGCTGGTGGTGCGGGACTGCGGGATGCGGCCGCCGCGCGGGCGCGTGGTGGCGGGGCCGTGGCAGTCGGTGGTGACGCTGCTGCCGTATCTGAGCCCGGTGGCGCCCCGGTTGCTGCGGCAGGCGCGGCTCGTCGGCGTGCAGCGGGTCTCGCCGGACGAGGCGGCGGAGCTCGGGCGCACGATGGGGCTGTCCCGGACCGAGGTGGAGTCGCTGCCGGGGCTGCCCGACGGTGTCACCCTCTGGTGTACCGATCGTGAGCGGCAGTACGTGCTGACCCAGCCGACCGACGCCGAGATCGGATTGTTGGGCAACCCGCGCCGCATGGACTGAACGACCTTTCTTGTCCGCTTTGTTGGGCTTTCGCGCGCCGAAGGGTGACTGCGGTTTGTCGCGTGCCCGGTTGTTTGCCCCTTTATTTCCCGGGTGGTTGGGCCGGACCCCAGGGCGGTCGTGACGGCCGCACGGTGCGTTGAGCGCGTTTCGGGGGGTGGGCGGGCCTGCCTGCGCGGGGCCTGTGGTGATTAGGCTGGGAGCGGGCGCGATGCCGGACCCGCGGGCGGGGCGTCGTCCCCGGGGACGGACCGGTGGACGGCCCTGCCCGGCACGACTACGGACGACTTGAACGACACGACTTGGTCGGCCCCCGCACGCGTTTGAGGGTGCCCGACCACTTCAGGAGGAACTGTGAGCAGCGATCGGGACGGTATGCGCGGGGGCTGGGCCACACCCGACGACGACCAGCCCGACGCGGAGTCGGCGGTCGAGAACACGGGCGAGTTCACCATCGACTACGCCCCGCCCGCCTGGTACACGCAGAACGCCTCCTCCTCCGGAGGCTCCGACGGCGCGGGGGTGCCGACGGGACCGGGCCCGGTGCCGCCGCCGTTCACCCCGGCCGCCCCGGTGCCGGGTCCGACACCGCCGGCCGCGCCCGCCACGCATACGCCGGGGACGCCGGGTGTGCCGGGCGCTCCGGGTACGCCTGGCGCTCCGGGGGTGCCCTTCGCGCCGCCCGCCGCGCCCTCCGGGCCCGGTGCGCCGTACGCGCCGCCCGCTCCCCCGGCGGGAACTCCCGCGCCGGTGCCGGGACTCCCGGCCGGGTTCGAGCCGCAGCAGGGTCAGGCGCAGCCGGACCGCGCCCCGGCGGAGCCCGAGGCGGACAACGGTGACCTGGAGAGCGGGGCGACGATGCGGTTCTCGGCCGCCGCCCTGAAGCGGGAGATCGACGAGCGTACGGCCGCGGAGAAGCAGCCGGAGGAGCCCGCCGGGCAGGCTCCGGCGGCCGACACCGCCGAAGGCACCGCCGAGGGCACCGCCGAGGGCACGGGCGACGCGTCCGGTGAAGCGGCCGGCGAAGCCGCGTCCGGGGAGACCCCGGCCGCGACGACGGACGCGGCGCCGGAGCCGGAGCCGGAGCCGGACACCGCCCCGGACGGCCAGGACACCCCGGCCACCGACGACACGGCCGCCGACGGCGCCCCCCAGGCCGCCTCCGGTACGGACACCGGGGAAGCCGGGGAAACCGGTGACGCCGAGGCCGAACCGGCCGCCCAGTCCGCCCCGGACGCCGAGCCGGAGCAGCCCGCCCCCGACGCCCCCCAGGCCGCCCCGGCCGAGGGCACCGCTCCCCCGGCCTGGACCCCGCCCGCACCGCAGCAGGGCGTGCCCCCGCTGCCGCCGTCGTACCAGCCCGCCGCGCCCGCACCGGCGGCGCAGTGGCCCGCGCAGGGCGCCGTGCCGCAGCAGCCCGGCCCGATGCCGGCCGCACCACAGCAGCCCCCGGCCGCGCAGGGCCCCGGCGCTCCCGGCCAGCCGCCGTACCCGCCGAACCCGGCGCAGCCCGCGCCCGCCGCCGCCTGGAACCAGCCCGGCGCCCCCGTGCCCCCGGCCGCTCCGCCCCACCCGGGCGCCCCGGCCCCGGCGAGCGAGCAGCAGCAGCCCAACCCGCAGGCGCCGCCCACCGGTTACGCCTTCCCGCCGCAGCCGGGCCCGGCCGCCGCCCCCGACTCCCCCGGCGGCTACGCGTTTCCCCCGGCCGCGCCGCTCAACCAGGCGCCTCCGGCGACCGGTTACGCCTTCCCCCCGCACCCCGCCCCGCAGTCCGCACCCCAGCCGGGCCCCAACATCCCTGCCCAGCAGCCCGGTTACGCCTTCCCGCCGACCGCGCATCCGCAGCCGCAGCCGCAGCCGCAGCCGCAGCCCCAGCCGACGCAGCCCCAGCCCCCGCAGGCCCCGCCGGTCGACCCGCGCACCGGTACCGCCTGGCCGCAGGCCGTGCAGCACGACCAGCGGCAGCCGACCAACCCCGGTGCCGCGCCGCTCGGTTACACGGCGGCCGTGGAGCTGTCCTCGGACCGGCTGCTCAACAACAAGCGGCAGAAGGCGCGCAGCGGGCGCCCCGCGGCCGCCGCGTCCCGGTTCAAGCTGGGCGGCAAGAAGGAGGAGGCGGAGCGGCAGCGCAAGCTGGACCTGATCCGCACCCCGGTGCTGTCCTGCTACCGGATCGCGGTCATCAGCCTCAAGGGCGGTGTCGGCAAGACGACGACCACCACCGCGCTCGGCTCCACGCTCGCCTCCGAGCGCCAGGACAAGATCCTCGCCATCGACGCCAACCCGGACGCGGGCACGCTCGGCCGCCGGGTGCGCCGCGAGACCGGGGCGACCATCCGCGACCTGGTGCAGGCGATCCCGCACCTCAGCTCGTACATGGACATCCGGCGGTTCACCTCCCAGGCCTCCTCCGGCCTGGAGATCATCGCCAACGACGTGGACCCGGCCGTGTCGACCACGTTCAACGACGAGGACTACCGCCGCGCGATAGACGTGCTCGGCAAGCAGTACCCGGTCATCCTCACCGACTCGGGCACCGGTCTGCTCTACAGCGCGATGCGCGGGGTCCTCGACCTCGCCGACCAGCTGATCATCATCTCCACCCCGTCCGTGGACGGCGCGAGCAGCGCGAGCACCACGCTGGACTGGCTGTCCGCGCACGGGTACGCCGACCTGGTCGCCCGCTCGATCACGGTCATCTCCGGGGTCCGCGAGACCGGCAAGATGATCAAGGTGGACGACATCGTGTCCCACTTCGAGACCCGGTGCCGCGGTGTGGTCGTGGTGCCGTTCGACGAGCATCTGGCGGCCGGTGCCGAGGTGGACCTCGACATGATGCGCCCGAAGGTGCGGGAGTCGTACTTCAACCTCGCGGCGATGGTCGCCGAGGACTTCGTACGGCACCAGCAGGCGCACGGGCTGTGGACCCGGGACGGCAACCCGCCGCCGGTGGCCGCCCCGCCGCTGCCCGGCCAGTACCCGCACATCCCGGGCCAGCCGGCCGGCCGGCCGTACCCGGGCCAGCCCTATCCGCCGCAGCAGGGCCAGCCGCCGTACCCGCCCCAGCCGGGTCAGCAGCCCTATCCCCCGCAGCCGGGGCAGCCCCAGCCCGGGCAGCCGTACATCCCGCCGCAGGGCCAGCCGCCGTACCCGCCGCAGGCCGCGCCGGGCCGGCAGCCGCAGCCCCCGCAGCAGGAGCTGTACGGCTACCCGCAGCCGGGACAGCAGCCCCCGCAGCAGTAGGGCACGAGAAAGGGCGGCCGGTGCTCCGGCCGCCCTTTCGTGTCCCGAGTGTCCCGGGAGCCCCCCCGTGTCCCGGGGTTACGCGTCCGCCGCGACGATCTCCCGGCACCGCTCCACGTCCCGCCCCATCTGCTCCAGCAGGGCTTCCAGCGAGTCGAACTTGGCCTGCCCGCGCACGTAGGCCAGGAAGTCCACGGCGACGTGCAGCCCGTACAGGTCGAGGCCGACGCGGTCGATGGCGTACGCCTCCACCGTGCGCTCGGTGCCGTCGAACTGCGGGTTGGTGCCCACCGAGATCGCGGCCGGCATCGCCTCGCCCAGGCAGTGCAGATACCCGGCGTAGACGCCGTCGGCGGGGATGGCGGTGTGCGGCAGGGTCTCGACGTTGGCGGTGGGGAAGCCCAGGTCGCGGCCGCGCTGGGCGCCGCGTACGACCACGCCCTCCACCCGGTGCGGGCGGCCCAGGATCTCGCGGGCACCGGCGAGGTCGCCCTCGGCGATCAGGCGCCGGGTCAGCGTGGAGGAGAACGGCGCCCCGCCGCCCGCCGCGCCGGTCAGGTGCAGGTCGACGACCTCCACGTCGTAGTCGTAGACCTTGCCCTGCTCGGCGAGGAAGTCCACGGTGCCGGCCGCGCGGTGGCCGAAGCGGAAGTTCGGGCCCTCGACGACCGCCTTGGCGTGCAGCTTGTCCACCAGGACCTTGACGACGAAGTCGGCCGGGGAGAGCTGGGAGAACTCGGCGGTGAACGGCAGCACCAGGACCGCGTCCACGCCCAGGTCGGCCATCAGCTCGGCCCGGCGGTGGTGCGGGGCGAGCAGCGGGGGGTGGCTGCCCGGGCGCACGACCTCGCTGGGGTGCGGGTCGAAGGTGACCACGACGGCCGGGACGCCCAGCTCGCGGGCCCGGTCCACGGCGTGCTCGATGATCAACTGGTGGCCTCGGTGGACACCGTCGTAGGACCCGATGGTGACGACGCTGCGCCCCCAGTCCTGGGGGATGTCCTCCAAGCCACGCCAGCGCTGCACTGTGACCGCTCCTCGAACCCGTGTCCGTGTCGACCGTGGACCGCTCGCGCGGATCCCGGTCTCCATCATTGACCTCTTGTGCAGGTCTAAGGGTGCCATGCCGCCCGCCCGCGCCCCGCATCGGCCGGGGGCTGTGACCGGACGCACGTACGAGAGGCGCGGATCGGTGCGGGCGTACGCGCCGGGGCTCACACGGGTACGCGCGTCCCGGCCACGCTCTCGATCGCGCGCCGTGCGCCGGGGCCCGGCACTCCGGCCCAGTCGCCCGGGGCCTCGGTGAGCCAGCGGGCCAGCCGCGCGGCGAGGCCCGGCACCTCCTCGGCGAGGTCCGCCAGGCAGGTGTCGAAGCGGGCGGCGCCCTCGGGGGTACGGCCGCACAGCAGGCCGGTGCGGTGCAGGAGCCCCCGCGCCTCGGCCTCGGCGTCGCCACCGCCGTCGCCCGCGCCGCCCTCTCCGCCCCCGTCGTCCCCGTCGCCCAGGTGACGGACCGCCGCGCGGGCCGCCGCGAGCAGCACGGCCGGGTCCTGCTCATGGGCGAGCAGCAGGTCGAGCAGCTCGCGGCGCAGCGGCCGGGCGGCCGGCCCGCCCGGGGTGGCGAGCACGGCCGCGAGGGCGGCGCGTACCGGCTCGGTGCCCGTGGCGAGCAGACCGCTCACCAGGGGCAGCAGCTCGGAGCGGGCCGTCGGTCCCTGGCCGAGCCGGCGGCCGACGTACGCGGCCACGCAACCGGCGCTGTCGGCGCCCTCGGCGCTGTCGGGCCCCGGCGCGACCGTCTCCCGGACCAGGGTGGCGACCCGGTGCACCAGCGCGGGAGCGGTCACGTCCGCGAGCGCGCGCAGCGTCCGCGCGGTGTCCGGGCCGCCGCCGCGCAGCCGGGCGCGGAAGGCGTCGAGGACGGGCTCGGGGTCGGTGTCCAGGGCGGGCAGCAGCGCGGCGGCGGGGATGCCGAGGTCGCCGTCGGCGAAGCGGCGCAGCGTCTCGGTGAGGTGCTCCTCGCGGGTGTGCGGGTCGCGGACCAGGAGGGCGAGGGCGCCGCCGTGCAGGTCCCGGTCGGCGGGGCGGGCGAGCAGCGCGCGGGCGGCGCGGCGCAGCAGGGCGCGGTCGTCGGGGGTGCGGGCGTGCGGGGCGGCGCGCAGGGCGAGGGCGGTGGCGGCCGCGCGGCAGGCGGGGCGCTCGTCGGACGCCCAGCGGTCCGCGGCGCGGCAGGCGGCGGCGGGTTCGTCCTCGGCGAGGACGGCGAGGAGTTCGTCGGCCCGCCGGTGGCCGCTGTCGGCGAGGGCCTCGGTCAGCTCGTCCAGGGCGCCGTGGCGGTGGGTGTGCAGCAGGGCCTGCGCGGCGGTGGCCACGGTGGCGTGCGGGGTGGCGGGCAGCGGGCGTTCGTCCTCGAACCAGCGGGTGAGGTGGGGCTGTACGGCGGCCGGGGCGGCGGCCAGCAGCCGGGCCACCGTGTCGAGATGGCGCTCGCCCTCTCCCCCGGTGTCCCCGTCCGCGAGGACCAGCTCCCGCAGCAGCGCGAACCGCTCGGCGGCGGGCAGCGGCAGCGCGGCCCAGAAGGCGGGCCCGAGGTCGGCGGGCACCGGGCGCCGCCCGTGCCGCCAGGCGACGACCCGCCCGGCCAGGCAGCGCAGCACCTCGCGGTACGGCGCCGCGTCGGGCCCGTCCAGGAGGGTCCGCGAGAGCAGCCGGGCCGCCCACCAGGAGGCCGGGTCCGCGTCCAGGGCGTCGGCCAGCTCCCGTAGCCGGAAGGCGAGCAGCCGGGCGCCGCGTCTGCGGGCGAGGAGCAGCAGCGCCTGGACGACCGGTCCGGCGCGGTGGTGCGGTACGGCGGCGGGGGCGGTCTCGCGCGGGCGGTGCACCAGGACGTCGAGGGCCGCCTCCAGGTCGAGGTGGCTGCCCTGGAGCCAGTCGGCGAGTTCGGTGTGCGCGAAGCGGTAGCCGGTGCCGGTGGGCACCAGGAGCCCTTCGACCAGGACGGCGGAGGCCCAGCCGGAGCCGCCGCCCAGCCGGGCGGGCGCGGGCCCGGGCGGGAACAGCGCCTCGAACGTGCGGCGGTCCAGCGCGCCCGTCCCGCTTCCGAGGGCGCGCCGCGCGGCCTCGTGCACCTGCCCGGCCACGCGGGTCGCGAGCCGTCGTACGGCCGTGCCGCCGAGGCCGTCCCCGGCGGTGAGCCGCACCGCGACGCGCAGGCACATCAGGTCGAGGTGGGCGGCGAACACCTCGTGCCGGTCCACGGGTCCGTGGACGGGCGCGCCGGGCAGCGCGGCCCGTACGTCGGCGAGGAGGCGCAGGGCGAGCGGATGCCGGGCGTCGCGCCCGGCCAGGGCGCCCTCCGGGACCCCGTGCCGGGCGCGGGCGAGGCGGGCCTCGGCGGGGGTGAACCCGGCGAGCCGTACGCGCGGCGGCGCGGCGCCGTCCGGCACGCCCCGCGCCCAGTGCTCCGCGTGCTCCTCCCAGAACTCCTCCCGGCAGCCGGTCACCAGCCGCGCCCCGCTCCCGCGCAGCCAGGCCACGGTGTTCCGGGTCCACTCGGGCAGTCGCCGGGCCAGCGCGGGGGGCATCTCCTCGGGGTCGTCGAGCAGGAGCAGCAGCGGGCGTCCGGCCCCGGCGGCGATGCGGGCGACCCGGCCGGGGGCGAGGTCGCCGGGCTCGGCCGCGCAGACGGCGACCCCGGCGCGCCGCAGGGCCCGGTGGGCCGCGTCGGCCAGGGAGTCGTCGCCGCCGCGCAGATCGGCGCCGCGCAGCCAGAGGGCGGGCGCGGGGTGTTCGCCCCGGTGGCGTCCTGCGGCGAGGGCCGCGAGCTGGGTCGTACGGCCGCTGCCAGGCGGTCCGGTGAGCGCGAGCACCGGGTGGGGGCCCTCGGCGAAGTCCGTCAACTCCCTTGCCACGGCGGCCCGTTCCACCGGTTCGACGTCCTCGGCGAGGGGTGGCCCGTCGACGGTCAGGACGGCGCCGGTGAGTTCGAGGACGGCGGCCGGGTTGAGGTCGGCGCCGTAGGCGGGGACGGTGGCCGCGTTGCGGGCGAGGAGGGCGGCGAGGGCGCGGCCGGAGGCGACAGCGGGGCGCACCGGGACCGCGAAGCCCCGGTCGGCGCGCTCGGAGCGCAAGGCCGTGCCGAGGACGCCGAGGACCGCGCCGGTGCGGGCGTCGAGCACGGGGCCGCCGGTCGCGCCGCCGCCGGGGCGCAGGGCGTCGCGGCCCGCCGTGCCGATCGCCAGTTCCAGCGCGTCGGCGAGGCGGCTGTCGCCCTCGCGGGCGGTGTAGGTGACCGGGGTGGTGGTGAGGACGCGGGCCTCGCGCCAGCAGCCGGCGGCGATCCGTACGTAGGTGCCCGCGTCGGTGCGGTCCCGCACGGTCAGCGGCAGCGGCCGTACGCCGTCCAGGCCCTCGGTGCGCACGAGCGCGAGGCCGAGCGCGGGCAGCGGGACGACGGCGTCGGGGCCGGCCGTGGTGGTGCGGCCGTCGGGAGCGCACAGGACGAGCCCGGTGAGGCCGTCCACGGCCTCGTGACTGGTGAGAAGGGTGCCGTGGTGGTCGGCGAGGAAGCCGACGCCACGGGGGCGGCCGTCGGGGCCGTCGATCCGGACGAGCTGGTCCATCGCCGTACCTCCCGCCCGTGTGCCCGCGCCCTTTCCCTCGACGGTAGGGGCGTGATGATCACCGGAGAAGGCCGCGAGGCGAAAGCGCCCCCTAAAGCTCCCCCGATTCACTCCGAGCGCCTGCCCGGACGGGTGAATGAACGGGTCCGGCTGGACAGACCCTAGGGGTGGGGGAACCCAGGGGGGACCGTGGAGCGGCGGGTGTGGCACGTACCCCGTGGCCGCCGCTCCACGGGCACACACCCGGGAGTCGCTGAGCGCTCTTCGGCTCAGCCGAAGACGGCGAGGCTCTTCGCCTTGCCCTTGTGCGCCTCGACCAGGGCGAGGAAGGTGCCCTCGGGGTCGAACACGGCGACGGGACCGGCGTCCGCGTACTCGTCGGGCATCTCCAGGCGGACGCCGTTGAGCAGCAGCCGGGCGCGCTTGGCGTCGACGTTCCAGCGGCGGAAGGCGGCCGTGGCGGCCTCGGCGACCGGCATCACGGTCAGCTCGGCCTGGAGCTGGTCGAGCGTCTTGGCGGCATCGAGCTTGTACGGCCCGACGCGCGTGCGGCGCAGCGCGGTGAGGTGGCCGCCGACGCCCAGGTCGGCGCCCAGGTCGCGGGCGAGGGCACGGATGTAGGTGCCGGAGGAGCAGACCACGGAGACGACCAGGTCGAGCACCGGGGTGCCGTCCTCGGCGACCGCGTCGCGCACGTCGTAGACCGCGAAGGACGAGACGGTCACCGGGCGGGCCGGGATCTCGAACTCCTCGCCCTCGCGGGCGCGCTTGTAGGACCGTACGCCGTCGATCTTGATGGCGCTGACCTTGGACGGCACCTGCATGATCTCGCCGCTCAGCTTGGCGATGCCCGCGTCGATGGCGTCCCGGGTCACCTGGGAGGCGTCGGCGGAAGAGATGATCTCCCCCTCGGCATCGTCGGTGACGGTGTTCTGGCCCAGGCGGATGGTGCCCAGGTACTCCTTCTCGGTGAGGGCGAGATGCCCGAGGAGCTTGGTCGCGCGCTCCACGCCGAGGACGAGAACGCCGGTGGCCATGGGGTCGAGCGTGCCGGCGTGGCCGACGCGGCGGGTCCGGGCGATCCCGCGCATCTTGGCGACCACGTCGTGCGAGGTGAAGCCCGACGGCTTGTCCACGATGACAAGGCCGTCGGGCGGGGTGGGCTTGCTGCTCATTCTGCGGTGTCGTCCGTCTCGTCGTCGGACTCCGGCTTGCGGTACGGGTCCGCGCCACCGGCGTACGCGGCGCCCGCGGACGCCTCGCGCACCTGGGCGTCGGACTGCCGGGCCCGGTCGAGGAGGTCCTCGATGTTGCGGGCCGTGTCCGGCAGGGCGTCCGCGACGAAGGTCAGGGTCGGCGTGAACTTGATGCCGGCCGCGCGGCCGACCTCGGAGCGCAGAACGCCCTTGGCGCTCTCCAGACCGGCGGCCGCGGCCGCGCGCTCCTCGTCGTCGCCGTAGACCGTGTAGAAGACGGTCGCCTCCCGCAGGTCACCCGTGACCCGGGTGTCCGTGATGGTGACGTGCGAGCCGAGGCGGGGGTCCTTGATCCCGCGCTGCAGCTTCTGCGCCACCACCTCCCGGATGAGGTCCGCCAGCCTTTTCGCCCGAGCGTTGTCGGCCACTGGTCCGTCTCCCGTTCTTTCTTCTTCTAACGTTCTGTGGTCAGTCGTCGTCGCCGTGGAACGTGCGCCGTACGGACAGCAGCTCCACTTCGGGGCGGGCGGCGACCAGGCGCTCGCACCGGTCCAGTACGTCGGTGAGGTGGGCCGCGTCCCCGGACACCGCCGCGAGGCCGATCAGGGCCCGGCGGTGGAGGTCCACGTGGTCCACCTCGGCCGCGCTCACGGCGTACTTCCGCTGGAGTTCGGCGACGATCGGGCGGACGACGGAGCGCTTCTCCTTCAGCGAGTGGACGTCGCCGAGGAGCAGGTCGAAGGACAGAGTCCCCACGTACATGTGCAGCCGGTTCACCCGCCGGTACGGGATCGGTGGCCCGGGGTCCTTGTGGACGGGGCTTTAAGAACCGTACCGCGTACGTGCCGGTCGCTCGACAGGGTTTACACCACCGTGAGCTGCGGCCCTGTCCCAGGGCTCCGCCCCGGACCCCGCCAGCGGCTCTGCCCCTGGACCCCGTTCGCCCACCCAGCCGCCCGTCTCGGTGGGTTGAGAGTCCAACTTTTCAACCTACCGAGACGGGCGGCTGGGTGGGCAAGCGGGGGTCTGGGGGCGGAGCCCCCAGGAACGGCGCGCCGGCCGACGGAACCCGAGAGTCCCGTCGGCCAGCGGCAGCCGACCGCGGTTACGCCCGCGGCTTCTCGCGCATCTCGTACGTCGCGATGACGTCGTCGACCTTGATGTCGTTGAAGTTGCCGAGGTTGATACCGCCCTCGTAACCCTCACGGATCTCGGTGACGTCGTCCTTGAAGCGACGCAGGCCCTCGATGTTGAGGTTCTCCGCGATGACCTTGCCGTCGCGGACCAGGCGGGCCTTGGTGTTGCGCTTGACCTCGCCCGAGCGGATGAGGACACCGGCGATGTTGCCCAGCTTGGACGACTTGAAGACCTCGCGAATCTCCGCCGTACCGAGCTCGACCTCTTCGTACTCCGGCTTGAGCATGCCCTTGAGGGCCGCCTCGATTTCCTCGATCGCCTGGTAGATGACCGAGTAGTACCGGACGTCGACACCCTCGCGCTCGGCCATCTGCGCCGCGCGGCCGGCCGCGCGGACGTTGAAGCCGATGACGATGGCGTCGGAGCCCATGGCCAGGTCGATGTCGGACTCCGTGACCGCACCGACACCGCGGTGCAGGACGCGGATGTCGACCTCTTCGCCGACGTCCAGCTGGAGCAGCGAGGACTCGAGAGCCTCGACCGAACCGGAAGCGTCACCCTTGATGATCAGGTTCAGCTGCTGGACCTCGCCGGCCTTGAGCACCTTGTCCAGGTCCTCGAGGGAGACACGGCGCGTGCGCTTGGCGAAGGCCGCGTTGCGCTCACGGGCCGCACGCTTCTCCGCGATCTGACGGGCCGTACGGTCCTCGTCCACCACGATGAAGTTGTCACCGGCACCCGGGACGTTGGTCAGGCCCAGGACCTGGACCGGCGTCGACGGGCCGGCCTCGGCCACGTTGTTGCCGTTGTCGTCGAGCATGGCGCGCACACGGCCGTAGGCGTCGCCCACGACCATCGTGTCGCCGACCCGCAGCGTGCCTCGCTGGACGAGGACCGTCGCCACGGCACCGCGGCCGCGGTCGAGGCGGGACTCGATCGAGATGCCCTGCGCGTCCTGGTGCGGGTTGGCACGCAGGTCGAGCGAGGCGTCGGCGGTCAGGATGACCGCTTCCAGCAGGCTGTCGATGTGCAGACCCTGCTTGGCGGAGATGTCGACGAACATGGTGTCGCCGCCGTACTCCTCGGCCACCAGGCCGTACTCGGTCAGCTGACCGCGCACCTTGGTCGGGTCGGCGCCCTCGACGTCGATCTTGTTGACCGCGACCACGATCGGCACACCGGCCGCCTTGGCGTGGTTCAGGGCCTCGACCGTCTGCGGCATGACACCGTCGTTGGCCGCCACCACGAGGATCGCGATGTCGGTCGACTTCGCACCACGGGCACGCATGGCGGTGAACGCCTCGTGACCCGGGGTGTCGATGAAGGTGATCTTGCGCTCTTCGTCGTTGACCTCGGTCGCGACCTGGTAGGCACCGATGTGCTGGGTGATGCCACCGGCCTCGCCCGCGATGACGTTCGTCTTGCGGATGGCGTCGAGCAGGCGGGTCTTACCGTGGTCGACGTGACCCATGACGGTCACGACCGGCGGACGGACGACCAGGTCTTCCTCGGTGCCCTCGTCCTCGCCGAACTCCAGGTCGAAGGACTCGAGCAGCTCGCGGTCCTCCTCCTCGGGGCTGACGATCTGAATCGTGTAGTTCATCTCGTCGGCGAGGAGCTGCAGCGTCTCGTCGGAGACGGACTGCGTGGCCGTGACCATCTCGCCGAGGTTCATCATGACCGCGACGAGCGACGCCGGGTTGGCGTTGATCTTCTCGGCGAAGTCGGTGAGCGACGCGCCGCGGGACAGGCGGATGGCCTGGCCGTTGCCGCGCGGCAGCATCACGCCGCCGACGCTCGGGGCCTGCATGGCCTCGTACTCCTGGCGCCTCTGCCGCTTCGACTTGCGGCCACGACGCGCGGGACCACCGGGACGGCCGAAGGCACCCTGCGTGCCACCACGGGCACCGGGACCACCGGGACGGCCACCGAAGCCGGGACGGCCACCGCCGCCACCGAAGCCGCCGCCACCACCGGGACGGCCGGCGAAACCGCCGCCGCCACCGCCGGGACGACCGGCACCGCCGCCACCCGGACCGCCGGGACGGCCGGCGAAGCCGCCGCCACCCGGACGACCGCCGCCGCCGGGACGGCCGGCACCGGCCGGACCGCGGCCGCCGGGGCCGGGACGCGGGCCGGCAGCGGGACGCTGCGGCATCATGCCGGGGTTCGGACGCGGGCCGGCGCCGGGAGCGCCGCCGGGACGCGGACCGCCCTGCGGACGGGGCATGCCGGCGGGCGACGGACGGGAACCGCCCGGAGCCTGCGGACGAGGACCGCCGCCCTGGGCACCGGGGCCCTGCGGACGGGGACCGGCGCCGGGAGCGCCACCGGGGCGCGGACCGCCCTGCGGGCGCGGAGCCTGCGGACGGGCCATGCCGGTGGAGCCACCGGAGGTGAAGGGGTTGTTGCCCGGACGCGGACCGGCCGGACGGGCACCGGGACGCGGGGCCTGGCCACCGGGGCGCGGAGCACCCTGGCCGGGACGGGCCGCCTGGCCCTGGCCCTGACCCTGACCGGGGGCCGGACGGCCACCGGGCTTGGGCGCGCCGGGACGGGCACCACCGGGACGCGGACCACGCTCGGCCGGAGCCTGCGGGGCCTGGGCGGCCGGAGCCTGCGGAGCCTGGGCGGCCGGAGCGGTGAACTCCGGGGCGGCCGGGGCCGGACGCGGCGCGGGCTTGGGACCCGGAACCGGACGCGGGCCCGGAGCGGGCGCGGACGCCGCCGGGGCCGAGGGGGCTGCCGGTGCGGCGGGCTGGGCCGCGGCCGGCTTGGGGGCGCCCGGCTTCGGAGCAGCCGGACGAGCCGCCTGCACCGGAGAGGGCGCGGCGGGCTTGGGGGATGCCTTGCGCGGGGCGGGCTTGCCGGCGGACTTGCCGTTGCCACCGCCCTGGAAGGCGTCGGTCAGCTTACGTACCACAGGCGCTTCGATCGTCGAAGACGCCGAACGGACGAATTCACCGAGTTCTTGGAGCTTGGCCATGACGACCTTGCTCTCTACACCGAACTCCTTGGCGAGTTCGTATACCCGGACCTTAGCCACTTCGCTCCTTTGAGGTCCGGGTGATGCCGGACCGTCGCTAGTTCATGGGCGTACTCATCGCGTACTCATCGAGTGCTCATCGCAATCTCGACCTGCTTTCGACTCGCGAGGTACCAGTCCGCGCGGGGTTCCACGCGGCACACTTACGGTGTTGCCTGCTCGGCAACTGTCGTCTGCTCGACGTATCGGCGCAACGCGTTTGTGTCGAGCGTTCCCGGGGCGCGCAGTGCCCTCGTGAACGCCCGGCGGCGTACCGCCTGGTCGAGACAGACCGGGGCCGGGTGTACATATGCACCCCGGCCGGGCAGCGTACCGCGAGGATCGGGGACGCAGGCGTCCTCCATCATCACGATCCGCAGTAGATCGTTCTTGGCCGCCCGCTCCCGGCACCCCACACAGGTGCGTTCAGGGCATGCTCGGGCTTGCGTCCGGCCAGACACGATTAAGTCTACCTCCCCGTACCGACCTCACCCCTTTGGGGCAACGATCGAACAGTTTCCGCGCACGAAAATGAGCGATCCGGGCGAGTCTCCGCCCGGATCTGCTGTCGGTCCTACTCGGCAGGCTGCTCGGTGTCCGGCCGGATGTCGATCCGCCAGCCGGTGAGCCGGGCCGCGAGCCGGGCGTTCTGCCCTTCCTTGCCGATCGCCAGCGAGAGCTGGTAGTCCGGCACGGTCACCCGGGCGGAGCGCGAGGCGAGGTCCACGACCTCGACCTTGCTCACCCGGGCGGGTGAGAGGGCGTTCGCCACCATCTCGGCCGGGTCGTCCGACCAGTCGACGATGTCGATCTTCTCGCCGTTCAGCTCGCCCATCACGTTGCGCACCCGGCCGCCCATCGGGCCGATGCAGGCGCCCTTGGCGTTCAGGCCCGAACGGGTGGACCGTACGGCGATCTTGGTGCGGTGGCCGGCCTCGCGGGCGATGGCGGCGATCTCCACCGAGCCGTCCGCGATCTCCGGCACCTCCAGGGCGAAGAGCTTCTTCACCAGGTTGGGGTGCGTGCGCGAGAGCGTCACGGAGGGACCGCGCACACCCTTGGCCACCCGGACGACGTACGACCGCAGGCGCATGCCGTGCGCGTAGGTCTCGCCGGGGACCTGCTCCTGCACCGGCAGGATGGCCTCCAGCTTGCCGATGTCCACGAGCACGTTCTTGGGATCGCGGCCCTGCTGGACCACGCCCGTGACGATGTCACCCTCGCGCCCGGCGTACTCGCCGAGCGTGGCGTCGTCCTCGGCGTCCCGCAGCCGCTGGAGGATGACCTGCTTGGCGGTGGTGGCGGCGATCCGGCCGAACCCCGAGGGGGTGTCGTCGAACTCGCGGCGCTCCTGACCCTCCTCCAGGTCCTCCGGGTCCTCCTTCGCCCACACGGTCACGTGACCGGTCTGCCGGTTCAGCTCCACGCGGGCGTGGCGGCGGCTTCCCTCGGTGCGGTGGTACGCGATGAGGAGGGCCGACTCGATCGCCTCGACCAGCAGGTCGAAGGAGATCTCCTTCTCCCTGACCAAGCCCCGCAGGGCGCTCATGTCGATGTCCACGGCTACGCCTCCTCCTCTTCCTTCATGTCCTTCTTGTCCTTGCGGTTGAACTCGACCTGGACGCGCGCCTTCTCGATCTCCGGGAAGCCGAGCCGGCGGGTGGTGGCCTTGCGGCCCTTCACGCCGGGGACCTCCAGGTCCAGACCCTCGTCGTCCACGCCCAGGATGCGCGCGACCAGTTCGCCGCCCTCGGTCAGCTGGAACCTGACCAGCCGGTCCACGGCGCGCGCGTAGTGGCGCCGTTCGGTGAGGAGGCGCTCCGCGCCGGGGGTTCCGACCTCCAGGTCGTAGGCCGCGTCACCCATCGCGTCGGTCTCGTCGAGCTTCGCCGAGAGCGCACGGCTCACATCGGCGATCTGGTCCAGGTCGGCACCCGTGTCCGAGTCGACGACCACGCGCAGCACCCGCTTGCGTCCGACGGAGTCCACAGCGATCTCTTCGAGATCCAGCCCCTGGGAGGTGACGAGCGGTTCGAGGAGCTCGCGCAGCCTCTCGCTCTGGGTCGTGCTCATCCGGGTGACTCCTCGGCCGCGTGTGCTGTTGTGGGATGGGTCGCGTGTCTGGTCAAAGGGTATCCGGTCGCGACGGGTGTTGCCGTCCACCCTCGCCCGTCCCGGCCGTCCGGGGCCCGGCCCCTGGGCCGTACGGTGCCCGAGCGCGGTGCCGGTGAGGGGGGCGCGCGGGGTGCGCGGGTACGGTGATCACGGGCGTCGCGCCCGCCTGTGGTCTTCCCCCCCGTCACCGCTCCCCCGAGGACGTCCGCCATGTCCTACCCTCCACCGTCGCGCGCCCGTTCGGGGCCGCGCAGAAGAACCCTGCTCGCCTCCGCCGCCGGGGCCGCCGCCCTGCTCGCGGGCTGCACGTCCGGCAGTGGCCCGGACGGCGCCGTCTCCTCGCCGTCGGCGCGGGCGCGGAAGCGGGCCGCCGCCGACAGCACGGCCCTGCTGGCCCGCTACGACGCGGTCCTGGCCGCGCATCCGGGCGTGGCCGGGCGGATCGCCCCGCTGCGGGCCGCGGTGGCCGCGCACGCGGCGGCCTTCGACGGCAAGGCGGCGCCGAGCGCGTCCGCCTCCCCCGCCGTCTCCCCGTCCGCCACGGCGGGCGAGGACGACGCCAAGCACGGCAAGAAGGCGGCGTCCGCTCCCAGCGCGAGCCCCGACCCGGCGCCCACCGACCGGAAGGACGCGCTGGCCTGGCTCGCCACCGCCGAGCGCACGCTCGCCGACAAGCGGACCAAGGCGCTCCTGGACGTGCCCGGCGAACTGGCCCGGCTGATGGCGTCGGTGGCGGCCGCGGGCGCGGCCCACGCGTTCGTGCTGACCGAGGGGGACAAGTGAGCGACAGCACCACCCAGAAGGCCGAACTGACCGCGCTCCAGGCCGCGTTGGCCGCCGAGCACGCGGCGGTGTACGGCTACGGCGTCGTCGGCGGCCGGGTCGGCGCGGACCGCCGCGCGGAGGCCAAGGCGGCCTGGGACGCCCACCGGGCCCGCCGGGACGCGCTGGCGCGCTCGGTGCGGGACCTGGGCGGCGAGCCGGTGGCCGCGAGCGCCGCGTACGCGCTGCCGTTCACGGTGGCGGACTCCGGCTCGGCGGTGAAGCTGGCCGCCGATCTGGAGCAGCGGGTCGCCGGGGTCTACTCGGACCTGGTGCGCTCGGCGACGGGCGAGCGGCGCGCCTCGGCGGCCGGTGCGCTGCGCGAGGCGGCGGTCCGGGCGGTGCGCTGGAGCGGGGAGAGCGTAGCCTTCCCTGGGCTCGCGGAGCGGGCCGGTGACGCGGCCGGACGGGCCGGTACGGCCGGCCACGGCGCTGCGACGGGCCCGGCGTCCCCCTCGGCGTGACCCGCGCCGGTCCCCGTACGGCGGCGCCGGCAGAGCAGACCCAGGAGGAAGGGAACCACTCGCGCATGGCTTTCGAACCGCCGCGGCGCCTGGTGCGGGCGACCGGGGAGACGGCACCGCCCGGCGACGATTGGCTGGCGGAGCTGCCCCGGGCCGCCGAACGGGCCGTGGCCCGGCGGGGGCTGACCGTGGAGCGGGTCCAGGTGCCCGGCGGCCGCAGCAGCCTGGTGCTGCTGGTCCGGCGCGCCGACGGCACCCCGGCCGTGCTGAAGCTGGCACCGCCCCGGGCCCGCCCGGAGAGCGAACGGGCCGCCCTCGCGCACTGGGGCGGCCTGGGCGCCGTACAGCTGCTGGAGAGCGGCCCCGAGGACACCGCCGAGGGCGCGCTCCTGCTGGAGCGGCTGCACCCGGAGATGTCGGTGCGCTCGCTGCCGGAGGCCAAGGCGCTCCTGGAGGCCGCGGGCACGCTGCGGCGGCTGTGGGTGCCGCCGCCCACGGGCGAGGGCGCGCACCGCTTCGAGACGGTCGCGGAGCGCACCGGGCGGCAGGCCGAGGCGATGGCCGCGAGCGCGGTGACGGACACGGCGGCCGCTCCCCTGGTGGACGCGGCCCTCGCGGTACGCGACGAGCTGCTGGCCGGGCCGCCCGAGGACCGGCTGCTGCACGGCACGTTCCGGCAGAGCAAGGTGCTCGGCGCGGACCGGCTGCCGTGGCTCGCGGTGGGCCCGGACCCGGTGGTCGGCGACTGCGCCTTCGACCTCGCGCGGCTGGTCCGCGACCGGGTGGAGGACCTGATCGCGACCCCGTCGGGCGCGTCCGTCACCCGGCGCCGGATCAAGAAGCTCGCGGAGTCGCTGGAGGTGGACCAGGAGCGGCTGCGCGGCTGGACGCTCTTCCGCGCGGTGGAGTCCGGGGTACGGGCCCGCCGGGTGGGCCGGGAGCAGGACGCGGAACTGCTGCTGGAGTTCGCGACCTGGCTGTAGGACACCTGGCGGACAGTACGACGCCGGACCCGGCCGCCCCCCGAGGGCGACCGGGTCCGGGTGTACTCAGGACTCAGGCGGTGAGGCGGGCGATGGCCTCCTCGACCGTCAGCTCCTCGCGCTCGCCGGTCTTGCGGTCCTTCAGCTCCAGGACGCCCTCACCGGCGCGGCGGCCGGCCACCAGGATCTGGGGCACGCCGATCAGCTCGGCGTCGGTGAACTTCACGCCCGGGGAGACCCCGGCCCGGTCGTCCACCAGGACGCGGACGCCCGCGGCGCCCAGCTTGGCGGCGACGTCGAGGGCGACCTCGGTCTGGAGGGCCTTGCCGGCGGCGACGACGTGCACGTCGGCCGGGGCGACCTCCTTGGGCCAGCACAGGCCCTGCGCGTCGGCGGTCTGCTCGGCCAGCGCGGCGACGGCGCGGGAGACGCCGATGCCGTAGGAGCCCATGGTGACGCGGACGGGCTTGCCGTTCTGGCCGAGCACGTCGAGCTTGAGGGCGTCGGCGTACTTGCGGCCGAGCTGGAAGATGTGGCCGATCTCGATGGCGCGGTCCAGCTTCAGGCCGGTGCCGCAGTTCGGGCAGGGGTCGCCCTCCTGCACCACGACCACGTCCACGTACGCGTCGACCTCGAAGTCACGGCCCGCGACGACGTTCTTGGCGTGCGTGTGCTCCTTGTTGGCGCCGGTGATCCAGGAGGTGCCGGGGGCCACGCGCGGGTCGGCGATGTAGGTGACCTTCTCGCCCAGGCCCTGCGGGCCGACGTAGCCGCGCACCAGGTCGGGGCGGGTGGCGAAGTCGGCCTCGGTGACCAGCTCGACGGCGGCCGGGGCGAAGTGCGCCTCGACCTTGTCCATGTCGACCTCGCGGTCACCGGGGACGCCGACGGCGACGATCTCGCCGTCCACCTTGACCAGCAGGTTCTTCAGGGTGGCGGAGGCCGGGACACCGAGGGAGGCGGCCAGGGTCTCGATGGTCGGGGTGTCCGGGGTGGGGATCTCCTCCAGCGCGGGCACGCCGGCGGCGTCGACCTCGGCGAGCGTGTAGTACACGGCCTCGGTGTTGGCGGCGAAGTCGCAGTTCGGGCAGTCGGCGAAGGTGTCCTCGCCCGCCTCGGCGGGGGCCAGGAACTCCTCGGACTTGGAACCGCCCATGGCGCCCGCGGTGGCGGCGCAGATGCGGTAGTCGAGGCCGAGGCGCTCGAAGATCCGGCGGTAGGCGTCGCGGTGCAGCGCGTAGGACTGCGCCAGGCCCTCGTCCTCGGTGTCGAAGGAGTACGAGTCCTTCATGAGGAACTCGCGGCCGCGCAGGATGCCGGCGCGGGGGCGGGCCTCGTCGCGGAACTTGCTCTGGATCTGGTACAGGATGACCGGCAGGTCCTTGTAGGAGGACGCCTGGTCTTTCACCAGCAGGGTGAAGATCTCCTCGTGGGTGGGGCCGAGGAGGTAGTCGCCGCCCTTGCGGTCCTGGAGGCGGAACAGCTCGGCGCCGTACTCGTCCCAGCGGCCGGTGGCCTCGTAGGGCTCACGGGGCAGCAGGGCCGGGAGCAGGACCTCCTGGGCGCCGATGGCGTCCATCTCCTCGCGGACGATGCGCTCGACGTTGGCCAGGACCTTCTTGCCGAGGGGCAGCCAGGACCAGATGCCCGCGGCGGTACGGCGGACGTAACCCGCGCGGACGAGGAGCTTGTGGCTGAGCACCTCGGCGTCGGCCGGGTCGTCGCGCAGCGTCTTCGCCAACAACTGGGACATGCGCTGGACCGGTGCGTTCGCCATGGTTCTCGTACTCCTGCCGGAAAAATGAGGTGATGGCACAGGAGGTTAGCCGGGCGGCGGGTGCCGGTGGAAATCGTTAAGGGCGCAGCAGGGGCAGCGGGGCGCCCATCACGGCGTAGGGGCGGGGCGCGCTCGGGAAGTGGACGCGGCGGGCGAGGTCGCTGTAGCCGAGGGAGTGGTACAGGCCCCGGGCCGGGCTGTCGGTGTCGATCGCGGAGAGGATCGAGCGGGGCTGGACGGCGCTGTCGGTGATGGCGGTGATCAGCCGGCGGCCGATGCCCCGGTTCTGGTGCTCGGGGTGGACGTGCAGCTCGGTGATGACGAAGGCGTCGTCCAGCCAGAAGTCGGTGCCCTGTGCGCGCAAGTAGGGCTCGACGACCGTGGACCACCAGTGGGTGCGGGAGTTGGGCATTCCGTACACGAACCCGACCAGCCGTCCGCCCGCGAGCGCGCCGAGGGCGCGGGCGCCGGGGAACTGCATGTGGCGCTGGACGATCTGGCGGCGTACGGCCACCTCTTCGGGGCCAAGGCCGAAGGCGACGGCTTGGACCGCCAGTGCCTCGTCGACGCGGGCGCCGAGGTCCAGGGGGCCGATCACGAGGTCCATGCGGGGAGCGTACAGGGGCGCGTACGGCGGGTGGGGCGAGCGGGGGCCGCACCGGAAACCGTCCGCCCGGAAGCGTCCGTTCAGAACAGCACGCTCATGAACGCGCCGACCTCCTGGAAGCCGACACGGCGGTACGTGCGGCGGGCGGCGGTGTTGAAGTCGTTCACGTAGAGGCTGGCCACGGGGGCGACGTCGGCGAGCGCGTACCGCAGGACGGCGGCCATGCCGGGGGCGGCCAGGCCCCGGCCGCGGTACTCGGGGGCGACCCAGACGCCCTGGATCTGGCAGGCGCGGGGGGTGGCGGCGCCGATCTCCGCCTTGAAGACGACGTTGCCGCGCTCGTCGAGGCGGGCGAAGGAGCGGCCGGCGCCGACCAGTTCGGCGACCCGGGCCTGATAGAGCAGCCCGCCGTCGCCCGCCAGCGGGGAGACGCCGACCTCCTCGGTGAACATGGCCACGCACGCGGGCATGACCGTCTCGACCTCGTCCTTGCGGATGCGGCGGACGTACGGGTCGGGCGCGATGTCGGCGGGCATGTGGTCGGTGACCATGAGCGGCTGGTGGGCGCGGATCTCGCGGGCCGGGCCCCAGTGGGGCTCCAGCAGCCGCCACAGCTCGGCGGTGGCGCCGGCGGGGCCGACGATGGAGGAGCAGCGGCGGCCGGCCCTGCGGGCGCGGTCCGCGAAGGCGCGTACGGCGCGGGGGGTGGCGCAGATGGGGACCAGGTTCGCGCCCGCGTAGCACAGCGAGGTCAGGATGCCGTCCTCGTACCAGCCCCACATCTCGCCGCCCAGCCGCCAGGGGTCCAGGCCGGCGATCTGGACGCGGGCGGTCACGAAGGCGTTCGCGACCGGCTCGCGGTCGAGAACGGCGAGCGCGGCGTCGAGGTCACCGGGGTCGAGCACCCGGGAGGTGGTCTGGGTCAGCACGGGTCTCATCCTGAGGGGTTGGCTGTGCGCCGTCCAGTTCGTGGGGTGGGGGGGGTCCCTGCGGGGCTGGGCGGTGATTCGGGTGCGGGGTCCCTGCGGGGCTGGGCGGTGATTCGGGTGCGGGGTCCCTGCGGGGCTGGGCGGTGATTCGGGTGCGGGTCCGTGGTGGCTGGTCGCGCCGTTCCCCGCGCCCCTTTCGCGATCCGGCTTGCGGGTGGGGGGTGCGTTCGCGGGTGCGGGTCGTCTGGGGCTGGTCGCGCCGTTCCTCGCGCCCCTTTCGCGATCCGGCTTGCGGGTGGGGGTGCGTTCGCGGGTGCGGGTCGTCTGGGGCTGGTCGCGCCGTTCCCCGCGCCCCCTTCGCGATCCGGCTTGCGGGTGGGGGTGCGTTCGCGGGTGCGGGTCGTCTGGGGCTGGTCGCGCCGTTCCCCGCGCCCCTGAGGGGGGTGGCCTGCGGCCTACCCCCCTCGTCAGGTTGCGGGGCTTCTCAGCCTGCTACTGCCACCGACGGCTCGCCGGAGGCTACGCCGTCCGCTTCCATCTGTTCGGCCAGCTTCATGGCCTCTTCGATGAGCGTTTCCACGATCTTGGATTCCGGGACGGTCTTGATGACCTCGCCCTTGACGAAGATCTGGCCCTTGCCGTTGCCGGAGGCGACGCCGAGGTCGGCCTCGCGGGCCTCGCCGGGGCCGTTCACGACGCAGCCCATGACCGCCACCCGCAGGGGGACCTCCATGCCCGTCAGCCCGGCCGTGACTTCCTCCGCCAGCTTGTACACGTCCACCTGCGCACGCCCGCACGACGGGCAGGACACGATCTCCAGACCGCGCTGCTTGAGGTTCAGCGACTCCAGGATCTG
>NZ_JBEXEQ010000037.1:0-34300 GCF_040703155.1 Streptomyces sp. NPDC005435
GGCGTCTGGTGCCGTGCGTCGCAAGGCGGAGGAGGGAGTCGATGCGGAGCATCGGCGACCGACGACAACGCGGCGAGGTGCGGTGCCAGACGCCGCGAGCCCGGCCTGATCGACGAGACACCCCCTAGGGGCGGGACACTCCCCGGTGCCCAGCTCGCCGGCCGCCGCACCGGAGCACTGACGACGCGAACCTCGGACACCCGGAGACCAGGAGGGCATCGGCATGGCCACCTTCAAGTACGTCGCGGTCGGCCCGGACGGGCAGCGGGCCACCGGCGTGCTCACGGGCTCCAGTGTCGACGGCGTGACCGACAGCCTGACCCGGCAGGGCTACGACGTGCGGTCGGTCAAGGCCGCCGGCCGCGATCTGCTGCAGCTCGAACTCACCGCGGAAAAGGTCGACCTGGTCGAACTGAGCAACTTCTCCCGCCAGATGGCCGCCTTCATCAAGGCCGGAGTGCCCATCCTGGACGCCCTGGAGATCATCCGCGCCGAGACCAAGGACAAGAAGCTCCGCAGGGTGCTCGTCGACGTCATGGACTCGCTGCGGTTCGGCGAGAGCTTCGCCGTCGCGATGGCCGCCCACACCAAGGCGCTCCCGCCGTTCTACGTCTCCGTGCTCCGCTCGGCCGAGGCGACCGGTGAACTCGACGTGGTCATGGCCCAGTTGGGCCGCTACATCGAGCGTGACGTCGAGGGCCGGCGCAGCATCCGCTCCGCCCTGACGTATCCGAGCCTGGTCATGGGGCTGGCCGTCGCCGTCGTCCTGGTGCTCGTCATCTTCGTACTGCCCCGTTTCAAGGTGTTCTTCGATTCCTTTCACGCCCAACTGCCGCTGCCCACAAGGATCCTGCTGGGCTTCACCGACTTCGTCACGGCCTGGTATCCGGTCATCCTCGGTGGGCTCGTCGCGCTCGTCGTGGCACTGATCGCCGGTCTGCGGACCGAACGGGGACGGGTGCTGCGCGACCGCTTCCTGCTGGCGATGCCGGTGGTCGGCGATGTGGTCCGCTACATGGTCATCGAACGGTTCTGCCGCATCCTCACCTCGATGATCAAGGCCGGCGTGCCCATCCCGGAGGCGCTCGGCCTGGCCGCCTCGGGCGCCAACAACCTGGTGTACGAGCGGTCCATCGCGACGGCCCGTACGGAGATGCTCGAAGGCGGCGGCATCTCCGGGCCGATCGCCCGCACCAGACTGTTCCCCGGCGCGGTCACCCAGATGATGCGCGTCGGGGAGGAGACCGGGACCCTCGACGACCAGCTGGAGAACGTGTCGGAGTTCTACGAGAAGGAACTGCAGCACAAACTCAAGCGGCTGACCAGCCTGTTCGAGCCGACAGTCGTGATCATGGTCGGGGTCGTCGTGGGGTTCGTGGCCGTCGCCCTCGTCTCGGCGATCTACGGCGTCTACAACCAGGTCAACGTCCAGTGACCGGCCCGGCACACCGGCTGCGGCGCGGCCGCGGTGAAGCGGGCGAGACCCTGGTCGAGGTTCTCGTCGCCGTCGTGCTCATGGGCGTCGCCTTCGTGACCGTCCTCGGCGGCATGGGCACCGCGATCATCAGCTCGGTCACGCAGCACAGGGTGACCACCGCCGACTCGGTCATCCGCAGCGCCGCCGAGAAGGTCGTCGGCGCCCCGTACGTGTCCTGCGCCGGCGGTTACGAGACTCCGGCACCGCCGGACGGGTACACCGTCACCGTCGAGGTCGAGTACTGGGACGGGGTGGGCGCGTTCGGCCGACCCTGCCCGGCGGCCGACACCGGAGTGCAACTGGTGACGCTCACCGTGCACTCGGCCGGCCCGCGCCCCGTCAGGGACGCGACGCTCCAGGTGGTCAAGCGGGAGTCGATGCCGTCGTGACCACGCAACGGCCGCCCGGGCGCTCGGAGTCGGGGTTCACCCTGACCGAACTGCTGGTCACGCTCGTCATCATGGGCGTCATCGGAGTACTCCTGCCCAAGGCGATCCTCCTCGGCCTGCGGTTCATGGCGGGCACCGAGAAACGGGTGGCCGCCACCGGCGCGGTGGGCACGCTCAACCGCTACTTCTACGGCGACGTGCAGAGCGCGTACCACGTCACGACCGACCCCGCGTGCGGTGTCACCGACGTGATCGTCCACCTGAGCCGGCCCGGCACCGACGTCGTCTACACGTACGACCGGCCGACCGGCGCCCTCGACCGGGTGAGGTGCACGGACGGAGGCGTCGTCGTCACCACGCTGCTGGGCCGGTTCGACCCCACCGCCCCGGCCGCTCCGGTGACGCTGAGCTGCGGTGCCGAGACCTCGTGCACCCCGCCCACGGAGGTGACGCTGACCGTGCGGAGCGACCCCGCCGCACCCCCGACGGACCTCACCGCCGTCCGGCGATCGGGCTCGTCATGACCGGCCGCCGCCCGCATCCGCGCCACCCGCGCCGCCCGCGCCACCGGCGCCGCGACGAGCAGGGCGCGACGCTGATCCTCGCGCTGGCCTTCGTCGTCGTGTTCAGCCTGGTCACGGTGTCGGTCCTGTCGTTGGCCGGCACGGGCCTGAAGGCCGCGAACGTGTATGTCGACCAGGGAAAACAGAGCTACAGCGCGGACGGTGCCACCCAGCTCGCGATCAAGAACTTCTCGCAGGGCGGTCCGTGCGCCGACTACACCGCCCCGCCGATCAACGAACGGCAGATGACCGTCCACTGCGACCCCCTCAACGCGTCCCCCGTGACCACGCGTACGACCCAGCCGCAGGACGCGCTGCGCAGCCTGGGTCACGCGGCGAAGGACGGCATCGCCGTGAGCACGCGCAACCTGCGGGTGCAGGGCAGCGTGTTCTCCCACTCGGACATCACCACCGGCGCCGGTGCCTCGATGGTGGTGTCCGGCGACGTGTCCGCCGTGGGCGACTGCTCCCGTGCCGTGACCCAGACCCGACTTCCCCCGACCCAGGCACCGTACGTGCGCGACTGCGCCGACGACACCCCGCCGGCCCCCGCCGACGAGGCCGTGGGCGGCGACCCGGACCACACCCCGCCCGCCACGGCCGTCCCGGTACGGCGGACGGTGCCCGCGTGCCCCGACGCCGGTTCCTGGCTGGTGCGGCTGCGGCCCGGCTACTACGACGACGCCCGCGCCCTCACCCGCCTCACCGGCGGCGACTGTCCGGGCGTCGTCGTATGGCTGCAACCGGGCGTCTACTACTTCGACTTCACCTTCACCGGCGGCCCCGCGCTCTGGACGGTGGACGACCCTACGGTCAGCGTGGTCGGCGGTACGCGGGCGGGCTGGGATCCCGGGGCCGCCGCCCGCCCGGCGGTCCCCGACCCGGGTGGCTGCGACAGGACGGCGCCCGAAGGCGTCGAGGTCATGATGGGCGGCGGCAGCCGGTTCCAGGTCGAGCGTGGACACGCCGAACTGTGCGCCCCGGTGACCCCGGACGCGCAGCAGCTGGCGGTGTACGGGGTCCAGCCGCCGAAGCCGTCGCACACGCTGAGGCCGACAGCGGTGGTCACGAACACCGGCTTCGTCGATCCGGGCCACGCCCTGACCGGTGGCGAACGGCCGACCCTGCCCGGGTGTGCGCAGCCCATGGGCACCGAGGGCTGCACGGCCGACGCCGTACTCGACCCGGCGAACCGTCGGTCGGCCTCGCTACGGCTCGCCGGCTTCACCCCGCGGGTGCCGGCCGGCTCGGTCGTCACCGGCGCGACGCTGCGGGTACGGCACGAGGACGACGGCGACCTGACCGCCCCCGGCGCGGTGAAGGTCACCACCGCCGTCGGCGAAGACACCTGCCACACCGACAGCCTGCCCCGGCACACGGCGCTCGCCACCGATCCCCCGATCGACCTCCTGGGCGCGTGCGGGCTCACCGACCCGGCCCGGCTCACCGGCCTGACCGTGACCTACACCGCCACCCTGGACACCGACGGCACCACCGCCACGGAACGCCTGGACGGCATCTGGCTGGAGGTCGCCTACCGCACGCCGGCCACGTTCAAGCCGACCGCCGTCACCGCGTCGGCCGGATTCACCGATCCCGGCAACACCCTGGAGATCGGCGAACAGCCGACACCGTTGGTGGCCGGCGCCGTTCTGACCACGGCGGCTCCGTCCGCGTCGGTCACCCTGACCGGGCTCGGCCCGCCGCCCCTGCCGCCGGGGTCGACGATCGGCTCCGCCGTGCTGCGGGTGGCCCACCAGGAGACCGGCGACGCTGCGGTGCCCAGGATCGACGTCACTCCCCCGGGCGGCGGTGGCAGGTGCACCGACCTGCCGCTCACCGCGCGAGCCGAACTGGGCGACGACCGCATCGACCTGAAGGCATGCGGTATCACCGATCCCGTACAGCTGACCGGCCTGACCGCGACCTACACCGCCGGGCTGAAGGCGGGCGGCGCCGCGGGCGCCGATTCCCTGGACGGCCTGTGGCTCGAAATCGTCTACGACCCGCCGCCGCCCCGGCCGGCGACGAGCGCGGAGTCCACGACGTTCAGCCCTGCGGCCGACGCCAGGGCGATCGACGGTACCGACACGGCCCGCGCCGCACTCGACTCGGTCACCACGCCCTCCGCCACCATCGACCTCGGCGGTTACGACACCCCTGCGCCGGCGCCCGGTTCGGTCCTGGACGGTGCTCTGCTGCGCGTCGCGCACCGCGACGACCCCGGGGCGGCCGGAGGACCACCGCCGAAGGCCACGGTCACCCTGACCGGGCCCGGTATACCCCACGCCTGCACCGCCCCGCGGAGTCTCGCCACGCACCAGGACGCCCTGGCCACCGACACCCTGGACCTGGTCGCCGTCTGCGGGCTGACCGACCCCGCCCAGCTCACCGGCCTGACCGTGACCTACACCGCCACCCTCGGCACCGGCAGCACCACCGCCACCGATCAGCTCGACGGCATCACCCTGGAACTGGCCTACCGGCCCCCGCTATCGATACGGCCCACGGAGGCGACCAGTACCGCGGCGGCGGGCGTCGCGGCGTTCCTCGACCCCAAGAACGCGCAGGCGATCGACACCACCACCTCGGCCGCGACGCTCACCACGGCCACCCCGTCGGCGTCGATCCGGCTCGGCACGTTCGCGATGCCGCCCCTGCCGGCGGGGGCGGTGGTGGACAAGGTCGTACTGCGCGTGTCGCATCAGGACGACGACACGACCCCGGCACCACCGTCGCCGCCCTCGCCGCCGGAGCCGCCCGCGACCGCGCTGACCGTGTCCGGCACCGGTACCGACTGCGACGCGGACCACGCCCTGACCGCCCATGAAGGGGAACTCGGTGTCGACGTGGTCGACCTCGGCGCCTGCGGGGTCAGGACGGACGACCAGCTGTCCGGGCTCGCCGTCGACTACACGGCGAGGCTGGGCAACGGCAGTACCGGAGCCGCCGACCAACTCGACGGCGTCGAACTCGACATCGTGTTCCGGGCGCCGTCCGTCAGGGCCCTGTCCGGCTGCTCCACCGAGGGCAGCGGCTGCGCGGTGCTGGAGTCGAACGACGACGCCGACACGGCCACCGAGCACAGCCGCCTGGTGGTCAACGGAACCGTCTACGCGCCGACCGCCGCCGTCGACCTGTCGATGAGCCAGGTCGGCTCGCAGGTCGTCACCCGTGGCATCATCGCCCGGACCATCGCTCTCGGCATCAGCCCGGCCGCCGGATACCTCCGCCCGGTGATCGGCATCCCACCGGAGCCGGTGCTGTTCACGACCTATCCGGCCGTGCTCGCGAAACCCGCGTCGGTCACCGCGAGCACCGGGTTCACAACTCCGGCTCCAGGCACGCCCGTCGACGTCACGGACGCCACCATCCCCGGCGGCGGTCAGGCGTCCCTGACGCTCGGCGGCTACGACCGGCCGGCACCGGCCACGACCGGCGGGCTCGACCACGCCGTCCTGCGGGTGACGCACCACGACGACGGCGACGTGGAAGCGGTGAAGCTGTCGGTGGACTTCACCGGCAGCACCTGCGCCGGCGCCGACTCGCTGGACGTGCCGGTCCGTCCCGGCTCCGGCGGCCCGGTGACCGACCAGCTGGACCTGGCGCCGTGCGGCCTGACCAAGGTCTCCCAGCTGGCCGGGCTGACCGTGACCTGCACCGTCACCGCCGGGGGCGACGGTGCGACCGAGCGCCTCGGGGGCGCCCGGATCGACCTGCTGTCCGGCCCGCTCGTCCAGGCCGCCGTGTCCTTCGACGGCCACGCCGCCACCGTCGAGCAGTGGACGGTCCTGCCCTGAGCGAGCACTTGGAGGCCACCATGTCCGGGCCGAGTTCCGCGGTCATCGACCATCTGCTCGGCGAGCTGTGGGAGCGGGGCGGCAGCGACCTGCTGCTCACCGCCGGATCGGCGCCGTTCCTCCGCGTCGACGGCGCCCTGCGGCCCGTCGAGGGGGCCGCGCTGACCGAGCCGGAGGCCGATCGTCTGGTGACCGGGGTACTGGGCGAGGACCTCACGGAACGGTTCCGCCGGGAGAAGCAGGTCGATTTCGCGTTCAGCTGGGGGGAGAGGGCCAGGTTGCGCGGGAACGCCTTCGTGCAGCGCGGGGCGTCGGCGCTGGCGCTGCGGATCATCCCGTTCGACGTGCCGTCGTCCGAGCAGCTCGGGCTTCCCCCGGTCGTCGTCGGGTGGGCGGGGCTGCCGCGTGGGTTCGTGCTGGTCACGGGGCCGACGGGGTCGGGGAAGTCGACCAGCCTGGCGGCGCTCCTCGACCACGTCAACACGTACCGGCCGGTGCACATCCTCACCATCGAGGACCCGATCGAGTACCTGCACCGGCACAAGCGGTCGGCGGTCAGCCAGCGGGAGGTCGGCACCGACACCGACTCGTTCCCGGCCGCGCTGCGCTCGGCCCTGCGCGAGGATCCCGATGTACTGCTCCTCGGCGAGATGCGCGACCCGGAGAGCATCTCCGCGGCCCTGACCATCGCCGAGACCGGGCACCTGGTGTTCGCCACCCTGCACACCAACGACACGTCGCAGACGCTGGACCGTATCGTCGACGTGTTCCCCGCCGGGCAACAGCCGCAGATCCGGCTGCAGTTGGCACACACGCTGGCCGGCATCCTCAACCAGACCCTCGTCCCCCGCATCGGCGGGGGCCGGGTGGCCGCCTTCGAGGTCCTCGTGGGCACCTCGGCGATCCGCAACCTGATCCGCGAGGGCAAGACGCGCCAGATCCGCAACATGATCGCCACCGGCCACCGCGACGGCATGCAGACCCTGGAGACCAGCCTCAACACCCTCGTCGCCGAAGGCTTCGTCACCCATGAGGAGGCCGTACGCCACACGGCCCACCCGGAGGACATCCAGCGGCCCCCCGTCCCGGCGGGCCAAGCCTGATCGAAATCTCCGGCTGCGACCCTGGTGCCATGGAACACTCCCCAGAACAAGCACTCCGCTCCGCGCTCGCCGAAGCCGGCTCTCCTGCCTGGCACGTCAGAGCAGCCGCAGGACGACGGCTGGCTGCCGCGCCCCGCATCGAGCGCATCACCGACGCCCTGCACCGTCTCCTCCTGGACCCCCAGGACACCGGGGTAACCTCCGACACCGCCGCGGCTCTGTTGGCCCGGCGTGACCTGCCCGGCCTGCGCACCGTACTCGCGGCCCGCGCGGCAGCCTCCGACGAGGCGACGGCTGACCAACTCACCGCAGAACTCGACTGCGATCCCCGCTGGGCGACGGGAGAGGGCGCCGCCGAGCTGATCACTCAACTCCGGACTCTGACGTCGGATACGGACCCAGGTGTTCGCGAGGAGGCCTTGCTGCGGCTTTCCCGCTTGCGGTGACCAGGCGGGCGGTGGGCGGTGTGAGCGGGGTCGGGCTTCGGGGGCCCCGCGCGGCAGGGAGCACGGCTCAAGAGCGGCTTCGACGGTCGCGGCCGTGGGACCATCCCTGCGGAGGCGGGGAGCACGCCAGGACGATGTGCGCTCCGGCAAGGTCCGAGGGATCATCCCCGCAGGCAGGGAGAACGGCAGGTTCGGCAACGGGCTGAACTACCTCCCGGGACCATCCCTGCACGGGCGGGGAGCACCTGCTCGACACGTACACCGAATACCCGACTCAGGGACCATCCCCGTGCGGACGGGGAGCACTCAGCAACGCTGCCCTCGCCGGGGATGAAGGCAGGACCATCCCCGAGCGGGCGGGGAGCACGGCGGGAGCCGCACCTGGGCCGCCCTGGCCACCGGACCATCCCCGTGCGGACGGGGAGCACACTCCGTGAACTGCGACTTTACGTGCTCCGAGAGTTGACTTTCAGCACTTTCGCCGGTTCTGGTATTTCCGCACAGGGCTAGATGAAGGCTCTCGCCTCCTCCCAAAGCGCCTGCGTCTGGCGGCCCTGCTCCACCCGAGCTCTGCGCGGAGCCCGAAGGGCCGACACCGATCTGCTGGCCGAAGGAAGGTGCCAAGCCAAGCCCACGTTACGAGGCGACCAGAATGACGCCATCCGAAGCTGCCCCTTTGGTGCCCTGTACAGGCACAGACGGTCCAGGACGAGGCAGCGCTGGGTCTCATTCCGAAGCGCCGCACCTTTCAGTGACGAGCGTGCGCCAACGTCGGCGGATCGTCTCCTCGTTGGCCAACCACTGAACCGGCCGAGCATCTGGTGCGCTTGGCCGGCCGCCCATGAAACTGGCGATGGCGGCAAGGTAGCGGTGGTCGCCGTCGCTGGTGAGCCGACGCAGTCGGTGGATGGCGGTGGCGAGGCGTTCGTCGTCGCCGCAGACGGCGTAGTGGAAGCAGACTGCGAGTTCGAGTAGAGGGAGGAGGGAGGTCAGCCCAGCGGCCTCGATCTCGGTGCGCAGATCCTGAGCACAGTCGTCGATGTCCGCATGGCGGCCCGCGTCGCGGATCAGGGTGGCGATGTGAACCGTCAGTGTGGTGGCGTGGAGCTTCACATCGGCCAGGAGGCAGTGAGCGAGGGCGATTTCGCTGTCTGCGGTCGCGGGATCCGCAAAGGCCAGTACAAGTGCGCGGTGAGCCTGGGACGTTGCGCGCTCTCCCGCGATACCGCGTTGTTCGGCCTCGTCGCGGGCCTGTTCGTAGGAGGCAGCCGCTCGCGCGATGTCGCCCTGGGGCCAGTGGATGTCGCCGAGTACACGGTTGTGCCGACCTGACCACCCCAAGGTCTCGGCGACGGCCAGTGCGGTGGGGAAGTCGCCTGCCAGTCGGGCGAGGTGGGCCAGGCCGCGCCGGGCGGCGGGGGCAAGGCGGCCTTCTCCGTCGGCGACCTGCCGCATACCGATTCGGGAGGCGGCCGAGTGGCCGAGGTCGCGGTTGGCTTTGGCCAGGTAGTACAGCGCCATCTCCCCCAGTTCCGCGGGGAGCAGACCGGAGTCGACGACCGCGGTGAGCCGGTCGGCCGTGCTGCGGCGGTGTTCGTGTTGTCGACGGCCGAGTGTACTGAGCAGTTCGACCATGGCGTCGGCCGGTGTCCGGAGACGCACTTGCTCCGCGGTGTCCGACGGGGCGGCGGTGACGGGTTCCCATACCGAGTCGCTCACATACTGCCAGGCTGCCTCGGTCAGCCAATCCAGGTCGAGGTGGAACTCGGTTGCGAGGGTCAGCCCTTGACGCAGACAGGCGATCAGCACACGGCGGTCAGGGCCGGTGTGCCCGCTCCACCGTCGGCCGAGGGCGATGTGCGCGCGTTCGGCCGCGTTGCGCCAGTCTCGGGGTGACCAGCGGTCGTCAGTGGTGTCTTCTGCAGTGCGCAGGGTCGAGCGGATGAGAGCGTGCAGGTGGTACGGCCACAGGCTGGTCGGGGCTCGGCGAATGAAGGGCCGCTCAAGCAGCCGGAGGACCGGGGCATCGCGGCTGATTCCGGCGCAGGCAGTGGCCAGGGATGTGTCGAAGGCGTCGAGGAGGCTGACCGAGCGCAGGACGTGCCGTTCGTCGGGGGTGAGATCGGCGAGGGTGCGCGCGATCAGGGCGGGGAAGTCGACGTCGAAGTCGGACGGGTCCGGGGTGCGGCCGGTGCGGCGGATCTCGAGGTAGCGCATGGCGGCCAAGTCGAGGTACAGAGGAAGGCCGTGGGAGCGGTCGGAGATCACGCGGCGCAGCGCCGGGTCGATCAGGGGCCGGCCGTCGACGCTCAGGCGGTGGGTGAGGAAATCCTGGCAGTCCTCCGCGCTGAAGTCCCCGATCAGGACTTGGCGGCGCCGGGCCGGATCGGTGGTACCTGTGCGGGGTGCGGGAAGTTCACGGTGGGCCAGGCCGGGCCAGGCTGCCGGTCCGGTCCAGTCGAGTTGACCGTGCAGGGCCGGGTCGGCCCATTGCAACCGGTTGCGGCCGGTGACAACGAAGAAGACGTTGGGCATGAGCCACACCACGTGCTGCAGCAGACGCTCCATGTCCCGGTGGGTGCGGTCCCCGATGTCCTCGAAGGTGTCCCACAGCACCACCGGAGCGATCTGTTTGCGGGCGGGTAAGCGGGCCAGCTCCCAGGCGAGCAGGTGCGGGTAGTACGAGAGGGCTTCCAGGTCGGTGTCGGCCTCCAGCAGGTCGGCGAGCCGCGCGCAGCCGGCCAACGCGGACACCGCACGCCGGTGTTCACGCAGCGCGCTCACCAACGCCCCGGTGAGCTGCCCGACAGCGGAACCGACCATCCCGGGGAGTGCCAGCTTCTGGGCGATCTCGCCGAGCGCGGCCTGCATCTGCTCCGGAAGGGCCCGGCCGAAGCGGGTCACCAGGCCGTCACGGCGCAGGTACTCCTCCAACGGCTCGCCCGGATGCCGTTGATCCCAGTAGCGACGCAGCGCGATGTCGAAAGCGGGCATGGGCCGGCCGACCGCGGCTGCGACGGCAAGCCGGATGGTGAGGACGACGCGCTCGAAGTCGGTGTTCGCCGAGCGCGCCAGGTCGAGCCGGACCGGGACGACGCGTGGTCCGTGCCACGTCGGGTCCCCCCAGTGCGCCGGCCTGTGTTCGGCACTCGCCAGCGCGGCTTCCAGTCTCCGTGACAACGTCGATTTGCCGATGCCCCCGACACCGTGGAAGACGAGCAGGTTCCGTCGTGGCGCCTCCACGTCCGCGGCGTCGAAGCCTGGATCGGCAATGTGCCGCACGTGCCCGTCCAGGGCATTCACGAACACCCGCCACTGGTCCTCCCGGTTCGTGAACGCCTCGTCCGCCCCCACCTGACGGTCGTTGGAACCGAACAGCGTCCTCAAATCCTGACCCGCCACGCCAACCCCCTCATGGTCACTCCGGTTCATGGCTTCCGATCCACCGGACCGGCATCGCTTCGGCACCTGCGAGGCGGTACGGTCACCGGCCGCGCAGCGTGCCTTCCTGCCGCACCTGTCGGACCTCGGCCGCGTGAGCACCGGCTCCCTGCGGGCGATGCTCGTCACCGACGGGATCGAAGGCCGGTACCGGGACGTCGTAGATCAGTTCCCACCGCGTCTGCGGGAGCAGGAAGGTGGCGGTCTCGACCGGTTGGCCGGTGTCGGTCAGATGGGTCCGGTCCAGCCTGACGAGCAGCGTGCGACGGGTGATCCCGAGCTGTAGCACCTCGCGGTCGTTCGGATAGCGGACGTGCGTACGAATTTGGGCGCGGCCGACCCGGACGCCGACCGAGGCCAATCGGCGCACTACGCCCGCGCCTGCCAGTGGGCCGTCCTCCGGCAGCAGAATGGGGGTGCGATAAGTGAGGTCCATCGGCTCCCACGATTCCCCGAGGGCCAATGGGCGGGCGTTGCCCAGATACTCGTAGCGGGTTCGGACACACGGTGTGCCGGCATCGACTGACAGCCGTCCGGCGATCGGCTCGGGAGCCGGAACCTTGACGTCCGACCGGTACTCGACGCCCGGGGTCAGGCCGGCCTGCCGGATCGCATCCGGAATCGACAGCAGCACGGGCAGCGCGATGCGCGACTGCGGGGCGCGGACGAAGACGCCCACGCTCTTGCGCCCCTCCAGCATGCCCGTGTCGATCAGCAGTTCCTGGCCCCGCTGGATCGCGGCCGGACTGGTCTGGTACTCGCGAGCCAACTCGGCCCGCGACGGCAATTGCTCACCCGGGGACCATTCTCCTTCCGCTAGCCGCCTGCGCAGATCTTCGGCGATGCGCTGATAGTCCGCAGTGGGCACTGCCTACTCCCGGAGAGGAACTCGCTACTCCTTGCAACTTCTTGACACGCTAATCGGTTAACGGCACGCTAATCGATTAGCGATACGGGCAGTAATCAATGTGAGGGGGAGGAGTGGATGCGGCCCTGGCAGGGCGTGCTGCGGCACTCGCCGCCCGGCTCGCGGACCTCACGGGTGGCACCCCCCAGATCCAGGAAGGCAACCGAGGCGCGGTCGTCCTGTGCACCATCGACCCTCTCGCCACCGAGGGCACCTGGGTCGACGTGCTCGAAGCCCTCGACATCGCCGACACCTGGAGCGTGCAAGGTCGCAGCCCCGGTCCCGGACCCCGGCTGCTGCGCGCCGAACTCCGCCCGGCGGATCCCGGCGCCGGATGACTGCCGCACTTCCGCGATCGCGCCGTGCAGCCCCCAACGCCTCTGTGGCGATCGAGTCGCGCAGCCGCACCCGGTTCGCACGGTGGCGCCCACCGCAGGGGACCTCGGTTGACGCGGCCGGGTGACGGTGGGCGCGGGCTCGTCCCCGCCGTACTCCCCGAAAAGAGCCACCGCGATCTGCTCATCACCACGATCTTGCCGGTTGTCGCCCAAACAGCCGCGGCTCAGACCTCGCCTGTCGCGGTCCTGGTGGCAGGCCAACCCGGAGTCGGCAAATCCACGTTCGCGGACCTGGTGCACCGCACGCTGGCCCCCCACGGAGATGCCGTGCGCGTCTGCGGCGACGACTACAAGAGAACCCACCCGTGTTATCAGACGCTTCTGGCGATCGATGACCGCACCGCAGGAGCGCGGACGCGCCCGGACACTCGCCGCTGGCAGGCCGAGGTGGAGGACTACACCCGCCGCCGCCGGCTGAACGTCGTGATCGAGACCGCCCTGGCCGACGCGGCGGAGGCACGCATCACGATCGACGCCTACCAACGTGCGGGCCACCGAGTCGAACTGACGGTCCTGGCGGTTCCCGAAGCTCTCAGCGGTCTGGCCGTCGTGCACCGCTACCTCCGGCAGGTGCGCGCCGACGGGGTCGGCCGCTACGTGTCGTCGCAGAACCACGACCACTGCGCCCGAGAGCTGCCCGAAGCACTCCGTACCATCGAGGCCGAGCGGCTGGCGGACCTGGTGACGGTGATCGGTTCCGGCGGCGTTCGATACCTGAACCGGCTGACTCCCGAGGGACGTTGGGCGCACCCACCCCACGCTGCCGAAACGGTGGTGGCCGAGCGAACACGACCGTGGACCGTCACCGAGGCCCGGCGCTTCCGCGACACCGCCACGCGGGTCGAGAATATGGCGCGCGACACCCCAGGGACGTCCCGCCGTACCACCGTCGCCGAGGACATCCGTCACCATCTCCGCCGGGCCGCACCTCTGCTTCGCCGGCCCTGCGCCGATACGGCCGCTCCCGGGCACGTCGACGGGCATCGACTCCCACCCGCAGAACACCAGCGCATCTTCACAGACCTGATCGTCCCCTTCCATCTCGGCACCCCCGAGCCCCGACGCCACCCGACAGCGGTCTACGTCCTGGGACAACCGGGAGCCGGGAAGACGGCGGCGTCCAGCCGGGTGCTACGGGCCATGCGTCCAGGCGCAGCCCTGGTGTCCAGCGAAGATTTCCGCGCGTTCCACCCCGCTTATCCCCGGCTGCTCGCCGAACATCCGCGTACGGCAGGAGCGTTGCTGCGAGCGGACTATCGAGCGTGGCAGAACGCGGCAGTGGACTGGCTCCGGAACCGGATGGCCGATGTGGTCGTAGAGGCGGCACCGGCCGCGGACACGGACCTGCTGGCCGCGGTCTCCCGGTTCCATGAAGTCGGCTACCGGGTCAAGACGCTGCTCCTGGCGGTGCGAGCGGCCGACAGCCGTCAAGGCACCGCGGACCGGTTCGCCATCGGCCTGGCACGCGGTCTTCCCTCCCGGTTCACCACCCCCCACGGGCACGATCGGTGCTACCGAGCCCTCGCCGCACTCACGGCATCCCTCGACCACCACCCTGCGGTGCACACGGTCATGGTGACCGACCGGAACGGCCAGGCACTGCAGAACCGGCAAGGCACCCTCGCGGCCACGCTTGAGGAAGAGCGGCAGCGTCCGTACACGAATGACGAGGCGGCCCGGTTCAGTGCAATACAGCGTCGGCTGTGGGTATCGCTGCCACGACACCGCTCGGAACTCTCGGACATAACTGCCTTGGCGGCACCCCTGTTACCGCCCGGCTTTCCGCTTCGCGGGCTGCAGGCGACCGGACGCGCAGGGTGAGCGAAGGGGCGCGTCGGCTCGCTGTTCCCACGTCAGCTGGGCGGTTGAGGCACTCGGTTGAGTCGTGCCGTCCCGCGCTGCACTCCCTCGTGCTCACCTCGTACTGTCCACCTGTGGGCTCTCCGGCAGGACGGCGGACAGTACGGTCGTCCGGCTGTACACGCTTGCCGGAACTCAACGGCCGCCCCTCCTCTGAGCCCTCTGCCCCGAATCCGACGTGCGAGCCGCGGCACCACCGGGAACTGAGGACGCTGGTGGCTGAGCAGTGCTGGAAGCGGCGATGGACGCGCGCCGCCTCGGCGTCGGCCTCCACCTGCCCCGGGCCTTCCTCACCGCCGCCGCCATCGACTACCTCAACCGGAGCGACTCCGACGACCTCACCGACGGCTGGGCAGAACACACGTACACCGAACTCGCCAAGCCGGTCCACGGCAAACAGGCCCCCTTCGCCCCCACGGCCCCTCAAACCGTCCACGGCGAGAGGGGTTGGCGCTCTGTTGAGCAAGCTTCGGCCGGACGGCTTGGACCCGGACGGTATGCCCACCCCGCCGTGGCACGGTTCCGTCCAAGACTTCGCCTTCGGCCGGTAGCTCTTGTACGGGTGGTGTCCCCTACTGGTACGAGGTGAGCGTCGTGCGGCGATCTGAAGGTGGCGGGGGCGATGCTTCCAGGCACCGGCGCCCGCGCCGCGCAGTGCCTATCGATCACACCTCCGATGACCAGATCGAGGGTGTTCCCGAGAACCGGCACGAATCCGCTCACCTGCTGCCGAGCGGTCTGCTCTTGATCTGTCGGCAGCTCGAAGATGTCTGCCCTGGCGCCGGCCCGAGAAGCCCAGTCGGCTCGTACGCCCTGGTACGCCTGCCAGTTCTCACGGTGTTTCTCGCGAGCGCGAAGGAGGAGATCCTCGGGTACTGCCTCGCAAAACCACCCACGTCCACCTGGCGCACGACTGCAACCCGGGGCTGGCTGCCGCTGACCCCGGCGAGGCCATCGAGACCCGCTGGTGCGGTTGGCCGACCTGGTCGGCCTGGACGGGGTCGCCGGGGAGCCGGCGGACGCCGCCTCGCTCGCCGCAGTGCTGCGCGCCGATCAGTCGCTGCCCCGGATCGGCGGAAGCGTTCCTGCGGGCGGGGACCTGTCCGCCGCTGCGTGGGCCGCCTGGACGGCGGTCCAGACCCGTGACTCTCTGGCCAACGACCGCGACCGGCTCATGCTCGTCTGGCTCGATGCAGCGCTTGGCGCCTACGCGGAAGGCGCGCAGATCGTAGACGAGATCCGGCCGGCCAGCCGGGCCGGCATAGTGCGGGTGATTCGGTGGGAGTGGTGGCGTGCCGTGTCGTCGTTCCCCGGGAGGTTGCGGATGCCGTCGGTTGTCGGACTGCCGGAACAGCATGAACTCGCCGCTCGGCGTCCAGTCATGGTGGGCTCCGCCGCCCATGAGGTCACGGATCTCCGCTGCTCCGTCCTCGGTCGAGGTCGGGTCCAGCGCGGCCTTCGCGTCGAGTTCCTCCGCCGGCGCGCGCCGGGAGGCCACAGGGCCGATCGCGAGCACCTGGTCGCAGCGCGTGGCGACAGCAGCCATGACCGCGCCGAGACCCGCACCTCCCGCCCCGGCGTCGGTCTGCACACCGCAGCCCGACGGGGCAGCGACAGCGGCTGACAAGTCCGTCGGGACCCGGGCGGTATCGCACTCGTGCGTGATGGCATACGTCGCAGAGCTCGACTGTCCGAAGAGCGCCCCGCATACCGGCGAGCCCTCACGCGAGAGGGGTGCCGTGCCATCGACGCTCGTGCCGGAGGAGTTCAGGGGGTGGCAGGCGGCACAGCATGCCGGCTGCCCCCTACCGCGGGCGCCGCGGCTGTTGCATGTGCGGCAGACCAGTGTCGCTCGGAGCGACACTGGTCACCCCCGCCCCGACGGCCTCGACAGTCCCGGTCTCCTCGTGTCCGAAAACCATGGGACTCAGCTGCGCGGGCCAGGCCGCACGTGCGGACAGATCCGTGTGGCACAGCCCGGCGGCGGTGATCCGTACCCGGACCTCACCGACGAGGGGGCCTTCGCGGCTCGACGTCCCGGATGACGAAGGGGCCACCGGGCGTCTCGATGAGAGCCGCTTGGATACGCATCACCTTGCTCCGCGATGGACCGGTGGCTCAGGCCCGCTCAAGGAGGAAGTAGTACATGGGGCCGTCCTCCGGGAAAGCGAAGATCTCGCCGGGCAGCGTCTTGCCGTTCATGATCCCCATAAGCGTGTTCTCGTCCACCCGCTTGAAGTGGTCGAAAACAGGGCGACCGTCGTAGACCATGGTGGCGGTCACCTCGCCGCGGAACTCGACCATCCACAGACTGGCCTCGCCGTTACCGAGCTCGGTGTTGGAGTAGAGCTCGCCACTCTCGTCTCGCATGATCAGGGGCTTTGCGTCCTTGACCGCGGAGAAGGTCTTGCCGTACCAGCCGGCTGCGGCCAACTGACCGCACAGCGGATGACCGTTGTCGAATTCATCCCCCTTCCACTCTCCGAGGATCTCCTCCGGGCGCACGGTTTCCAGAGCAGCCCAGATCTCGTCGAGTTCCTCGGAAGTGGCCTTGCCTCCCTGCGAACGGAGTTCGGAGAAACGGGTGCGTGCCATGTCGATGTTCATGTCCACTCCTTGTCTGTCTTCGGGGTCGCCGCTTCCAAGCCGTTGCCGACAACCACACTGACACTATAGACACAAAATGTCAGCACGACAAGCCTGAGGTGGTGCGAATCAGGCCATGTCATGACCCGGCATGCAGTCCATGGAGCACGAGAGCGGCCAACTGATGCACATGCTTGGCGCGTGTCTGCGCAGACCTCGCCTCGATCCCGATGCCCTTCGCCCCGTAGAGCAGGACGACGGCCACATCCTCGGTCGGCACGAGGGTCTGACCCGTGGTGCCTGAATCAAGTACGGCTTGCAGGGCGGCCAGCACCCTCACCTCGTAGGCGGTCCACAGATCGGGCGTACGGGAGTAGACCTCGCCGAGCAGTTCGTGGAAGTGCTCTCCCGTCCTCGGACTGCCCGCGTAGAGGTCGAGGACGGCGTCGAGGACAGACTGCAGCCGCTTCTCGATGGGGGTGGTGGAGTGCGCCTGGAGTTCGGCGTGTTCCGCCGCACGGTTCAGGGTCCACTCCACCGCGGCGCGGAAGACCTCGTCCTTGTTGCGGAAGTACTGGTAGAGCGCGGGACGCGACATGTCGACGGTCCGGGCCAGCGTATCCATGGACGTGCGCCGGTAGCCGTAGCGGGCGAAGCAGGCCACAAATGCGGCGAGGACCCGGTCGCGCCGGGCGTGGTCGAGTTCAGGCATGCTGACAACCCTAGCGAAAAGTGTCAGCTCCGGCCTTGCGGCATCGTCCGCGAACCCCGCCGGGCGGGCTGGGCATGCCTATGTCGCAACGGCCGACGCACCGATCGCGCCATGCCGCGGCCCGAGATCCTGGAGCCGCTGTCACGCCACTTGCGCCCCCGGCCATCTCCGGTCGGACGAGCGCGCTGATTCGTCACTGGCCTGACCTCAGCGCTCCATCCCCTGTCAGCTCTCGACGGCTTCGGCCCTGAGCAGACGGAGGGTGACCAGGGTGGAGACGAGCCCCTCGCCGGTGCGTGGATTCCAGCCCGAAGCCTCGTGCCAGCGGTCGAGGCGGTAGGCGACCGAGTTGGGGTGAAGGCCCAGCGCACGTCCGGCGGCGGCGATCGAAAGACCGTTGTCGGCGTAGGCGCGTACCGCTTCGGCCAGATGCGGAGCGGTGCGGGCCGCGTCGACGGCACGGGAGAACAGGGGTACGAGTCGGTGGGCCTGGGGGCCGAGAGTGATCGCGATCCAGTCATCGGCGAACTTGACGGTGCCGCCTTGGGGCCCGGCCATGCTCAGCGCGGCCGCCGCGTCGCGGATGCTGTCGCTTGCCCCGGCTGTACCCGCGCGAGCGAGCCCCACGCCCGCAGTCACCGGCGACTGTCTCCCCGCAGCCCGGATGATCTCCAGCACTCGATCGGTGGAGGCACGCTGAGTGAGGACGACGACGGAGGCGCCCCGAGTGACGCAGTGGGCGGTCCCCGGCACTGTGGTCAGTCTGCGCTGAAGGCACTCGACCTCGTCGTCGGGCCAGTCGTCAGCCGGCATGCAGTACGCCTGGAAGGCGCCGTCCGGCTGGAAGCCGAGGGCGCGGGCGAGAGCCGACGTGGCCTCGGTGTCGGGTTCACCCGAAGCAAGGGTGTCGAGGAAGCGGTGCCCCAGGGCAATCCGCGTCGCCCGCTCCCGGCTGCTCTGCTCGCTGTGCGCGTCGGAGATCGCGCCGCTGATGGCTCGTACCCACACCCACAGCAGCCCCGCTTCGTGAGCGAGTGGGGCGGCCAGCTCCGGGTCGTCGGTGGCCACCTGGCGCAGCAGGGCCTCCCAGGTTTCTTGGTGCGCGAGGTGACAGACGTCGAACAGAAGCGGCAGCGGCGTGCCGGCCCTGGCCTGTGCCGCGCCGAGTTCTCGTGCCGCGGCCACTTGTACGGCGTCGGGAGGCCGCCGTTCCGCGATGCCCTCGAGTACGTCGCGTACCAGGCGTCGTACCCACTGCCGCTGCAGTTCTTCGGGGGCGACGGCGGGATCCGGGTGCGCCTGCCAAAGCGTGCGCAGGATGCTCTCCACCAACAGCGGCATCTGCTCCGCGGCGACCTGTTCGCACAGCGCGGCGATGCGGCGCCTCGGCTCCTTCTCCACAGGGAGAGCCTTGCATACCGCGTTTCGTGGATTCCACAGGAAATACGTCCGCATGTTCGTGAAATACCTGATGTCCGGGGCTGGGATCCCGGCGCAGAGTGTGGATTGTACAAATCCAGCACGCACAGAGGATCTGCCATGGCTGTCAAGCCCGTGTACGAGGCCAACGCGCCCGAAGACTACGCGCGTCTGGGAATCAAGCCCCGCGACATAGCGCAGTTCGAGGACGGACTGCGCACCGAGGGCGAGCCCGGCTCCTACGAGTGGTGGTACTTCGACGCGCACCTCGACGACGGGGCGAAGGTCGTCGTGGTCTTCTTCACGAAGCACTACACCACCCCCGAGCTTCCCCTGACGCCGATGCTCGAGATCAACCTGGAGTTGCCCGACGGGCGGGCATTCATGCGCCAGGTCACGCTCGCGCCCGAGGAGTTCCACGCGGCCAAGGACCGCTGCGATGTCCGTATCGGAGACGCCGTCTTCGAGGGCGACCTGCGCAACTACAGGATCAAGGCCGAGGTCGGCGAGCTGGCCGTGGACCTGACGCTGGAGGGCGAGGTACCGGCCTGGCGGCCGGGCTCGGGTCATCTCTACTTCGGCGAGGGCGAGGAGCGCCGCCTGTTCGCCTGGCTGCCGGCCGTGCCGAAGGGACGCGTCACCGGCTCGTACTCGGTCGACGGCGAGCGGCACATCGTCAGCGGTGGCAACGGCTACCACGACCACAACTGGGGCGACGCGCCCATGGCATCCCTCATGCACGACTGGTACTGGGGCCGCGGCGAGGCCGGGGACTACAGCGTGATCACCGCGTACATCACAGCCGAGGAGGAGTACGGTTTCGCGCCGACGACGTACTTCATGCTCGCCAAGGGCGAGGAGATCGTCGCTCACAACGTCCGCTCCACGGTCGCCTTCTCGACCGACCAGGTAGCGGCCGACCCCAAGAGCGGCAAACCGGTCGCAGACGTCAGCCGCTACACCTCCACCGAGGGAGCCGAGCAGTACACGGTGACCTTCGCCCGGGACAAGACCATCGTTGTCGACTCGATGCTGGACCTGATGACACCCGCCCGTCGGGAGGTCGCTCAGGCCGCCGGGTTCGACGGCGCGTACCACCGTTTCCTCGGCGAGCTGGAGATCATTCACGAACATGACGGCGCCCAGATCGACGCCGTCACTCAGGAAGCCCTGTGGGAGCTGATGTACTTCGGCCGAACGCGCCGGCCCGCCGTGTGAGTTCAGACCGCGCGCATGTGGCAGATCGAGTGCGGCAGGACAGTTGACGGACGAGGCCCCTGAGCAGCGTGATGGAGACGTCAGACATCTCGATCAACTGCCCGGGGGCCTCGCTCGTCGCGCTTCACGGACCGCACCCGATCGGTGGCCCTCTCGCAGAAGCTCAGTGACGTCTTCCACCAGTCGGTCGCCGCCCTCTCTCGGCTCTCGGCACGAGTCCGGTCGGTCCGGCCCCGGACGCAGGTCGTGATCACACACCTGTGGAATGTCATCATGGCCTGCATGGTGTCAGTCGCGCTTTGCGCGACAGCAGGGCGGGACAGGAAGAGGAGCTGCGAGGGATGACGACCGCATCCGGCACGGGAGCGCCACGAGGGCGCCCACGTGACCCCGAGTTCGAGGACCGGGTGTACGACGCGGCCGTGGAGATCTACGGGCATGGCGGCCTGAAGGCCTTCACCATGGGGGCGATCGCCAGCCGAGCGCGGGTCGGCAAGGCGTCGCTGTACCAGCGCTGGCCCAACAAGGAGGCGCTGCTGGTGGAGGCTCTTGACGCGCGCATCGTGCTCGACACCCACATCGACACCGGCGACCTGCGGGCCGATCTACGGCGCCTCGCCCATCAGATGCTTCAGATGTTCTGGAGCGACACAGGCCTCGCGTTCATGCGCCGCATCATCGATACTTCCGTGCACCCCGAAATCTTCGGCTTCCGCCATCGCGAGGGAAGTCCTACCGTGCTCGCCGCCCGACAGCTGGTACACAGCGCGGTGGCACGCGGCGAACTGCCACCGGGGACGAGTCCGACCGTGCTCATGGACTTGGTCTTCGGCGCCACCATGATGCACGCCACCGTCACGCCCGTGGGAATGCGGGAGAAAGCGCACGCCCGCGCCGACGCCTATCTGGACGAACTGGTCGACACGATCCTGACCGGTGTGCGCGGGTCCCCAGCGGCAAGCGCCTGAGTGCCCGTTCATCGCCGCTCATCCCGCCGCGGTGTCCGGTGCGTGGTCCGCCTCGAACAGGCCCCGGGCGACTCCCTCTTGGGGGATTTCGCGAACCGCTCCAGGACGCGCCCCTCCGCCCCGGCATTGGCCGGGCGGGCCCGGGCGAGCGCTTCGCCGATGGCGCGTTCCAACAGCGCGGCGAGCGATGTCGCGCACCGATACGCCGTGACAACCGTGCTCACGGAAGGTGTCGAGCGCCCCCGCGAGCGTCGGCGACAGCTCCAGTGGCTCGAACGCACGCCAGTCCGCCGTTCTGGTTCTCGCCGCTGACGCCTGAACCGCACCCGGAGAAGACTCGCCGAGTGCCTTCGCCGCGGCCATGCGCTCTCCTCCCGCCGGCACGACCGCCGAGCCTCCTACCGGTGCCCCACGATTCCAGCGATCGCCAAATAAAGATCAAGAAAAAATCAAGACAGGGTGGCGTCACGCCGACACGGCAGGAGACGGACGCGGAGTCAGACAGCCTGGTGGACCGACTTCAGCCGGAAGTAGGCTGCCAGGCCCTCCGGACCCAGTTCGCGGCCCACTCCGCTGCCCTTGCGGCCGCCGAACGGCGAGGCATTGGCCAGAGCGACGGCCTCCTCCTCGTCGCGGTAGGGGACAAGCACCACGACGTGCCCGAAGATCTCCTCCTGCGCGATGCTCATGTCGTTGCGCACGTCACCGAAGACCGTGGGTTCGACGTACCGGCCGCGAGTGAGGTGCTCCGGTCGGCCACCGCCGGTGGTCACCCGCGCCCCGGCGGCGCGCCCGCGATGTGGCCCTCGATGCTTTCGCGCTGCCGGGCCGACACGACCGGACCAACGCCCGTCGCCGGATCGAGCGGGCCCCCAGGTCAGCGACGCAGCCATAGTGGTGATGGCCTCGAACGCCTCGGTGTACAGGGCGGCGGGAGCCAGAACACGGGTGCTGGCGTAGCAGGTCTGGCCGTTGCTTGGTGATCGGCATCCCGTCCTCGCTGGAGACCAGCGGAGCCAGGGCGTCGGAGCGGGCGGTCAGGGCCGCACCGATCGCCACGTTGTCGGCGGCGGAGGCGGGCCGCACCCGTTCGCCCCCGGTGAGCAGCGCGGTGTGGACGTGCTTCACGGCTGTCTCCAGGGGGTGTTCGTCTGGTCGGACGAGGGCGGCGTCGCGTGCTTCTGGTAGGCGGTGTGGTCCGGAAGGCTGCCGGCCAGGGCGCGGAACTGCCGGATGTTCGCCGCGCGTTCCTGGGCGGCGGCCTCGGGAAGGGTCTGGTAACGGCGGGCTTGCGCGTTGGCGGCGGCCAGGAAGGGCAGGACATCGGTGACGGGCGAGCGGGGTATGCCCAGGGCGTCGGCCCTCTCGTCGCCGTGGTGGCTCCGGGCCAGGGCGTCCAGCAGGTCGCAGGCGCCGGTCTCGGTCAGCGTGGAGCCGGGTGCCTTGGCCAGGGCGGCGGCCGTGGCGTCGAAGAGAGCCGCTGTGAGGGCACGGCTGTTGTCGTCCGGGGGTTCGACGGTGGAGTCGACCAGCTTCAGCAGGGCGGCGGCATCGGCGTGGTCGCCGACCGGGAGGAAGAAGCTCTCGTCCAGCCCCAGGAGGTGGCCGACGTAGTGCCAGTACCGGTACAGGCTGCGCTGCTCCTCCTCGTCGAGCACGAAGCCCGCCGCCGCAAGGAATCCGAAGGGGACGAGCGTGAAGTCCAGCCAGGTGCGGGCGACATCGGTCTGGTTGATCGGCACACCCCAGCGCGCCGTATCCCAGCCGTGCCGGAGAGCGGAGGCCCTGACCCGGGCATGCAGCAGTCGTACCTGGGCCGTCTGGACGTAGCCCGGCGCGCCGCACACCAGTCCGCCGGGCAGGATGACGTTCGCCTTCCATACGGCGGTCTCCACCAGCCGACGCGGCGCCATCTTCTCCAACTGGCCGGTGTGCACGAGCAGTCGGGCGATGCCGGGCGAGCTGTAGGTGTGCGACAGTGAGCCGCCGGCGAACGCCAGCGTGGTCCAGCGAGGCGGCACCAGAAGCGAGACCCGGTCGCCCTCGGTGAGCATCTCCTTGTCCACCCAGCCGGGGACGGCTTCGAGCCGGCGCAACAGAGCCGCGACGGCGGGCGGGGGGCTGTCGAGGCTCGCCAGGCCGCCGGCGAGTCCCTGGCTCAGGGCTCGTCGGCCCTCGACACCGAGGACGTCCAGTTCGGCTATGACCGCGTCGGCGAGTGGATCGCCTTCTTGGAGCATCGCGGCCATGTGGTCGGCGCGCCCGCCGTGCCGGGACCGGGCCGCCTCGAAGCCGACCAGTCGGCCGGGGGGCCGCACGGCGTCGGATGTGGTCGTCATCGTCTGGTCTCGTTCTGTGGTGTGGACATGATGATCAGGGCGGGGGAACCGGTGGCCGGTACGTCACGCCGTCGCGGCGGTCTGCCGGAGGAGCTGGTCGTTGTGCTCGCCGAGGCGCGGAGTCGGGCGGTCGGCCGCGGGAGAGAACCCGGCATACCGGGCCGGCGTCCGCACGACGGTCTCGGTCCGTCCCCCGTCCGTGACCGTGACCGCGAGCCGGCCCTCGGCGAAGGCCTCGGAACGGGCCGTCTCGCTCCAGGTGTGCACCCTGCTGGCCATCAACCCCGCCGTGCGGAACATCTCGACCCACTCGTCCGCGCCGCGCTGGGCGAACGCCGCGTTGAGTACGGCGGTGAGTTCGGCGTTGTACCGGGAGCGCACCGCCTGGTCGGCGAACCGCGGGTCCTCGGCGAGTTCGGGCCGCTCCAGCAATTCGGTGAGCAGCTTCCAGTGCTTGGGCACGTAGGCGGCGACCACGATGAACTGGCCGTCGCCGGCCCGGTAGACACCGGAGGGAGCGGTGGCGTACGGGCTGCGGCCGTCGGCGGGAGCCCCCGCGTCCGGAACGCCGTCGGCGTTGAGCTGGAGAGTGAGGCTGTTGGCCTGCAGGCTGCACGCCACGTCGTACAGAGCAACCTTGATCACGTCCGCCCGGCCGTACCGCTCGCGGCCCAGCAACGCGGCCAGCACCGCCTGGGCCAGGACGTGCCCGCTGGCGGCGTCGACGATGGTGGAGCGGATCACCGTGGGCGCGCCCTCGGCGTTGCGCAGTCCGGTCAGCAGGCCCGACTCGGCCTGGGCCAGCATGTCGATGCCGGGCCGCCGGCCTTGCTCTCCCTCTCCGGAGAACGCGGACAGGGAGGCGTACACACAGCGGGGGTTGCGTTCCTGGACGGCCGGTGCGCCCAGCCCGAGACGCTCCATGACACCGGGACGGAAGGCCTCCAGGATGACGTCGGCGGTGTCGGCGAGGGCGAGCACCTGCGCCCTGCCTCGGTCCGTGCGGAGGTCGACCGCCACCGACTTCTTGCCTCGGTTGAGGGGGAGGAAGTACGGCGCCAGATGCTCCAGGCCGGGCTGGGTGGAGGTGATGCGCCGAGCGGCCTCGCCACCGGGCGCCTCGACCTTGATCACTTCGGCGCCGAGGTCGGCCAGCACCTGGCCGGCCAGCGGACCGGCCACGTTCTGGGTGAAGTCCAGCACCCGGTAGCCGTCGAGCGGACGGTGCGGGACGGCGGGGCGGGAGGAAGTGTCGGACATGGGGATCTCCCAAAGAGACGTGCGGGTGTCGGGCGGGATCAGTCGACGGGGCGGAAGACCGGAGCGGCATCGCCGCCGTGCGACCGGTCGAACGCCACGGCGAGGGGCAGTCCGGCGCGCAGGTGGCCCGGGTCCGTCCCGTCGATGCGGGCGTGCAGCCAGGGACCTTCGTCGAGTTCGACGAGCCCGGCGACGGTGCGCGGGGCGGGCCCACCGTCGACGGGACGCCCATGGACGACCGTCCAGCTGACGAGCTTCCCGGTACCCCGCACGGGCTCCCAGGCGAGGCGACCGGAACGGCAGGACGGGCAGGACCGGGTACGCGGCGCGCTCCAGGTGCCGCAGTCGGCGCAGCGCCTGAGCGGCAGCTCGCCGCGTGCGGTGCCTTCGAAGAACTCGTCCGAGGCCGTGTCGCGGACAAGGGTCACGGTGGTCACAGATGCTCCGTGGGTCAGGTGCGGGAGGGCCGGTCAGCCCTGCGCGTGCGGACTGAGGACGAGCGTGGAGTGGTGGTCGAGGATGCCGCCGTTGCCGCTGACGAGGATCACGTCGTTACGGGGGGCTTGGCGCTCGCCGCCGTGTCCGCGTGCCTGGATGACCGCCTCGGACAGCGGGGTCATACCCCACATGTAGTACGAGGACAGCTGTCCGCCACCCGTGTTGACGGCCAGTGAGCCGCCGGGCCCGAGCGCGCCGCTCGCCGCGAACGGTCCGCCCTCGCCCTTGGCGCAGAACCCGTAGTCCTCCAGCGTGAGCAGTGCGGTGAACGTGTAGCAGTCGTACAGCTCGGCCACGGTGACGTCCGACAGTCCGACCTGGGCCATCTTCAGGGCGGCCGGGCCGGAGCGGGCCGCCCCGCTCTCCAGACCGAAGGTGCTGTCACTCGCGTCGGGGTAGCCGGGGTGGCTCTGGGCCCAGCCGAGAACATGGACCGGCGGCTGCGGCAGATGGGCGGCACGTTCGGCGGAGGTGACCAGGACGGCCACGCCGCCGTTGCTGACGAGGCAGCAGTCCAGGAGGCGAAGTGGTTCGGCGATCCAGCGGGAGGCCTGGTGGTCGGCGAGGGTGATCGGAGCCCGCATCTGCGCCAACGGGTTGCCGGCGGCCCAGGCCCGCTGGACGACGGCGATCGCACCGAGTTGCTCGGAGGTGGTGCCGTACGTGGCCATGTGCCGCTGCGCGGCCAGCGCGTACAGGGCGTTGACGCTGGTCAGGCCGGCGTGAAGGCGCAGACCGTCGAACCCGGCCGCCTCTCTGGGACGGCTGTAGGCGGCCGAGCTGGAACGGCCCTCGCGCAGTGGCGCGTCGGCGAACACGCACACCACGGTCTCGGCCATGCCGGCCTGGACGGCCATTGCGGCGTAACTGACCATGGCGCCCGCGGAAGCCCCGTAGGACTGGACCTCGGACAGCACGCTCAGGTCGCGCAGCTGGAGCCGGCGCTGAAGGCCCAGGCCGACGCCGCCGGCCAGGCCGGTGTTCGTGAGCAGCCCGTCGATGTCGGACAGCTCCAGTCCCGCGTCGGCGACAGCCCGGCGGACGGCGTCGGCGGCGAAGTCCTCCGCGCCGCGCCCGTAGACCTTGCCCATCTCGGTGATGCCGAGTCCGGCGATCACGGGGCGTCGGGCGGGGCGTGGGGTCAGCGTGCCTGCCACTGCGGCCTCCGCTTCTCGCCGAAGGCACGGGTTCCCTCGGCGGCGTCGTCGGTGGCGAGCAGTGCGCGGATCTCCCGGTCGTTGTGCTCCCACCGGTCCGCCTCGCCTGGGACGCGGCCCTCGTGGATGCCGAGGGCCACGCGCTTGCTCGCCTGGACCGCGAGGGGTGCGTTCGCCGAGATCCGTTCCGCCAGGGCGAGCGCGGCGGCGAGCACGTCGTCAGCCGGTACGACCCGGTTGACGAGGCCGAGCTGCAGAGCCCGGGCCGCGTCGACGGGCTCCCCGGTCAGCATGATCTCCATGGCGATCTTGCGCGGCAGCTGCTCGGGGAGCCGGAAGACCCCGCCCGCGGCGGCGAAGATCCCTCGGGACACCTCCGGCAGCCCGAAGACCGCCGTGTCGGCGGCGACGGCCAGGTCGCTGGCGAGCACCACCTCGGTGCCCCCGCCCAGGGCGAAGCCGTTGACGGCCGCGATGGTCGGCTTGCCGACCGCGTGCCGGACGTAGCCGAGGAAGCCCCATTCCTCATGTCCCGGAGCCGCGACGGACTCACCGCGGGCCAGCGCCTTGAGGTCCGCGCCCGCGCAGAACGCCCGGCCCCCGGCGCCGGTCAGCACCACGGCCCGCACCTCCGGATCCCGCTCCGCCTCCTCCAGGGCGGCGCCGACGGCGGCGCTGAGCTCGGCGTTCACGGCGTTCATGGCACCCGGCCGGTTCAGCGTGATCACCAGGGTGTGCCCTCTGCGTTCGACGAGGGCCGGGGCTTCGCCCGCCATGCTCTCGATCGTGCTCATCCGTACTCCATCGACGGTTCTCATTTTCAGACTCGATCAGTCTGAAAATATGCGAGAGCCATCGTCGCCCGTGAACACGCACGACGCAAGGGCCGTTCAAGTGACTCAGGACACGCGGGCGCCGGCAGGCCAGAGCGGCCACCCATGCCGTCCACCGCCGGAACGGGCCACGCCGAGCACGCTTACGGGCGCGGCCTCCAGGGAAACCGCGCCCGCCTCGTTCTCCGCCTCTCGCATCGTTGTGCGGAGCCGTTCCGGACCGTTCACCGGTGTGTCGCGCACCGTACGAGCCTCCGGTCATCGGGCTGAGGCGAGGCGCCGATGTTCCACGTGGCCGCGCGCAGGACCTGCCCGCACGGCGCGACCTCGCGCCCTCTGCGCCGTGGGAAGACGCCCTCCTCGCCCCCTGAGGCGTCTTTCTGGCCAAGGCCGGCCGTCCGCTTGAAGCTTGGGCGCGGTGACGTGGATCTTCACGGCCGCCAGCCGGTTCGTGATCAGGACCCCGCCCCGCGGAGCGCGTCCAGAGGTCTTCCAGGTCGCGGAAGCGTGGAGCGGCCACCGAGCAGGTCCTCCTCCGAACCAGCCAAAGGCCGGCCCGCGCCTTACAGCAGCGGCAGTCCGGGAACGTCCGTCCTGAGAGCCACCACGCTCGGCGTGGGGACTTTTCGAGTACAGCGAGAAGTTGACGATGTGGATGCCGCCACGAGCGTCCAGGGCGAGGCCGTCGGCGCCGATCAGCTGCGACGACTGCGCCAACGGTGGGCGCGCCCGCGCTGCCGTCCCGCCGGATCGGGATACGGATCAGGGCCCTGCGGTCGGCGTCGGCGACGACGGCTCCACCACCCTTTGTCGCGTACCTCTCCCCCAAGGGTGACCTCAAGTGGTCTTCGCTGGCCGTCCTGCCCCGGTCGACAGGGCTTCGCCCCGTCTCGGGGCCCCTTTGAGCCGGTCGTCGGACCGGCAACCGGGCAGGGTCTCGCGCAGTAGGGCGGCGGCGCCGGGCCAGTCGATTCCGTCGAGCAGCGCGGGCACGTCGGCGCCACAGTCAGCCAGCTTGGCGGCGAACTCGTCTCCCGTGGGCGGCAGTTCCGGTGCTCCGGGGGGAACCGCGAGGGCCGCCCGCCGCTCGGTCCCGTCGGCCGGTGCGACGGTGACCGTCGTCTCGCCGACGAGCAGGCCGCTGCCGCCCGCGTGGGTCTCGGTCCGGACGAGTCGCGTCAGGCGCTGGGCCTGCGCGCGCCGGACGTTGTCGTCGGTGAAGGACGCGAATCCGGGGTGCCCGTCGAGCAGTGCGGCGGCGTACTCCAGGCTGAACTTGCCCTGGAGCACGGTGGTCGGCTCGTGGTGGATCAGTGGGTGGACTGCGGCCTCGGGCGTGTGGACCGTGACGGACGCGATGCCCTCCGGATCGGGCGCACCCTCGGTGAGCAGTCGCCGCACGGCGCCGATGGGCCGCCGCATGGCGTAGCAGCAGGGGAAGATCTTCACCGCGAGCCCGCCGGGGACGGCTTCCGGGCCGGGCTCGCGCAGCAGTGCCGCCAAAGCCGTCAGGGATTTGGTGTCGGTGCCGAAGGCCCACTGGAGGCCTCCCCCTGCCGGGAGGGCCAGACACAGGGCTCGGGTGAGGCCGTCCCCATCCAGCCCGAGCGCCGGCCCGGCCCCGATGGCGGCGGGGGCGCCGGCGGTACAGGTGGCGTGCCAGCCCGCCGCGTAGTGGTTCCAGCCGAGCGCCGTGCCCAGCCGGGCCATGACGCCTGCTGCCGCCAGATACGCCCGGGCATCGCCGCCGGTGGCGAGGACGACGGGGGCGCAGACGACGCTGATGTGCGTTGTGGAGGGAAGGTGCAGGTCGTCGAAGTCCAGGACGTGGCCGACGGCCGCCCACCGGGCGGCGTCGGGCAAACCCGCGGCCAGGGTGGCCATCGGGTGCGAACGCGCGGCCAGCGCGACGGAGAGCGTGTCCTTCAGCCGGCGTTCAACCAGTGCCAGGTCGGCAGTTCCAGGCTCGAACCCGGGGGCCCAGCCGGCAAGCTCTTCGGCGAGATGGGGCACGGCGGACTCCCTGATGCCGTCCGAGCACTCGACAAGTTCCGGCCCGTCGAGCTCCAGTGGCGCCAACGTTCTGGACAGAGCGGCACACCGCATCGTAACTTAACGATCGTTCGAATTCTTTGAAACTTGGAGCCCTGATGTCCGATGCGGTTCTGACGGACTTCACCGGGCACGTCGCCGTCGGCGCGATCGAGCCCCCGTTCTACGCCGCGCTGCTGCGGGTCCTCGGACTCGCCGGGGACCCGGACTTCGGGAAGCAGCACGACAGGTGCGCGTGGCCTGCCCTGCGCAAGCGCTTGGAGGCCACGTTCGCCACCCGGACCCGCGACGAGTGGGCCCATGCCTTCGACGGTCAGGGCGCCTGCGTCACCCCGGTGCTGTCGCTCACCGAGGCACCGGGTCATCCGCACAACCGGGCCCGGCGTACCTATACCACCGGCATCGACGGCTCGGTCCAGCCCGCACCCGCGCCCCGCTACGGCCGAACTCCCCTGGCGACACCGGACGCCGCGCCGCTGATCGGCGCCGACACCCGCGCGGTGCCGCTTCGCCACGGCTTCCACGATGACGGCCTCGACGCACTCGTCCGTCGCGGCGTCCTGGCCCGACCCCCGGCTCTCCCCCGACGACCGACGAATGTGAGGACGACGTGCTGCGCACCGTCTACAGCGAGGACCACGAGGCCTTCCGGGCGACCGTCCGGGACTTCATCGAGAAGGAGGTCGTCCCGGTTTTCCACGAGTGGGAGCAGCTCGGCCACCCACCGCGCGACTTCTACCGCGAGCTCGGCGATCTCGGCGTGCTGGGCATCGAGGTGCCCGAGGAGTTCGGCGGGGCCTGCGAGACCAGCTACAAGTTCCAGGCCGTGGTGATGGAGGAACTGTCCCGCGCGGCCGTGTCCTTCGGTGACTACTCCGTCCACGCCAACCTGATCCTCCCGTACCTGATGAGCTACGCGAACGAGGAACAGCGGCGACGCTGGCTCCCCGGTTTCGCGAGCGGCGACATCATGACGGCCATCGCGATGACCGAGCCGGGCACGGGTTCGGACCTCGCGGGCATGACGACCCGCGCGGAACTGTCCTCGGACGGCAGCCACTACGTGCTCAACGGCGCGAAGACCTTCATCACCGGCGGGGCACTGGCCGACCTGGTGCTGGTGGTGTGCCGCACCTCGCCGGCCACCCCGGAGGACCGTCGGGCCGGGCTGTCGATCCTGTGCGTGGAGTCGGCGTCGCCCGGCTTCGAGGTGGGCCGCGAGCTGCGGAAGATCGGCCTGAAGACCTCCGACACGGCCGAACTGTCCTTCACCGACGTCGAGGTGCCGGTGGAGAACCTCCTCGGCGAGGAGGGCAAGGGCTTCTCCTACCTGTCGCACAACCTGGCGCGCGAGCGCTTGACCATCGCCATCGGTGTGACCGCGGCCGCGGCCGCCGCGGTCGGGTTCGCGACCGACTATGTGAAGCAGCGCACGGTCTTCGGCAAGCCGGTGGCCTCGTTCCAGAACACCAAGTTCGTGCTGGCCGAGTGCGCCGCGGAGCTGGAGGCGGCGCAGGTCCTGGTCGACCGGGCGCTGGAGCTGTACGACGCCGGGCAGCTGACCATCGCCGACGCCGCCAAGGCAAAGCTCTTCTGCACCGAGACCGCGGGCCGGATCATCGACAAGTGCCTGCAGCTGCACGGCGGCTACGGCTACATCACCGAGTACCCGATCGCCCGCCTGTACGCCGATACCCGGGTCTCGCGGATCTACGGCGGCACGAGCGAGGTGATGAAAACGATCATCGCGAAGGACCTCGGCCTGTAGGTCGCGCGGCGGCCACGGCGACGGCCGCGAGCCTGTGGCCCTCGGTGCCGGGGTGCGACGCGAGCGCGGAGGCGGTCGCGTGTCCAGGGTGGCTGGAGGAGATGAGCGCCACTCCAGGCGTCGATCGCTGGACGATCGTAAAGTTCGTGGCTTTACGATCGTCCAGTCCAGCTATACGCTGTCACTATCCGATCGTCCAGCGAATGGAGCGACTGTCGCTTCATAACCGCTGACCGGACCCTCGGTAACCCATCTGTCACCGAACAGGGGCAAAGCTATGGTGTCGACGACACAGCACAACCTTCCCGCACGCCTGGTGAACCTCGAGACCGCCCGGGACAAACACGGACCGAAGGCCGACCTCATGGCGGACATGCTCCAGGTCGGCGACCCCCTGGCCGACGCGGTGATAGCGGAGATCAACGAGCTCGGGAAGGACGCCAGGGCACAGCTGAACAAGGGGATCACGGAAGGACTCGACAGCGTTCCGGACGCGACGCCTGCGATCAAGGCGTTCCTGGCCCAGGTGGAGCAGGTCCCCGAATGGGTCGACCGCGCCGCACTGGAGGCCGGGGAGGAGACGTACCGTTCGGTTCCTCCGCTGTGGCAGCTGCTGTCTTCTGCCGGCGGACAGCTCGTCCACACGTACGCCTCACCCAGCATCGCCAAACTGCTGGTGCAGACGGGGCAGTTGCACAAGATGGCGCCGCGGCGGCTGGCGGAGACCGAGATGTGGGTCCTGCAGACGGTGCTGCCAGGTGGTCTGCTGCGGGGTGCGCCCGGATACGTGAGTACCGCCCAGGTGAGGCTCCTGCACGCCCGGGTGCGGGCCACCGCGCTGAAGCACGGCTGGGACCACGCGGAGTGGGGTGTGCCCATCAACCAGGTGGATATCGCTCGCACATGGCTCGACTTCACCATCGTGCCCTACCTGGCCAAGGAGAAGCTCGGTGTCCGCTTCACCGAGCAGGAGCAGCGGGCCCTGTACCGGTATTGGCACTACGTCGCCTACCTTCTCGGCCTCGACGAGAGGTTCTACGGCGGCATCAACAGCCACGCCGACGCCGCGGCTCTGCTGGACCTGCTGGACTCGACCATCACCCCGCCCGATGACAACTCGCGGGCACTGAGCGAGGCACTGCTGGACAGCTACGTGGACTTGCTGACGGGACTGGTGCCGATGGAGCGTGACGCACTGCGGGACCTGGTCAACGGGCTGGTCCGCCGCACCTTCGGTGACAAGTTCGCCGACGCGCTGCACATTCCGCCGTCCGGACACGCCGCGCTGATCCCGGTGCTCGCCGCCGCCGGCGCGCAGTCCTGGCAGCTGCAGCGCAGCACACCAGAGAGCGCTGAGGCGGCCCGGCGGCAGTTCACCGCCCTGCTGACGGAGCGGGTCAACGCCGGAATCCCCGATGGCACGGCCTACCAGCAGCACGCCGCGGGGTCCCGGACCGCCTGACGTCGGCCGGCATCCCCATACGCGATCAGGAGCAGTCGTGAAACACAACTACAGTTCTCTTTTCATCGGCGGCCAGTGGGTATCCCCCCGATCCGCCGAGGTCAACACCGTCGTCTGCGCCTCCACCGAAGAGGTCTACGGCCGGACACCACTCGCCGACGCCGCCGACATCGACGTGGCCGTCGCCGCGGCCCGTCGTGCCTTCGACGGCGCCTGCTGGTCCCCCCTGACGCCGGCCGAACGCGCGGACGCCATGGAACGGTTCGCCGACGAACTCGAGGCGCGTGCCGCTCTCCTCGCGGAGACCGTGACCGCGGAGAACGGCATGCCGCACTCCCTGTCGGTACGGGCCAACGGCTACTCGGGAGCCACGATCCTGCGCTATTACGCCGACCTGATCCGCGAGTTCCCCCTGGAGGAAGTGCGGACGGGCCTGAGCGAGGGCGGCACTCTGGTACGGCGTGAGCCACTCGGTGTGGTGGCCGCCATGGTGCCCTGGAACTACCCACAGACTCTCGCCATGATGAAGATCGCGCCCGCACTGGCCGCCGGGTGCACCGTCGTGCTGAAGCCCGCGCTGGAGACGGCCCTGGACGCCAACATCATGGCGGAGGCGGCTGACGCGGCCGGGCTGCCTCCCGGTGTGCTCAACGTCGTACCGGGCGGCAAGGAAGCCGGTGAGGCCCTGGTCGCTCATCCCGGGGTCGACAAGGTCGCGTTCACCGGTTCGACACCCGTCGGGCGGGCCATCGGTGAGGTGTGCGGACGGCTGCTGCGGCCGGTCACCCTCGAACTCGGCGGCAAGTCCGCCGCCATCGTCCTCGATGACGCAGACATTCCCACGACTGCGGCGGCCCTGGCCTCGGTGTCATTCCCCAACAACGGCCAGACCTGCTACGCCAGTACGCGTATCCTCGCTCCCTCGCACCGCTACGCGGAGGTGCTGGACGCCGTCACCGACATGGCCAAGGCCCTGCCGATCGGTGACCCGTTCGCTGCGGCGACCGCGATCGGCCCCGTGGTCTCCTCTCGTCAGCGAGAGCGGATTGAGGGGTACATCGCGGCCGGCCGCGACGAAGGGGCCAGGCTGACCACGGGAGGCAGACGCCCCGCTCATCTGGAGCGCGGCTGGTTCGTGGAGCCCACCGTGTTCGGCGACGTGCGCAACGACATGGTCATCGCCCGAGAAGAGATCTTCGGCCCGGTCGTCGTCGTCATCCCTTATCGGGACGAGAACGAGGCCGTCGCCCTGGCCGACGACTCCGAGTACGGCCTCGGTGGCAGCATCTGGACGGGCGACGTCGAGCGCGGGACGGCACTGGCCCGCCGGATCCATTCCGGCACCGTGGGGGTCAACGGCTACCAGCTCGACTTCGGCGCTCCCTTCGGCGGCGTCAAGGCCAGCGGTCTCGGTCGCGAACTCGGTCCCGAAGGCTTGAGCGCCTACTTCCAGCTGAAGTCCGTCTACCTGCCGAAGACCGCGTAACCCGGACGACCGGGAGCCCCTTGTTACGGCCCGGTTCTTCCGAAGCTGCTGACAGGTGCCGATCGGCACCTGTCAGCAGCATAGGGAATCACGGGCGAAAGGAAAATAAAAACAAATAAAAACAAAAAAAAATAGATATAAATATATAAAAGAGTAAA
>NZ_JBEXEQ010000038.1:0-33485 GCF_040703155.1 Streptomyces sp. NPDC005435
CGTCAGAGCCCTCAGCACCACCTGGGGCTGGACCACGACCCCCACCAACGGCAAATCCGTCTGGGCCCGCCTCCCCCTACCCGACAACCAAAACAACCAAAACACCCAAAACACCCAGAACACCCAGAACACCCAGAGCCCCCAGACACCCTGACCACCCAACAACCCCCACCACCACCAGCGCCCGGACACCGCCTCCACCACCACACACAATGACGCGACAGCACCACCCACCACGACAAGCCCCCCACCCCCACCGCCACCCTCACCCGCTGCCACCCTCACCCGACTCCACCGACGATCGACAAGCCCCCGGTTCCGGACCGGCAGGGCGAGGCATCACCATGAGTTATCGCCCTCCCCACACATAGCGCACAGCCCACCAACCCCAGCCACCCAGAAACCCACTCGCAGACGGCCTACAACTCAGCAACACCACCGCCACAGAACTCCTGCTCCCAGCAGCGGGATCCACTGACGGAAGCGGACGGCAAGCAGGCCACTGCTTGCGGGGCCCCCCGCCCTGAGGTCGGCTCCCGCGAGATCGTCAACGAAGCCCGGCGCGGCAGGCGGGCGACACCGCCCCACGGCAGATCAGGCGGCGGCATCCCCACCGGGCTCGTCGTCCTCCCAGGACTCCTCGTTCCAGCACTCCTCGCTATCCGCGAGGAACGCGCGGCTCCCGCAGACAGAGCACTCCCGTTCCGCTCCGGACGCGTTGACCAGCAGAAAGAACACACCGCCGTCGCACCCACACACGGATGGAACGATCTTCACCGGGCGGCCATCGACGGCATTCCGCAGGAACGCCGCGAGCTCCGCGGGGACACCCTCGCCAACCTGATCATCAGCGTGCACGGACACATCGTTCCAGACGCCCCGAACCCCCACCCGACCAGCTTGACCAAAGACGCAGGGGCCTCCGCACCGGGGCGGGGCATCGGTTCCTTTCGGTGAGGCCCCCGGGTCTACGGGTCGGGGGCGCGAAACCACGGTTTCCCCCCTCGGGCATCACCGCTCCCTATGGCCGCCCGGGCGAGACAGGGGGTGCCCGCGCGCCACCGGAGCGCAACGTCGCGCACGGGGCCGTAACGCACGGGGTAGTGGCGGCGCAGGGCGACGGCCAGGTCGAGCATGGTGAGAAGCGTGCGCTCCTCACCCCCGGACAGACCCCGTACGAGGCGTTCGAGGCCGGGGTGGCGGGTGGCGCGGATCCGGTGCCCGAAGGGGTACGGCCCGCAATGCACCCCGCTCATGACGTGACGGCCCTCGTACCGGCCCTGCCGGGCTGTTCCGGCCGCGACCAGGTGGTGAGGGTGACGGCGGCAGGGGGTTCGCCGGGCGCAGGCGTTCCCCGAGGAAGCCGGTGCCGGGGCGAGCGCTTTCACATGCAGGCTCTGTACCACCCGTCGCACGGGGCCGGAGGCCGCCAGCCGCGGCCGACTGCGGTGGCCCGCTGACCTCCTGGACGGAGAAGTGCCGTCCGCGGCTGCACCGTGGCGCTGGGGACCCCGCCCGAGTACGACAACGATCCCTGGCGGGTGCGCCAGGAGCACAAGCCGGCGGCCATGGCCGGACAGCTACCGGTGCTGGGAGAAGGAGGAGAAGGCGTCGGCCTGAGAGGAGGTGGCGGACGGTGATGCCGCCCGGGCAACGGGTGCGGGCCGCCGCTTCCTCGGCAGCTTTGAGAAGCAGCTCATACGACTGAGGGGGATACAGGAGGGGCCGACAGCGGTGGTGGCCCGGCAATCGCTGTGCGGTCTCGGTCATGATGCCGGGCCCGGTGGAGACGGCATGGAAACGGACCCCGGAGGCGCACCGTGGAGGCGGTGGTGAACGGCGGGATGGCGCTGGAGAAGGCGGCCGGGCCGGGACGCCCGCCGGGCACGCTGCGGGACATGTCGACGGTCCCGGTGCGTGAGTGGGGACCGTTGTCCGAAGAGCGGTGCGCGTAGGATCGCCGCCCGAGAGGTGGTGACATGTTCATGAGAAATGATCGGTGGTTCGTGGCGATCGCCGTGGTGCTGTTGCTGGCCGGCTGCGGGGGTGGGGCGGACAGTGGCAGCGGGAGTGGCAAGGCGGTCGCGCTCACGAAGGAACAGGTGCGAAAGGCGCTGCCGGACGGGCGGGCGATGACGGGCTGGAAGGAGACCGCGCGGCCCAGGGCCGTGGAGATGAACAAGCTCTACCGTTCACTGGCCTGCCCCATCAACCACCACCCGGGCTGCGACAACTCCCGCTTCTACGGTGCCTCCACCGTCCAGCGCGCCGACAGCGCCGCCACCGCCACCTTCCTGATCATCGCCTACGACAGCGAGCGGGCCGCCGGCAAGGCGTACGACGTGCTCTGGAACAGCTACTACGGCAAGCGGGCGGGCCAGCGGGCCAAGAACTTCAGTCTCGGCCCGCTCGGTGAGAGACGCGACGCCCGGTTCGGTTCCGCCGGCTTCCGCGGCGAACCCGGCACCGTGACCCAGACCCAGGTCGGCACGACGCTGCTGTGGACGATGATGGACTCAACGGACAAGAACAAAAACGCCGTCACCGAGGACGCGGCCCGGGACCTCGCCACGGTCATCGCCAAACGATCCCAGCAAGCCCAGAACGGCAACACACCCACCGCCACACTCTGACCGTCAACCGAGCAGGGCGCCACACCAGAACCCCACCCGGGAGCACCACCAGCACACCGGTGATGTTCCCTGGTGGCCGACGTCATCGGCCTCGTCAGGGGCGGGAGTTCACCGGCCTCGCCGCAGGCGCCGCCCTCGATCAGCTGTCCTGTCGGGTCTTCCTCGCCCATCTGCCGCTGGCCGAGTGCGACGACCGGGGCCGCCGACGCCTGAACGCCGGGTCAAGAGCGGTGTCGTGATCGCTTCGTACGAGAGTTTCGGTGGGTGGACGAAGACGTTCACCGGCCCCGGCTCTGCGTGGCCATCGCCGACCGGCCCACCCTCAACGGCGCCGTCATCCAGACCGGCACCGATTCCTACCGCCTCGCTCACGCCAAGGCCCAGGCCGAGCGAGCCCAGTTCAGCTGACCGGGCGCCGCACAGGGGCCAGCCTACGGCTGCCCGGTTCCCGCCGGCAGGTTGTGCCACGCGTGTGTGCAGGCGCCTTTGCAGTACGTCTCGCGGCGACGGGTGTCCGCGACGGCGAACACGGAAACGAGAACGCGGAACGCCTTGACGTGTTCGGCGGGCGGGAGGCTCGCGAAGCCGTAGCGGGGCGGGTCCATGCAGATCATCACCGAGGGGTTGGCCGTGGGCTTCACGCCGGACCGCGTCACCCCCGCGCGGCCGTCCGCAGCCGTAATGTGCGCCTGCATCGCATATTCGGCGACTTGCCGCAGCACCTCCTCCCGGCGCGCCGGGGCAAGGCCGGAGAACCAGTCCACACCGGCGTCCAACGTGCGGAGGTCCTGGGCGATCTCGTTGACGAGCCGCTCGGCCTCGCGTCGGAAGGCGCGGCCGTCGTCACTGCTCTGTCCGGTCATCACCTGATGATTTCACGACGCGGGTTCCGGGCGAGGCCGGTGTCCACACGCCGGACGACGCGGGCAGGACCGGGAACAGGCCGCCGCGCTCCCCAGACCCGGCAGCCCCGCAGGACCCCCGGCCGAGCACCCCGCAGGACTCCCCGCAGAGCGGTCTCCCCGGCCAGGGCGTACACCAGGAGGCCGGGGGGAGCCCCAGGGCGTGGTCGCGCGGTGAGGTGTGCAGGGGGCTGGTGTTGACCGGGGAGTCCCTGCCCCCGCGGGCCCTCCGTCGCCGTTGTACGGCATCCGGCACCCGCGCGCGGCCCGTGACATCGGTGACCGCCAGCCGTACAGGGGCGGGTGGGGTGGGTGCGAGGAACACCCGGTCGGGGCGCGCCAGTTGCGGGACCGTACCGCCTGCCCCTGGCGTTTTCGGTGATTTCCCTGGTCCCGGCCGGTCAGAGGGCGCCGGCCGCATCCGAGGCCGGCGAGCGCGTACGCCGGACACGTCCTGGCGGAGTGCCGGCTGGCCGGTTTCAGGCCACGGCCGTTGGCTGATTAAAACCCCTTGCCCAATGGTCAAGAAGTGTTGACCATTGGGGGCATGCCTACCGACGAACTCCCCGAGACACTCCACGTCACCACCGACGAACAACTGCGCGCCGTCTCCAGCCTCACGCGCCACCGGATCATGGCCGTCCTCCGCTTCGAACCCGCGACCATCACCCAGATCGCCGAGCGGGTGGGCCTGGCGAAGGGGAGTTCCAGCTATCACGTGCGGCTGCTGGAGCGGGCGGGGCTGGTGAAGGTCGTACGGACGCGGAAGGTGCGGGGAGTGACCGAGCGGTACTACGCGATGGCCGCGCGGACGCTCGTGCTGCCCGATCCGGGCGAGGGAGGGCCCGATGTGCTGATGCGGCACGCGGTGGCAGACCTGGAGGCCGCGCCGGCGGACGGCGGGCGGCACGTGCGGATGGCTCATCTGCGGCTCACCGAGGACCAGTTCGCCGAGCTGGGGGCGCGGCTGGAGGCGCTGGCGGACGAATACCGGGAGTTGTCCGATCCGTCGCTGCCGGACGCCTCGCTCGTGTTCGCGCTGTTCCGTCCGGCCCGCGGCGAGCAGGCCGAGGGGGAGGTCAAGTGACTGCGTATCAGAGGAAGTTGACGGCCGGGTTCGGGCGGCTGTGGTCCGCGCAGACGGTGTCCTCGCTCGGTGACGGGGTGTCGCATGCCGCGCTGCCCCTGCTCGCACTGTCGCTGACCCGGGAACCGATGGCGCTCGCCGCCGTCACGGCCGCCGGGACGCTGCCATGGGTGCTCTTCGGGGTCCTCGGCGGCGCGCTGGTGGACCGCTGGGAGCGCCGGCGCACGATGTGGGTGACGGACGTGGCACGCGCGGTGCTGCTCGCGACGGCGGCGGCCGCGGCCGCGCTCGGCGAGCTGAGCATCGCGCTGCTCGCGGCCGTCGCGTTCCTGCTCGGGCTCGGCGGGCTCTTCTTCGACACGGCCGCCACCGCCTACCTCCCCGATCTCCTCGACCGGGACCCCGCCCTCCTGGAACGCGCCAACTCCCGCCTGCGCGGCGCCCAGACCGCCGCGTCCGGCTTCGCGGGACCGCCCGCGGGCAGCGCCCTGCTCGCACTCGGGCGGGCGGTCCCGCTGCTCGCCGACGCGGTGTCGTTCGCCCTCTCCGCCCTCCTCGTACGGTCGCTGCCCGCCATGCCCCGGCCCGTACCGCAGGCCGGCGAGCCGCTGCTGCGCCAGGCCCGGGCCGGCGCCTCGTACGTCTTCCGGGACCGGCTGCTGCTCGGACTCGCACTGCGCCCGGCGGTCGGCAACATCGCCTTCCTCGCCGTGGAGACCGTCCTCGCCCTGTTCGCGCACGAGCGGCTCGGCACAGGCGCGTTCGGCTTCGGACTGCTCCTCACCGCAGAGGCCGCCGGCGGTCTGCTCGGCGCGGGCATCGCCTCCTTCCTCGGCCGGCGGCTCGGCACGGGCGCGGCGCTGACCTGCACCGCCGTGACCGAGGGGCTCGCGATCCTGGGACTCGCCGCCGCCCCCGACGCGTACACCGCCGCCCTCGCGCTCGCCGTGTGCGGGGCGGGCATGGGCGCGACCATGGTGCTGGGACCCTCGCTGCGGCAGGCGGTCGTCCCCGCCCACCTGATGGGACGGGTCGCTTCCACCTCACGCATGCTCGCCATGTGCGCCGCGCCGTTCGGCGCCTTCCTCGGCGGCTGGCTGGCCGACGCCTACGGCGTACGGGCCCCGCTGTACGCCGCCGGCGGACTCCTCCTGGGCATGACCGCGGTGACGGCGAGCATGACCGGCAACCGGCGGGTCGAGGCGGCACTGCGGGGTGCCGCCGCCGGACGGAACGGGGGTCCCGGTCACGAGGCCGGCCGCCCGAGTGACCCGGCCGAGGGTGCCGGTCACCGGGACGGGGATTTCGTTGAAGGGGCTGCCGGTTAGGGCTGGGGGTAGCTCGTGCCGGGCGCAGTTCGGTGAACGATTCGGCCGAGGGCGCGCTGCCGCAGCCGAGTTGGCGACACAAGGGGCCGGAGTTCCAGGGCACGTTGGGCATGTGTGCCGAGGGCTTCGCGGTCACCTTGGGGGCGGTGGCGAAGCGGCTGGGGGTGTCGGGGCCGGTGCGGCCGGCGGGCCGGGACGTCGTACTCCCGTCTCCCGTCTGGCGGGCGGCTTGCGTGGATGGTCCAACTCTGTTGCCATGGGACGGACTTGACGTACACGAATGTCAGCGGCCGGGGGCCGGGGGTACGTACTCCCCCGGCCGGCGGGTTCGCGTGTCCGGGGCGCCGACCGCGTCTTCCCTCCCGAAGGGGCGGTGCGGGGCGGCCCCTCATCGCCGGCAAAGGAGTCAGGGCACATGGCGGATTCGTTGCTGACGGGCAAGAGCGCGCTCATCACCGGTGCGGCGCAGGGCATCGGCGCGGCGATCGCCCGGCTGTTCGCCGCGCAGGGCGCCCAGGTCGTGATCGCCGACATCGACGAGGACGGCGGGAAGGCGACGGCCGCCGCGATCACCGAGGACGGTGGACAGGCACGGTTCGTCCGGGCCGACGTCACCTCGGCGTCCGACCTCGACACGGCGGTCCGCACGGCCGTGGCCGCCCACGGCCGGCTGGACATCGCGGTCAACAACGCCGGCATCGAGGAACAGGGCGGCTGCGCGCTGCACGAACTCACCGAAGAGGCCTGGGACAGGCTGATGTCGGTGAACCTCAAAGGCGTCTGGCTGTCCATGAAGGCCGAAATCCCCCAGATGCTGGCCCAGGGCGGCGGCACGATCGTCAACATGGCCTCCGTCGCCGGACTGACCGGCCTCCCGCTGGGCATCGCCGGCTACTCGGCGGCCAAGGGCGGCGTGATCGCACTGACCCGCACGGCGGCCATCGAATACGTCCGGCACAACATCCGAATCAACGCCGTGTGCCCGGGTGTCGTCCGCACCGCCCTCCTCGACCAGGCCATCGAGGCAGGCATGTTCACCGAGCCGGAAGCCGCCGCGCTGCACCCCAGCGGTGTGCTGATCAGCCCCCAGGAAGTCGCCCAGACCTTCCTGTACCTCGCGAGCGAGGCGTCACGGCACGTCACCGGGCATGCCCTGCCCGTCGACGCGGGCATGACCGCCGGCTGACCCCCCATCCCGACGCCGGCCCCTGCGGCTGCGGCTGCGTAGAGCCAGGCGATGCTGGGTTCGATGATCTAGCGGTGGACGTCCGGAGCCGGAACCGGCGACCAGACCGCGTAAGAGCTTGTCCTCACCCTCCTCCGGCTGGGCCGGCAAGGGCGTGTGTGCCGTCATCCTGGCACTGGGCACGCTGGTCACCGGCTACGTCGTCGTCACCGCCTACACGGTCGAACCCGACGGGCCCTGGGACCAGCACGCCGTGACCGGCTCCCGCGTCGTCTCCGGCCTCGGTCTGGCCCTCCGCACCGTGATGGCACTCCTGACGTGGGTATCCGTCAAGGCCGAGCGGGCACACCCGTGGTGGTACGCCGTCCCAGCGGTGCCGGCTGCCGGCGTGGTGCTACGGCTGACCCTGCTGGCACCCCAGCCCTGACCACCCCTCAGGAAGGCGAGACGGGGCACATACCGCCGCCCGGCCAGTCGTCCTGGCGGACTTCAGAGCCCTGGCACCGAGGCGTTGAAGACGGAACCCGTCAACACCCGGGCACAGAAGCCGAGTCCGGAGGGGTTCGACGGCCTCGTACAGCCGCACGCCCCGCCACACCACCCGGCAGACCCACCCGCGGGCGCGTCAGCAGCCGGTGCCCCGCGGGGTGAACTCCAGGCGCGCGTGATCATGTGCGCCCAGGGCGTCACCGTAAGCCGTACGCGTGACCCGGTACCAGACGTCGTTGCGGGAGCGGTCGCCGCCGACCGCGTCCAGCCGGACACACCAGTGCTCCGGCCGGAGCACCCGCCGGTACGTCTCGGTCCCGCGGCGTACCTTCCCGCAGCGCCGGTAGCGCTCGGTGGTGTACCAGGTCCGCACGGAACGCCGCTTGCCCGATCCCGTACGCCGCGTGTGCGCGACCCGCCGGCTCGCGCTGGTACACCGGCGCACCAGATGCGGCCGGGCGGCCTTGGTCGTCACCGCGGCGACGTGCCGTACCGCGTCCCGCAGCCCGGACACCGTCTCCGGCGACGGCGAAGGGGTAGCGCCGCCCACGGTACGCACATGACCCCCATCCCCCGCAGAAACACCGGCAGCGGCACCGCCCGAACAGGCGCCCAGCCCCGCCATCACCAACACCGCCACCCCGGCCACCACGAGCCGCCTGCCACCCATCGCTCCCCCTCCACCCACAAAACACGCAGCGTAACCGACCACCTCACCGCACCAGACACCCAGGACCCCATCCACACCCGGGACGAGGCGGCCACACAACCGACAGACAAGATCAGCGGTCTCACCCGGGTCCGCTATCCACCCGCGAACCGGCCCCGCCGACGGCAGACACAGGCGCACGGCAAAGCCACTCCCCCAGCCAGAGCACCGGAGTACGACGCCTCAGGGACCCGTGGCGCTCACCCGTCGTGGCGCGGGCCGCCGGAGTGGAGAGTGCTGGAGTCGGTTGCGTCGCCCATGGCATGGTCGACGAATTCGGCGTGTTCGACGCAGCAGTAGCGCAGGCGGGGCAGGTGGTCGGGGTGGCCGGTGAAACGCTGGGCGGTTCGCACGAGCCGGTTCCAGTCGGTGCCCAGGCTGGGGCGCAGGCTCTGTGCGTGCCCCGGCCGGCTGATGTCTCCCTCGGTGAGCTCGGTCTCCCGGGCAATCAGGGCGTCGTCGAGGTCGCAGCAGGCCGCGTCGATCATGCCCGCCGGGGCGAGGAGGTCCTCTTGGCCGAGAATGTCGCGGCGGGTCCCTCCTGCTGCTCCGACACCGGGCGGCATGCCCCCGCTTTTCCGGGCCAGCCTCAGCGCGGCTGTCCACACCGGCACCCCAACCGCCGCCGTTTCACCAAGGACGACCGGATGGGGCCCCGCTCGTCCTTCCACACCCGAACCGGTCGCCGACAGCGCTGACCCGCCACATCGCGCACAACAGCAGTGGCCCCCGACCACATACGGTCAGGGGCCACTACGGATTCGCGTGCCGGCTGCGTCGGGTCAGTACGCGGAGTTGACGTTGTCGATCGAGCCGTAACGGTGCGCGGCGTAGTTGGCGGCCGCGGTGATGTTCGCGACCGGGTCGGTGACGCTGTGTGCCGTACCGGCCACGTGGTACGTGTTGAACGTCGGGTCGATCACCTGCAGCAGACCCTTCGAGGGGATGCCCTTCTGCGCGTTGACATCCCAGTTGTTCTGCGCGTTCGGGTTGCCGCCGGACTCGCGCATGATGTTGCGCTTCAGACCGTCGTAGCTCCCCGGGATGCCCTTGGCCTTCATGATGGCCAGCGACTGCCGGATCCAGCCGTCCAGGCTCCCCGACGCGGCCGAAGCGGTCTGGGGGGCGGTGTGAGCGCGGTGAGAGACAGCGGCCACCGTGTGGGCGGTCTGGGGCATCTCGGCGGCGGACGCGGACGACGGCACCATCGTCACCGCGCCGGCCGCGGCACCCGCGGTGGCGAGGCCGGTCAGGACGAGGTTACGCACACGGGCAGAACGGCGAGCAGCAGAAAACACAGACACGGAAGGGTCTCTCCATCAGACGTCGTTGAGGCCGGCCGGAATCGGGTCGCGGCCTGTTGGGCGTCGGGGCGAGGCCCCGCGGCCACCGGGCAGAAAAGAAGAGCCACACCAGGCGATCGACACCCGGTCCGGCCCACTGCTCCGGCAACGACAAACATGATTAAAGCCGGACAAAGCCCAGCGCAAGCATGTGACCTACTACCCCAAGACGGAGAAATGTCTGAAATGCCCGAATCTGAGGGTTGCCGTCCAGCTCAGACCACGAACCCGTCTACGACCCCCCATAGAACGTGACCCACCCCCTATGACCACCCCCACACCCAACGTCCCCACGGCGCTCAAGTCCGAGCGGGACGACGGGGCCGCACCGCCCTTCTCGGCCGACGGACAGACGCGCGCCGCCCTGTGCTGGGCCGCAGGTCAGCGCAGTCCGGCGAAGAGATCGTTCTCCGGGGTGGCCGTGCCGGTGGGGTCCTGGACGCGGAGGAAGGTCTCCGTGCCCATCAGCTCGCCGAACCGCTGCTTGCCCATCCGGAGGAAGAAGATGTTCTCGCCCTGGCTGGCGTGGGCGGCCAGGGCGTCGAATTTCTGATCGCTGTACGCCGTGGTGTCCACCCATGTGGTGATCTCGTCGTCGGGAAGACCGATCTCGGCCAGCGCGGCGGCCTCGGCCGGGTCCGGCTCCGGCATGTCCTCCTGGAACTCGCGCATCACCTCACCGAACCGCTGCATCATCGAGCGGGGCGCGGTGGTCCAGTACACCTTCGGGGTCAGCTCGGTCATCTCCAGCGCCGCCATCGTGATGCGGTGGGCCTGGATGTGGTCGGGGTGACCATAGAAACCGTTCTCGTCGTAGGTGACGACCACATCGGGGCGGTAGTGCCGCATGAGCTCCGCGAGGCGGGCCGCGCCTTCCTCCACGGGGGTCTGCCAGAAGGAGCCGGGGGCGTCGTTGCCGGGCCAGCCCGTCATCCCGGAGTCGGCGTAGTCCAGCATCTCCAGATCGCCGATGTTCAGGACGTCACAGCTCTTCTGGAGCTCCTGACGTCGTATCAGGGCGACCGCCGCCGGATCGTGCCCGGGTTCGCCCGGCTTGGCACCCCCCGGTCCGTCACCGCAGCCGCCGTCCGTACAGGTCACGAGGACGGTGCGGATGCCCTCCGCCGCGTATCGCGCCAGGATCCCTCCGGTTCCGGTGGCCTCGTCGTCGGGGTGGGCGTGTACGGCCATGAGGGTCAGGGGCCGGTGGGTCATGAAGAGTCCTCCTGCGGAAACGCGTTCTGGTCCGAGTATGCGGCGCGCGCACCGCACCCCGGCGCATTCGCGCCGCGCCGGACCTCGGTCAGGACAACTCCGCGGACCCCACCGGCTGTTCCCCCGTCGGGCCGGCGCCCGCGTCGCGGGGCCGGCCGTCGCGTGGCTCAGCGGCCTGCTTGCAGCGCGCCCCAGGTGGCCGGGCCGACCTGGCCGTCGACGCCCAGCGAGCGGCTGCTCTGGTAGTCGCGTACGGCCTGCTGGGTGCCCGGGCCGAAGTCGCCGTCCGCCGTGACGGTCCGTCCGAGCGCGGCGGTCAGGGCGCGCTGGAGGCGCTGGACGGCGGCGCCGGTGCTGCCCTGGCTGAGGGCGGGCGTGGTGCCGGCCGAGAGCAGGGCGGTCCAGGTGCGGGCGCCCACCACGCCGTCGGCGGCGAGGCCGCGGGCCTGCTGGAAGGCGGTCACGGCGGAGGCGGTCCTCGTACCGAAGCTGCCGTCTACGGTGCCCGCGTCGAAGCCCTGCGCGTTGAGGAGCGACTGCGCGGCCGAGACCTGGGCGCCGGTGGAGCCGGAGCGCAGGGTGTCGTACGACGGGAAGCCGAGCTGGACCTCGCCGCCGCCGGTGCTGCCGCCGACCAGCTGCATGTAGTAGGTCCAGTTCCAGTTCGGACCGGGGTCGGTGTGGTCGTTGCCGGGCACCTCGGAGTGGCCGACGATGTGGGCGCGGTCCTTGGGGATGCCGTAACGGGCGCAGATGGAGGCGGTCAGCGCGGCGGAGGAGCGGTACATCGTGTCGGTGAACCAGGTCGGGTTGTCGATGTACCCCTCGTGCTCGATGCCGATGCCGCTGGCGTTCCCGGAACGGGCGTGCCAGGCGGTGTCCTTCTCGCGGACCATCTGGGTGATCTGGCCGTCCGAGGAGCGCACCACATAGTGCGCGCTGACCTGCGCGGACGGGTTCTGGAACCAGCTGATCGTTCCGGCGTACGAGCCCTCGGTGACGTGGATGACGACCTTGCTGACGGCTGCGGTACGACCGACCGCGTAGTTGGCCGCGTTGGCCGGGACCCACAGGGCGGAGGGGTAGTCGGGGCTCTGCGCGGCCGGGGCCACCGCAGCCCCGTAGGCGCCGCGTTCGGGGGCGACCTCGCGGGCGGGCAGGGTCAGCTTCTCGCCGCCCTCGGCGCGGGCCGTGACGCCCTCGGCGAGGAAGGTGTAGACGGTGTCGGCGTAGAGCCGGGCGGTGGCGGGGTCGGTGGCGCCGCCGTACCGGGCGAGGAGGGGGTACCAGGTGTCGGTGTCGCGGCGCTCGGCCGAGCTCAGTCCGGCGTGGTCGGCGTAGGAGCGCAGGACGGCGGCGCCGCCGCGAATGTTGGCGGCGGTGTCGGTGCGCAGCTCGCGGGCGGTGTCGCCGGTCAGCCGGGACGCCAGCTCCAGGGTGTGCCGGCCGGGGTTGCCGACCAGGTGCATCACGCCGTAGCCGCCCGCCTGGCTGGGCAGGCCGTGGTGGCCGTCGAGGTGGGTCTCGCTGTAGCCGAGGGCGATCAGGAGGTCGCGCGGGACGCCGTACTCGGCCGCGGCGCTGCTGAAGGCGCGGGCGACGGGGCCCTCGGTTCTCTCGGTACGGGGTGCGGCGCCGGCGGGCTGCACGGCGGCGGCGACCAGGGCCAGGGTGCCGAGGCCGGCGAGGGCCGCGCGGCCCAGGGGTATGCGGGGCATGGGGGTGTGACCTTCCGGGTGGGGGTGTTTCCGGATGGGGGGCGCTTCCGGGTGGGGATGCTTCCGGTGGGGGCTTTCCGCGTGGGTGTGCGGGGGCCGGGGACCTCGTGCGGTCCCCGGCCCGGGCTGCGGGGGTCAGATGGTGCCGCTCTCCCACCACCAGGAGCGGCCGAGGTCGGCGCGGCTGTCGACGTGCTGGTGATCGACGTCGTAGCGCTCCAGGCCGGAGAACCCACAGGTCTCGGCCTTCTGGTAGACGGTGCGGTTGGCGACGCCGGGCACGTCGAGGTCGGCGGCGGTGCCGTAGAGGTGCATGCTGTCGCTGGCACCGCCGATCTCGGCGTTGTGCGCGATGCTGCGGAAGCCGGAGTTGACGGTGATCGGCACGTTGCCGAGCTTCTTGCGCAGCGCCTCCAGCTTGTACATGGCGCGGCGGGCGTTCTCCTTGACGGCGGCCGCGCTCACCTTGCCCCCGTTGAAGTTGCCGCTCGAACGGTCGTAGAACTCGCTCCAGTTGAAGTGCGCGGTCGAACCATCCGACTGCTCAAGGGCGTTGAGCTGCGCCTGGGTCGCGGGACCCGCGCTGCCGTCGACCGAGAGGCCGTACGCGGCCTGGAAGCGGCGTACGGCGGCGGCCGTTCCGGGGCCGAAGTCGCCGTCGATGCTCACCCGGGACTGGGAGGCGGAGTCGGCGGCCCAGCCGGCCACCCTGATCTGAAGCTCCGTCACATCGGCGCCGGTGGCGCCCTGGTTCATGGTGCGCGTCCAGTTGTACGCCTGCGCGCTGCCCGACAGCAGGACGGGCCCGGCGAAGACGCCCGCGGTGACGGCGAGGGTGCCGCGCAGGACGGTGCGGCGGTCCGGAGAGAAGGTCATCGTGAACTCCCTTGTACGGATGGTCAGAAGGCGAGCTGGAACGGCACGACCTGGGCGTCGGTGTCGTAGGCGTGCACGCGGAGCTTGAAGCGGGTGCCGTCCTTGACGTCGGTGGCGACGGTCGCCCACTGGGGGCCGAACGTCGAGTAGGTGTTGTCGTGGTTGCACAGCGAGGTGTGGTCCACGAAGACGACGCAGGCGTCCAGGAAGCCGGTGGCCGAGCTGCTGAGCTTGATGTTGATGTCGGAGCAGCGCGAGGTGGTGGTGTAGGTGCCGAACTCGACCGCGGCGGCGGAGTAGCGGTAGGTGAGCGACACGGCGCCGCCGTAGCAGGAGGCCGCCGCGGTCCCGGGCCGGGCGACGGCGGGTGCGGTGGCGCCTGCGGCGAAGAGCGCGGTGGTGGCGGCGAGTACGGCCGCCGTTCTCCGGGTGCGGGTCATCGGAACTCCGAATCACTTGGGCGGAAGCGGGAGTTGACGTTGGACCCCCGACTCACTGGCATGGAGAAGGGAGTTGGGGTTAGGGCTCTCGACTCATTTACGAAACGCGGGAGTTGGGGCGCTCGACGGTCAGAAGGCGATCTGGACGCGTGCGGAGGAGCCTTCGAGGTCCACGCCGAGGGGCACGGTGAACTTGCTGCCGTCCTTGACGTCGGTGGCGATGGTCTTCCAGCTCCGGCCGACCTGGGTCCAGTAGTTGCACGCGCCGACGCGGGTGAACTTCACGCAGGCCCAGACGAATTCGGCGTCGCCGCTCACCATGCGGAGGTTGATGTCGGCGCAGCGGGACGTCGTGGTGTAGGGGCCGAACTCGGCGGCGTCCCCGTAGTTCACGGTGACGGCGCCGCCGTAGCAGCTGGTGGCCGCGGCGGGGGCGGGGGCGGCCGACGCGGTGGTGGGCAGCGAGACGGCGAGGGCCGCGAGGAGGGCCGCCGCGGCGGCCGGGTGGCTGAGGATCTTCGCCATCGGGTTCCTTCGGTGTCCGGGTGTTCTGTGGGCTCGTCGGTGGGCCGGGAACATGCGGAAGGTGCGGAGCGCGGCGGGCCGGAGCGGTGTGGGACGGGGTGCCGCGCGGGGGTGCCGGGGAGCTGGGGTGCCAGGGGGATCGGTGCGGCTGGGCGAGTTCATGCTCCGGTGTGTTCTTCCGGCTGTCATGCTCATTCGAACAGGGTGAAATGACGCCGGTGGAAAGGGTGTTGAGCGTGCTTCGCTTCCACTTCTCGGCTGAGGACCTGGCCCGGACCCGGGTCGCCGCCGCCCCGCATCCGCTGTGGGAGATCGCCGCGAGCCTCCACCGCTTCCAGACGCCGGCGGGCCGCTGGGCCTACGCGCACTGGTATCGCACGGCGCGTGAACGGCTGCGGGAGGCGGGGCTGGAGAGCGCGGTACGGCAGTTCCTGCTCCCCCTCTTTCCCCGCGCGTCGTACTGGCCGGACTTCCTCACCCCGCTGGAGGGCGTGTCCGGTCTGGAGGCGGGCCTTGGGGCGATTCTGGCGACGCCTCCGGAGCGGGTGACGGCGGAACTGGCCACGCTGGCACGGATCAGACGCGTCCCGCCGCACCTGGCCCGTCTGCCTGAGCGGGGGGCCCGCGCCGAGCTGGTGAGCGTGCTGCGGGCCTATCATCGCGCGGTGATCGAGCCCCACGAGGAGTGGATGCACGAGAGCGTCCACGCCGAACGCCTGCGCCTGGGGCGGCATCTGCTCGACGGCGGCACCGAGGGCCTGCTCGGCGGACTCGGCCCGACGGTGCGCTGGCACCATCCCCGGCTGGAGATCGGCACGTACCCGACGCGCCAGGACGTCCGGCTGGAGGGGCGGGGGCTGCTCCTCATCCCGTCCTACTTCTGCTGGAAGGGGCCGGTGTCCCTCGCCGATCCCGCCCTGCCTCCCGTCCTCACCTACTCCCTCCATCACGAGCCGCCCCGCCCGGCCCCCGGCTCCGCCTCCCTGGAGGTCCTCCTCGGCCGGGCCCGGGCCGCCGTCCTGCGCGCCACCGCCGCCGGCGCCACCACCACCGAGGCCGCCCACCGCGCGGGCGTGACCCCGGCCACCGCCACCCACCACACCACGGCCCTGCGCGACGCGGGCCTCATCACCAGTCACCGCCACGGCAACACGGTCATCCACACGCTGACGCTGCTGGGGGCGACCATGGTGAGCCGGAACATGAAGGAGGCTCCGCCGGGCACTGCCGGGTGAAGCGGGGCCGCGCCCCGGGCGAGGGGACGCCGCACCGGCCGGCGAACGGGGAGCCGCCGGTGCTCCGCAGTGCGCGCGGCGTGGTCGGGCAGTGCGCGCGGCGCGGCAGGTTCCACCGTTCCGGCCGCCTAGCATGCTCAACGCGCCGGCGTTCCCCGGGCAGAACGGAGGGGGCGACGTGCCCTTCGCGGAATCGGTCGGTGAGGGGCCGGAACCGACGGCCCGACGGCGTCGCCCGGCACCGCTGCCGGCCGTGTGCGCCGGGTATTTCATGGTCATCCTGGACGTCACGATCATCAACGTCGCCGTGCCCTCGGTCGGCCGGGAGCTGTCGGCCTCGCTCACCGGCATCCAGTGGATCACGGACGGCTACACCCTGGTGTTCGCCGGTTTCCTGATGACGGGTGGCGCGCTGGGCGACCGGCTGGGGAACCGGCGCGTCTTCTGTGCGGGTGTCTCGCTGTTCACGGCGGCGTCGGCGGCCTGCGCGTTCGCGCCGAACACCCTCTTCCTGATCGGGGCGCGGCTGGTGGAAGGGCTCGGTGCGGCGCTGATCGTGCCCGGTTCCCTCGCGCTGCTCCAGGAGGCCTACCCCGCGCCGGCGGCACGCTCGCGGGCCTTCGGCCTGTGGGGCTCGATGGCGGGCGTCGCGGCCTCGGCCGGCCCGCTCCTCGGCGGACTGCTGGTGTCGACGGTGGGCTGGCGCTGGGTCTTTCTGATCAATCTGCCGGTCGGTGTGGCGTGTCTCTTCCTGACCCTGCACCGTGTGGCGCGCTCCCCGCGTCATGCAGGCCGGGCCCTGGACTGGCCCGCGCAGTGTGCCGTGGTGGTGGCGGTGGCCCTGCTGACCGCGTCGCTGAACGAGGCGGGACGGCGCGGCTGGTCCGACCCGGCCGTTCTCACCGGGCTGGGCCTTTCCGCGCTGGCCGTCGTGGCGTTCCTGGTACGTGAGCGGGTGGCCCGCTCCCCCGCGCTGCCGCTCCGGCTGCTGCGCTCGCGGACCATGGGCGGCGGGGCGATGGTCGGCATGCTGTTCAACTTCGGCTTCTACGGCATGGTGTTCACCGCCAGCCTGGATTTCCAGCACCGGCGCGGCTTCAGCGCGCTGCAGACCGGGCTGGCCCTGTTCCCGGCGGTGGCGATGACCATGTTCGCCTCGGTCCTGTCGGGGCGGCTGACCCGTCGTACCGGTGACCGGCCGCTGGTGACGTCGGGCATGCTGCTGGGCGCCCTCGGACTGGCCGGCTGGGCGGCGGCGGGCCCCGAGCCCGCGTACGCGCTGCTGGTGGTGCCGATGATGGCCGCCGGGTTCGGTACGTCCTTCGCGCTCACCGGTACGACCGCCACCGTGATGGGGTCCGCGCCCCCGGCGTACGAGGGAGGCGCGTCCGCCCTGTTCAACACCACCCGCCAGATCGGCAGCGCCGCCGGTGTGGCGCTCGGCGGCAGTCTCCTGGCGGCCGGCGGCGGCCACGGAACCGGGGTGCGCGTCAGCATGGCCATCGGCGCCCTCGCCTATCTGATCGCGGCGGCCCTCGCCTGGCTGTGCGTGCCGGCTCGCGTGCGGGGCGCGGGCCGATGACGGTGTCGGTGTCGCGCGTGCGGTGCCCCGCCGCACGGCACCGTGCGGCCCTGTCCGTACCGCCGGCACGGTGCGCGTGGACGACGGCGTCGGGTGACGCGGCCGGCGGGTCGGGTCACCCGACCCTCACGGAGAACTTCGTGACCGCCAGGCCCGCGCCGTTCTGCCAGGGCTCGAAGCCGGCCTGCACGCTCGTGAGGTACCAGTCCGGCGTCGCGAGGCCCTGGGCGACGGCGGCGTCGATGAACTCCTTGACGTCGAAGCTCAGGCCCGTCAGGGCCGAGGGCGCGACGTAGGAGATCACGTCGTTCTGGCCGTTGCCGCCCCGCCACACGTCCCAGCTGTGCCCGGCGAGGGAGACGGTTCCGGTCTTGGAGCCGATGAGCTGGATGGGGCCGTTCCGGTTCAGCCAGATCATGATCTCGGTCCTGTTGACGCCGTCCTTCCTGGGCGTCGGGTCCAGCCAGATGTCGTACGCGGCGTCGTAGACCGCCCCGCCGACGTACTGGTACGCGATCGTGCTGGGCACGCCGGCGATGGTCCTGATCTGCTTGGGGAGGTTCGTGCCCGGCGAGCAGTTCGTGTAGTGGCAGCCGGCGAAGATCGAGGGGTACGACTTCGGGGCGCCGTTCGTGGGTACGGAGCCGTCGGCACGGGTGAGCTGGAAGCCGTCGCCGGTCTGGTTCACGCACTGGGGGGAGCTGGTGCCCCAGGCGTTGTTCTGCACGACGTAGCCGCCGGGCGTGGTGGTGGAGCCGAACCGGTCGCACACCTGGGTGTCCGCCTGAGCGGGGACGCCGACGGCGGTGACCGCACCCGTGGCCAGGACGAGCGCGGCCGCGAGCCGGTGGACGGGGCGCGCTGTGCGGGAGTCGGTGTTCACGGGGGTTCCTTCCGTCCGGACGTGGGGGGAGGGAACCGGGCGCGCGAGGCCGCCCGGTTCCCCCTGCGCTCGTGGCCGACGGTCTACGGCTCGGTGCCCCAGACGAGCGTGCCGCCCACGTAGACGGTCACCTTGGGGGCGTCGGCGTACGAGGTGCCGGTGCCGCGGCTGTAGTCGTCGGTCTCGTCGAACGCGGACCAGTCCGCCTTGGCGAGACGCAGCTGGAGCTCACCGGTGTTGGCGCCGGCGGCCAGCGAGCCCGAGGTGAAGGTGACGTCGAGCGTGTGGTCCGCGCCGGCGCGGGCTGCCGGGAGTGCCGTGACGGCTGTCTTCACGGTCGAGCAGCCGACCTGGGCGTAGTCGCACCAGGTCTGATAACCGGCGTTGGCGGCGTCGCCGGTGAACCAGTAGCGGACCGTCACCTTGGACAGATCGACGGCGCTCGAACCGGAGTTGACGAGCTGGAGTCCGGGTCTGATCTGGTTGTCGGTGGCGGCGGAGTCGTTGTTCTTGTACTGCGCCTTGAGCCCGGTCGAGCCGCCTCCGCCGCCGGACGCCTTGGTGGTCGCGGAGACGGCCGTCGAGGCTGCCGAGAGGTTGCCCGCCGCGTCCTTGGCCTTGACGGTGTACGTGTAGGTGGTGCCGGCGGACAGTCCCGTGTCGGTGTACGAAGTCCCGGTGACGCTGCCGACCTTGGTGCCGCCGCGGTAGACGTCGTACCCGGTCACCGCGGTGTTGTCGGTCGCCGCGCGCCAGGTGAGGGAGACGCTGTCGGCCGTCGTCGCGGAGACGGCCACGCCGGTGGGAGCGGTCGGCGCCTGGGTGTCGCCGCCTCCACCGCCCGAACTACCCACCGGCGGATAGGCGTTGACGAGGAGCTGCCGGAACTGGGCCGGGAACCAGTGTCCGGCCAGCGGCGAGTCGGGCAGCGCTCCGGTGGGGTTGTTGCCGTTGCGCGCGTTGCCGGTGTACATGGGATCGCACATCCGGTCGAAGCTCTTGCCCTCGTCGTTGTCGACGGCCTTGCTGGCGCCGTCGGACTCGCCCGGCGGCTTGGCCCACACGTAGGCGTCGATGCCCGCCTCGGGTGCGGTCGCCGGGCGTTCGCCGAGGCCGGCGCCGTTCTGGTTGCACCAGTTGCCGGCGTGGACGCGCCGGTCGATCCGACCGCCGTCGACATAGGCGTCCACGCTGGTCGTGGGGCCGGGTCCGGCCGGCCGGGCGGAGCCGCCCCAGCCGTTGCGCGAGGTGTCGATCAGCATCCCGATCCCGCCGGCGAAGCCCTGGGCGACGAGGGCGGACCGCAGGCCCTGGGCGTACGTCGTCTCGTCGTCGTACTGGTTCCAGTCGATCCACTTCGACTGGCGCACGGTGGTGCCGTTCACCGTGTCGGTGATCTTGACGTACGGCTCTTTCGTGGGCGAGTAGTTCGCCGTGTTGACGATGAAGCCGGTCACGTCGTCCACCGTGGCGCCGCTGGTCGTGGCGGCCTTCTTGAACTCCTGCGCGGAGGGCACCAGGTTGGTGTCCCAGCCGAGCCAGCCGTGGTGTCCGGCGTCGATGTAGTTGTAGGTGTTGGGCAGCGCGCCGAGCTTGTGGAGGGCGTAGCCGACGCCCTTCTCGTAGTTGCCGTTGGCCTTCATCGTGGCGCACTCGGGCGTGGACCCCGCCGTACCGCCCGCGTTGGTGACGAGGTTGGGCAGCGAGTCGGGCTCGACGAGGTTGACGATGCGCAGGCTCGCGTAGGCCGGGTCGGCGAGGACGGCCGCGATCGGGTCGATGTAGTCGCTCTGGTAGCGGCCGAGTTCGTCGGCGCCGAGCTCGCCGTTGGAGGCGAGGGCGGCGCAGTCGCGGCCCGGGAGGTCGTAGATGACGAGCTGGACGAGGTTGGCGCCCTGCGCCTTCGCCGCGTCGAGGTGGGCCTTGAGGCCGCGCGCCTCCGACGTGCCGTTGATGGCGGCGATGCGGTCGAGCCACACGAAGGTCGGCTGGTCCGCCACCGCCGAACCGCCGGGCTCCGCCGCGGCGTTGGCCGACCAGTCGGGGTTCACGTAGGGCTTGGCGCCCACGTAGGGATTGTCCAGTTTGGCGGCGGCCGAGGCGGTCTGCGGTACGGCGGTCAGGGAGAGCACTCCGAGAAGGGCGCCGGCGGCCAGTACGGCGGTGCGTCTCGGCCGGCGACGGCGTGGGGCTGTGGATTCACGGGAGGACATGGGGGGTCTCCTGGATGAATGTCACGGTGTACGGGTGCGGGAGTGCGCGGTCGCGCAGGGCGGAGTGCGGGTGCGGGTGCCCTGCGGGCGCGGCGCCACGGACGGACCCGGAGTGCGCTTCCAGCGATCCTGGTCGCGTTCCGGGAGTCGTCGTCGCGTCGTACGGAGGTGCCCGGCAACGGGGGGGTGCTGCGGTGGGGGGTGCTGAGGACAGGGCACCTGTCTTGGGAGCGCTCCCACGGTGCGCCTCCGGGTCGGGGGTGTCAACACTTGCGTCAACGGGCGGAGGGTGGGGGCGAGTTGCTTACCGTCTTGTCGGGGCGGGAGGGCAGGCCGAGGTCGTTGGGGCGGGCGGGGTGGTCGGCGGTGCCCGGCCTTCGTCGCCACGGCGACGTTTCCGCCAACTTGCCCTTCGTGGGGCGCTGCCGGCGTCGGAGTATTGACGGCCGGGGCGGTTCGTGGCTTCCATGGGGCTCAGTCCGGCTCCGGCAGAGGACTCCCGGCATCTGCGCCCTGGTCATCCCGTCGCTTCCGCTGCCATGCCCGGTTGCGGCCGGGTCCGCATGCCCCACCGGGCAACGGACGGGCCGGTGGCACCCAGCGCCGCGAAGAACAACGCCAGCAGCAGCCAGCCCGCCGTGCCGAGGCCGAGCACCACCGTCGTGAGGATCGCGGGGGCGAGAGCCTGGCCTGTGCTGAAGCCGAGGCCGAGGACACCTTGGTACCGGCCCTGGGCATGGTCGGGGGCAAGACCGAAACCCAGGGCGAAGCCCGCCGAGGACTCCCAGACCTCTCCCAGGCTGTGGACGAAGACCGCTGCCAGGACCAGTCCCGCCGCCGCCCAGACAGGGGCGTACGCCGCCAGCGCCATCATCGGGCAGCTGACGAGGAAGAGCAGCCCTGCGGTGCGAAACGCCCTGCCGCCGTCGTACGGGGTCTCGACACGGGAGCCGATCCTGGTCTGCGTCAGCACGCAGAAGGCGGAATTCGCGGCGAACAGCGCGGCCACCGTCCAGCGCGGCGCCTCGGTGTGCTCGGAGATCCAGATCGGCAGGAGCAGGGAGACCACCGGGTACTGCAGTCCCATGGCCCCGTAGAGCGCGGTGAAGGTCAGGAACGGGCCGTCCGCGAGAGCGAACCGCCGATGCTGCCGCGGCGGCGCCGCCGGAACCGGGTAGCGGGGCAGCAGGAGCAGAAGCCCTGCGCACAGGGCGAAGCTCGCCGCGTTGCCGAGGATCAGCGTGATGTACGCGCCTCGGGTGCCCGCGGCCAGCGCCAGTCCGGCACCCACCGTTCCCAGGACGACACCCAGGTTGACGAAGGTGCGCAGCCTGGCCCGGAACAGGGCCGGGCGATCACCCCCGACCCGGACCACCAGAGCGCCCCAGGCCGCCCCGCCGGCAGCCGCGGCGATCTGGTCCACGGTCGCGACGACCGTGAGCGCGGCCCAGCTTTCGACGAGCACGAGGGCCGCCATCGACACCGCCTGGACCGCGAGGGCCGCCATCATGACGGTGCGCGCGCCGCGCCGGTCGGCGAGATGCCCTCCGGGTATCCCCGCGCACAGGCCGATCACTCCGGCGATGGTGAGCGCGGCACCGACCCGCACGGCGGGCAGGCCCACGACCAGGGTGAAATAGAGCGCCGACGCCGCGTTGAACAGACCGTTGCCGACCCGGTTGACGAAACTGGCGGCGACCATCACGCGCTCCGGTCGGCTGTCCCCCGCGATCCGGCCTAGTCGGCCCATTCGGCTTATTCGGTCTGCCAAGCCGCCCTTGATCATGGGCGGCAGGCTAACAACGCCGTAGAACTCGCCGCAGTCGTAAGAAGATCGCGCGCACCCTCACGGCGACGCAGGATCTAACGCGCTTTCGAGGCGCGGGACTTGAGGCTGTTGACGCCTGAGGTCTTCAGCTCGTCGCGGCGCGTGCCGGAAGAACGCGGTGCTCTTGGACGTTGGCCGCGTGTATGAAGATCGGCGAGGCTTCCAGGGTCAGCGGCGCGAGTGCGCGATCGTTACGGCACTACGAGGACGAGGGCTTGATCGTCCCTGGCCGTTTCAGCAACGGGTTCCGTGACTACTGTCAGTCCACCATCGACCGGGTGCTCGTCGTCCGCTCACTGCTGGAGTCCGGGCTGCCCGTGCGGCTGATCAGGGAAGTCCTGCCCGGCCTCACCGACGGAGCCGATGCCGGCACCGATGTGGTGTGCGCGGAGTTCCTCCACGAGGTGCGGAGCCATCGCGATCGGCTCGCGGCCCGCATCGCCGTACTCAGCGATCAGCAGGCGGCACTCGACGCCTACCTGCGAGAGGCCCGCCATACCGGTCTCTGACAGCCGCTTGACCTTGACGTAAGTGTCAGGTTCCTACGTTCAGCGCATGGAGATCGACAAGCAGCAGAACACCGTCGAGCGGACCGTACGCACACTGGTTCAGCACTCGTACCGGGGACCGAAGGATCTGACGCTCACGACCGATCACCGCCGCCCCTCCCCCGGGCCCGGCGAGTATCTGATCCGCGTGGGCGCCGCCGGGGTCAACTTCGCCGATGTCATGCAGGCCCACGGCACCTACGGAGGAGGCCCGCAGGCACCCTACGTGGCGGGTTTCGAGGCCGCCGGCGAGATCGTGGCAGTCGGCCCTGGCGTCGAGACTCCGCTGCAGCTCGGCACCCACGTCGTCGGAGCCGGACCGGGGGCCTTCGCGCAGTACATGACGATGCCGGCCGCGGGGGTGCTTCCCGTGCCGGCCGGCTGGAGCGATGCCGAAGCCCTTGGCCTGGTCCTGAACTGGGCCACCGCCTTGGCGGCACTGAAGCCGCTGGGCGAGATCAAGGCGGGTGAGGCCGTCCTCGTACATGCCGCGGCCGGAGGCGTCGGGCAGGCCGCCGTCCGCCTCGCCCGCCACTACGGCGCACGCGTGATCGCCACGGCCTCGCCGGAGAAGCATCACACCGTCAAGGCGCTCGGCGCCGACGAGGTCCTGGACAGCCGACGCCCCGGTCTGGCCGCGGAGATCACCCGCCTGACCGGCGGTGTCGATCTGGTCCTGGAATCCGTGGGGCAGGCCACGTTCAAGACCAGCCTCTCCGTCGCCAGGCCCTTCACCGGACGCGTCGTCGTGTTCGGCGCCGCCTCCGGCGATGCCACTCTCACCACCCACGACCTGGTGTTCACCCACCAGGTCCAGGTCAAGGGCCTGCACATCGGTGCGCTGGCGGTCGCGGCCCCGTCCCTCTACCAGTCGTTGCTCGTCGAGATCGGGGCTCTTATCGCCGACGGCGTGTACGCACCCGGTACTCCCCACGTGCATCCCCTGGCCGAGGGGCCGGCGGTGCTGCGGCGACTGGAAGCGGGGCAGACCCTGGGCAAGCTTGCCCTCGATCCCTGGCGCTAGGAGTGCCTGTCGTGATGTGAGGTGACCGGCGTCCCGGATCGCCTTTGAACTCCAGGCCGAGGGGATCTCACTCAGTCGTCGCACCCGCATCCCGTCGACTCGTTCGGTTTCCGCCGCCGGTCGCGTCCAACCGGACCTGTGGGTCGGGCGTGTCGGGCTGCGCATGGCTCGTACCACCGCGTGATGCGGCGCGAGCGGGCGGCCATGGCACCGAAGGCGCCCGAGGCGCCCAGCATGGTCCGGTCATGGCGAGATCGCCGCCCTGGGCCGAGGTGGCGGGGGCGTGTACGGGGCGTTGTCGTCCTGCGGCTCACGCGCACAGGCGCGGGGGGAAAGGGCAGTGGCCCCCGACCAGATGCGGTCGGGGGCCACTGTGGATTCGCGTGCGGACTGCGCCGGGTCAGTAGGCGGAGTTGACGTTGTCGATCGAGCCGTAGCGGTGGGCGGCGTAGTTGGCGGCCGCGGTGATGTTGGCGACCGGGTCGGTGACGCTGTGCGCCGTGCCGGCCACGTGGTAGGCGTTGAACGTCGGGTCGATCACCTGCAGCAGCCCCTTGGAGGGGATGCCGTTCCGGGCGTTGACGTCCCAGTTGTTCTGCGCGTTGGGGTTACCGCCGGACTCGCGCATGATGTTGCGCTTCAGACCGTCGTAGCTGCCGGGGATGCCCTTGGCCTTCATGATGGCCAGCGACTGACGGATCCAGCCGTCCAGGTTCCCCGAAGCGGCCTGGGGGGCGGTGTGAGCGCGGTGGGAAACGGCGTGAACGGTGTGGGCGCTCTGCGGCATCTCGGCGGCGGACGCGGAAGACGGCACCATCGCCACGGCACCGGCAGCGGCACCCGCGGTGGCGAGGCCGGTCAGGACGAGGTTACGCAGGCGGGTGGAACGGCGGGCAGCAGAAATCGCGGTCAAGGGGTCTCTCCAAAAGACGTCGTTGAGGCCGGCCGGAATCGGGTCGCGGCCTGTTGGGCGTCGGGGCGAGGCCCCGCGGCCACCGGACAGAAAAGAAGAGCCACACCAGGCGATCGACACCCGGTCCGGCCCACTGCTCCGGCAACGACAAACATGATTAAAGCCGGACAAAGCCCAGCGCAAGCATGTGACCTACTACCCCAAGACGGAGAAATGTCCTGAATGCCCGAATTTGACGGCTGCGGTGCAGCTCGGGACGGGACCCCTTCTACGATCCACGGTAGGACGTGATCCACCCCCTATGACCACCCCCACACCAACACCCCCGTAAGCGGTCAATTCCAGCTGTAACGGGCCACCTGCCACCCCACGCCACAGCCCGCTACCAACCGCAGCCTCCCGCCTCAGACACCCCGGATCGACAGAAGCCTCCCCCGCTCGCGGGTAGGCCGGATGGGCCGCCTGATCCGCAGGTGAACGCGTTCTTGGCGTCACCGACGATGCGGAACCCGTCGGAGCCGCCCATGCACAGGGCGACGGACACGGAGCAGGAGGGCGTGAGCGAGCAGGGCCGGCCGGGACCGGCGGGTGCCGATCATGTGGATGCATCTCTGCCGTTGTTGCAAATCATTCGCAATAGAGGCATAGGCTGTCCCCCTGACGATCACTCACCCGGAAGGGGGCGTGCCTGATGGGCACCTATGCGCTTCCCGGCCCGTTCCGCTCCGTTGATCACCAGGCGACACAACCGATTACCTGCGCCGGGGGCGTCTTGTCTTTCACGAACACGGCCGAGGCCATACACGCGTGGATCCACGGCTGGACCGTTTCACGCGGCGCAGCCGACCCCACCCCGACTCCCTGGGGCTTCAGCGTTGACGTCGGCCTCCCCGGGCATGTCGTACGCCACGTCCTGTCAGCCGCGGACGAAACGACCGTCCGCAAGATCACCGAGAACCCGACCGCACCCGGCGTATGGCTGAAAACGCCCGCACCGCCGGACATGCTCGAACAGTGGCTCGGGCCCGGCTGGTCCCTCGCCGGCGGACCCGGCTTCCTGATGTCCGCCCCGCCGCACGCCGCCCCTGCCGCCCCTGCCGAGGCCGCACCGACAACCGCCGATGGCTACCGGCTGGACACCTGGACCCGGGCCGGCGTCGCCCGCACCCTGGTGCGCACCACCGACGGCGCGTTCGCCGCACGTGGCCAGGTTGCCATCATCGGCCGGGCCTTCGTCGTCGACCAGGTCGAGACCGATCCCGCCCACCAACGCCGCGGTCTGGGGCGTCTGGTGATGCACACGCTCGCCGACATCGCAGCCGGGCAAGGGGCCACGGCAGGTGTTCTGGTCGCGACACCGGAAGGCCGAGCCCTGTACGAGACGGTGGGCTGGCACGTGCTGGCTCCATTGACCAGCGCCATGCGGAGCTGAGACCCGCTCGACACCGACCGAGATCCGGAAGTCCTCAAAGCCATCATCTGCCCACCGGACACCGGCCCGCCCAGCCGTTTCCACGACCGCCCATCGACGCACCAAGGATGCGAACGTGCCTTCGGCGGCTCGGAAAAGCAGCGACAGGGAACCGTCATGATCGTCACACTGGCGGGATGAACCTGTTCGGCGCCGGCGCCTACGATCCCGACGACATGATGGTGCACCCGCGCCATCAGGCGATGCAGCCGGTCTTGGCGCAGCTCATTCAGCAGCTTCGCGCGTGCGAGACGGTGGAGGCCGGGTTCGAGTTCCAGCGGGACCTGCTCGACCGCCTGCTGGAGGTGGAGAAGGACCGCGCGGGGTTCAAGCGTGCCGCCAAGCGGATGCGCGGCGGCAAGGGGCCGCAGCCGGGGGCGCCGGAGCCCCGGTCCGGCCGTGACCTCGCCGAAGTGGCGACCTGGCGATTCGAGCAGGACGTGTGCGACCGGCTGGCCCGCCAGCTGCGCTCGGTGGGTGACGCGCTGGCCTGGCGTGCCTTCGGCTTCCACCGCCCGTTCATCCTCGCTCTGTGCCGCAACGACTCGCCCGGCCTGATGTACGGCAAGGCAGGACTGCGGGCGGAACGCGAACACGTCGAGAGAGCCTTCAAAGAGGACGGTGCCTTCGCGCTTCTGCACGACCTGACCAACTGCTTGCGTATAGGAGACATCACCGTCTGGGACGGTGTGCGCCCCCCGCGTACGGAAGAGATCAAGACCAACCCGAACAACACCAAGAGCGCTCAGCTACGGCGGATCAACCAGGCCCGCGCGGCGGTGCTCGACGGCGGCCCGCTGCCGGGAGACAACGCCTCAGAGCTCCTCTACGACCTGGACCTGCCGCTGCGTACGCATCTGGACGTGCTGCGCGAGGCCCTCGAACGGGCCGCGACCGAGGGCGTCTACGCCACCGAGGTGCCTGGCAGCCGGTCCCTGTTCGTCATCGACCAGTACGGATGCGCCCAGCAGGGGCTGTCGTCCAGGCAGTTCGACGAGCGCCTTCAGCAGACAGCCGACGCCAGCCTGCGACGGGCGGGCATCGCGGCCGGCCGCGAGGACCACAACGTCTACGCCACCACCCTCGACAGCACGGCCCGCGATCCGCTGCGGGTGCCCTGGGCGAACTACCCGCTGCATCCGATGGCCTGCGCCCGCCTGATCGGCGACTACGCCGTGGCGACCGTGGAGACCTCCGGTCCTCTCCTGGCACGCCTGCTGCAGGTGTCCGGCCTGGATGCCCGCTGGGTACGCCCGCCCGGGAAGGCGGACCTTCGGCCGGGCGAGGTCGTCATGGAGATCCACCAGCAGGAACGGCTGCGGGCCGTGGCACTGCCCGGAGGGCTGACGATGACGCCGGGCTGGACGCTGCAGATGGGCCGCTCCGAGCTGGACCGCTACCTGATCGAGCTGCTGCGGCCGGGGTCATGGGTTGCGGGCATCAAGCACGTCCTCGCCACACGGCAGGCCTGGCGGCCGTGGCCGCACTACCGCGACGAGCACGAGATCTGGGTCTAGCGTCTCGTGCACGACGCCGCTCCCCCGTACATGCCGGGCTGCTCGTGTTCCGGCAGGCCGTAGTGGGTGGTGCGGGGCGGCCAGAGCCTTGAGCAGGACTTCCGAGGGCACGAGCCGGGACGGGGCACAGCGGGGGCGGCGCGGGGCATCACCGCATCCAGTGGCCGCCCGTGCTCCACCCCAGGAAGCGCCGGGCGCGGCCGTCGTCCGCCGTGCCGTCGGTGCCGAAGGTGCCGCCCTCCGCGATCAGGGTCAGGCCTCTGAGGGCGGGGGCCAGGCGGGTGGTGACGTGGGTGGGGTGGCGGGTCGTCTCCTCGGACAGGTCCGCGATGAGGCGGCGCTGTTCGGCCGGGGGGCACAGGGACAGGTGGAACAGCAGCTGGCGCCATGCGTAGGCGGCGTCCTTGATGGTGCCCAGGGGGCGTGGGTTGTGGTGGGCACGGGCGGTCAGCCGGCATACGGTCGCGAAGCACCGGTGCGCGAGGTCGGCCCAGCCGGGCTGCGGGGCGATGCCCACCCGGTGGACCAGTGTCGCCAGGTTGTGGGTGGTCAGGATCTGGGCCTGCTCGATCACCGTGCCGTTCGCCGCGGCCGACCAGGACCGCTGCGCCGTCCCGGCCCGCTCGGCGCACATGCGGGCGAAGCCGGGAGAGGTGGGGGCGCCGTAGGAACGGGTCAGGGCCGTACCGCTCTCGATGACCGCCAGGTTGCGGATCGCCGCGTAGTCGATGCCGTAGTAGCGCTCGTACAGCGTGCCGCCGAGCAGTTCGCCCGCGATCCGCGCCGCCTTGAGGAATTTCGGGCTGAACGTTCCCATGAAGATGTCGGCGGCCAGCTCCTCCACGAACGGGGCGCCCAGATCACACTGGCGTGCGAGGACGCTGAACTCGCGGACCAGCGGGTTGGGCAGGATCGTGCCCGGGAATGCCTGCACGGCCAGTTCGCCCAGCTGCCGCAGCACGCCGAGCGCCCCCTCGTCGTCCGGGGTGCCCACCGCGGCGGACCGCTGTCCCGACACGGCCCGTACCCAGGGCAGTTCCTCGACGCGTACCTGGCGCTCCAGGTTGAGCAGGAGCAGCGAGCGGCGGCTCCGGAACGCGCGGTAGTTCGCGGTCATCAGCGCCCGTAGCGTCTCCTCGCCGTACGCCTGGGCGGTGGTGGCGGCGACCAGCTGCGGCACCAGCTCGGCCAGGACCTCGGCGGAGGGCACGATGCCCCGCTCCACGAGCGTGCCGAGCGGTGCGCTCAGCGCGGACTCGACCACCTGCCGGATCGCGGCCGGTACGTCCGCTCCGGCGGGCAGCCCGGACGCACGGCCCTCCTCCTCGGTCACGGCGGCCAGAAGCGGGGCGGCATCGCCGACGCCCGTCTCCTGCGGCAGCACGGCGAGCCGGCGCAGCACCAGTTGGGCCAGGGCGTGGTGCGAGGGAAGCGCCGCCTGATCGCTCTGGCGCCGGCGCAGGGCCGTGTGCGCGGCGGAGCCCGGCAGACCGCGCCGCCGCACCATGGAGGTCACCGCATGCCGCAGCAGCCCGAGCCGGCGTGCGTCCAACGGCCGTCCGGCGACGGCCTCTTCGAGCGCGCCGCGCAGAACACCCAGGTTCTCCTTGGGGTTTCGGTGCTTGGTGCAGCGGGTGTGCTCCGCGGTGAGCAGCCGGTACCGGGCGAGCAGGGTCTCGCCCCGCGCCAACCAGTCGTCGTCCGGGGCGAGTTCGAGGACCCGGCCGTCCCGCGCCGTCCGCAGCCAGTGGACAAGCAGCTCGTCGGCGAACGGCTGCCACACCGCGAGCGCCTCGCGCTGGGCCTCGACGGCGTCGTTGGGGCGCCGCCGCTTCAGGGTGCCGACGGCGTCGGAGACGGTGCGCCGGTGGACGGCCACGGTGGCGTCCGGCGCGGGGCCGGACGCCGGGCGGGGCAGGAACCTCAACCGGTCGGCGAACGGCTCCAGTTCCGCCACCAGATCGAGCGCCGCGTCCGTCTCCCCGTGCCGCACCAGCCAGGCCATGGTGAGCAGCGCGGCCTCCTCGGGTACGACGGTCTCGTAGTCGCCGCTGTCCAGCCGGGCCCACAGCCAGGCGAGTCCGGGCTCGGTGAGGCAGTGCGCGAAGAGCGCGCGCCGTTCGGGGGTCACCTTGAAACTCCGCGCCGCCTCGGCCTCGTAGGCCTGGAGCGGTCCGCCCGCGCTCGCGGTCCCGGTGGCGAAGCCGCCCCGCACCACTTCCGGCGTCACCCAGGCCGGAAGGCCGTCCACGGGTGTGCGCGTACCGATGGACAGCCGGCCCGCGGCCATTCCCGCGAGAACCTGCCGCCAGCGTTCCCCGCGCGCGTCGGCGCGACGCCGTGTGCCGGCGTCCTCGTGGGTCAACGCGGTCGTGAAAGCCTTGGCCAGCTGGGCCTGCGCAGAGGACGGGGCCACGGCGAGGGGCTGCTGCTCAGCGTTGTCGTTCATAAGCCGGCGTGGCAGGTTCTGCCCCTGCGCCCTCCGGGTGAAGAGCCCGGTGCTCTTCTGCTGAGCTACACGCCGATGACGACTGACGATACGCGTTGGGATGATCACCGTACAAACGGGTTTTCCGGCGTGCTTGAGCTGGAGCTCGTACTACGTCACGACCGGGGGCAGCGGTTCGCGGGCCGCGTGCCACGCGGGAGGGAGGGCGGCGACGCCGGTGCGGGCGGCGATGACCCCGCCCGCGATGGCGCAGGTGGTGTCGATGTCGCCGCGCCCGGCGACCGTGACCCACAGGCCCTCGTGCAGGTCGTCGAGGTGTCCCGCCGCGCACCACAGGGCGTACGGGACGGTGTCGGGCCCCGACATCCGGTAGCCGGAGCCCAGGACCTCCGCGGCGTGCCGGGCCGAGGTGCGCTCCGGCATCCGGGCCGCGATCCGCACCCCCGACCGGACGTCGCTGTCGGGGAGCCGGTCGGCGACCGCCCGGAGAAAGTCCGCTCTGGCCGGGGCCGGCCCGCCCCGGCTGCGGGTCGCCAGCGCCGCGGCCACGGCGACCGCCACCGCTCCGGTGACCGCCTCCGGATGGTGGTGCGAGACCGCGCCTTGGCGCGCGGCCTGCGCCACGACCGCATCGAGGTCGGCGCCGTGCCAGGCACCGAGCGGGGCGGCGCGCATGGCCGCGCCGTTGCCCCAGGAGCCCTGGCCGCCGAACTGCCCGCCGACCACCTCCTGCCAGGGCTCGCCCGCGCCGATGCGGCGCAGCACGTCATGCATCGAGGCTCCATAGCCCCGGTGCGTGTCCTCGGCGTAGGCGGCCGCGAGGCGCAGGGCCAGGCGGTCCTGGTCGACGGTGCCCCCGCCCTCGACGAGCTCCCGGACGACCACCAGCGCCTGAGCGGTGTCGTCGCTCCACCGCCACAGCGGCTCCGGGGGCAGCGTCCGCGCCTCCAGGGCGGCCGGACCGTGCCTGCGCAGGATGCCGAACCAGCGGTCGCCGAAGGCGTCGCCGAACGCGAGGCCGTGCAGCGAGGCCAGCGCGGCGGGGGGCACGTTGATCATCGGTGCAGTATCGCGGCGTGATGCGATGTCGTACCGCGATTTTCGCGCCGCCAGGCTTCTGACCTGGGGATGATGCCGGGCGGCCCGGTCCGTGCCCTCGCAGCCGCTGATCGCCCTGGGGCGCCCTGGGCCGTTCGGCGGGTGTGCGGCGCGCCTCGGTTGTGGGGGTGGGTGCCGGTGGAGGATCGGGGAGGTGTGGTGCGGTGCCGTGCGCCGTCTTGGACTGCCGTGGTGTGTGGAAGAGGTCCGGTCATGGAAGCGCTCGGCGTGATGGTGTTCGTCGTCGGTCGCCTCGGTGTCCCCCGGGGAGCGGCGGCGTGATCGCCGGGCCGGGTGGGGAAGGGGGCTTCGGGCGCTACGGCGAGGCGGTCTTCCGGCCCGAGGCGGCGGGCGAGGGAGAGCGTATCGACTACGGCGCCCTGGCGTACGACGCGTTCACCGTGGCCCGGCTGCGGACGCTGGGCGTGGGGCCCGGGTGGCGTTGTCTGGACGTGGGGGCGGGTACGGGGACCGTTTCCCGCCGGCTGCTGGAGGAGCTCGGGGTGACGAGCGTGCTCGCCGTCGACCGGGATGTGCGTTTCCTCGGTGAGCGGGGTGTGCCGGGGCTTGAGGTGCTGGAAGCCGACATCACCGATCCGGATTTCGGTCCGGGGCGCTTCCGGCTGGTGCATGCGCGCTTCGTGCTGATGCATCTGCCCGAGCACGAGCGCTTGATCGCTCGACTGGCCGAACTCGTCGAACCCGGTGGGGTGTTGGTCCTGGGTGACGCGGTGGACCTGACGAGCGACCGGGCGCCGGTGACGCCGTACACCGTGGCGATGCGGGCGATGTGGCAGGGGCTGGGGGACGCCATCGGTACCGATGTGTCCTGGGTGCCGTCCTACCCGGGGTTGCTGCGCGAGGCGGGTCTGGCGTCCGTCGCCGCCGAGATCCATGTCCCGCCGCTGCTGCCCGGCAGCCCCATCAGCCGCTTCTGGGCGGATACATGGCAACGCGGCCGACAGCTGATGCTCGCCACCGGACAGATCGACGACGCCGGACTGGACGCGGCGCTGCGGTACCTGGACCGCGACGACTGCGCCGCGCTGTCGGCCGGCCTGCTCATCGCCTGGGGGTGGAAGCCCGGGGGCGGCGCGTGCTGACTCGTGACACGGGGGGCGGCGGTTGACAACGCCGCGAGCTCTTTCCGGTGCCTGTGGAATGGGCATACTGCGGGGTGTGGCGACTTACAACAGCATCGGTGCGGCCTACGCCGACACCCGGCGACCGGATCCCCGAATCGCCGCCAGAATCCATCGAGCCCTCGGTGGTGCCGCCAGCGTGATCAATGTGGGGGCCGGCGCCGGCTCCTACGAACCGGCGGAGACGGTGCTGGCCGTCGAACCCAGCGCAGTGATGATCGCCCAGCGTCCGGCCGGAGCCGCGCGGGCTCTGGAGGCGTCGGCGGAGTCGATCCCCCTTGCCGACGACTCGGCCGATGCGGTGATGGCCGTCCTGACCGTGCACCACTGGAGTGACCTGGAAGCCGGCATCGGGGAACTCCGTCGTATCGCCCGGCAGCGGATCGTCGTCTTCACCTTCGACCACGACGTCAGCCGCGGGTTCTGGCTGCTGGACGAGTACCTGCCGGAAGCGGCCGCGTTCGACGACACACGAGCGGTCGCGGTCGACCGCCTGGTCACGCTGCTGGGCGGCGCCCGCGTCGAGCCGGTCCCCGTCCCGCACGACTGCACCGACGGATTCCTCGCCGCCTTCTGGCGCCGGCCCGAGGCATACCTCGATCCGCGGGTCCGGGCCGGCATCTCGATGTTCGCCCAGCTCAGCGACGACGTCATCCAGCCGGGCCTGGCCCGCCTGTCCGACGACCTGTCCTCCGGCCGGTGGCACCAACGCCATGCCGGCCTGCTCGACCGCGAAGCCCTCGATGTCGGCTACCGGCTTCTCGTCGCCGATCTGTAGAACCGGGCGAGCCGTCCCGATGCGCGCTCAAGCCTGCGAGAGGGGCCGGTCACGGTGGCGGCAGCAGGTCGGCGGTCCATGTGCTCGTCGGTGAGGATGTGCTCCTGTAACTCGATCCGGTCCGGGTCGTCCGGCGGGACGCACAGGGCGGCCAGTTGGGCGACGGTGAAGTACCGGAGGGTCTCGACCATGCGCCGGCGGCTCCGCGTAGAACTCGACGGTGTTCTACGGCCCGTACCGGCAGGCGGTCACGCGCAAGCGGCAACGCAGCGGCAGTGGCCCCCCGACCGTGTATGGGTCGGGGGGCCCCGCACGGCGGGGCGCCGCATCCTGTCGCGGCATCCGGGCTAAGC
>NZ_JBEXEQ010000039.1:0-31135 GCF_040703155.1 Streptomyces sp. NPDC005435
GTGCGGGGCGCGAGGTTGGCCAGGGACTTCGTCAGGTGGGCCCAGACACCTTGGACGGGGTTGAGGTCGGGCGCGTACGGAGGCAGCTTGATGATGGTGAGCCCGTCGCTGTTGCGTTCGCGGAACTCCCGCAACGCCTCGACGTGATGGGCGCTGGCGTTGTCCCACACCACGATCAGCGGGGCACCCCCGAGTTGCCGGCGGGCTGAGGTCAGCAGGTCGGAGAACTCGCGGGCACGGAAGCCCTTCTTCTCGCCGGTACGACCGAGGTATGTCTGGGTCCGGTGGAGCAGCCTGGTCTCGCGGCCCGGTCTGACGCAGATCATCCCGGCCATCAGGACCCGGCCCGAGCCTTTCCCCGTCACCTTGATCAGCGGAGTCCGCCCGCGCGGCGACCAGGTCCGGCCTTTGCCGGGCTTCAGGTCCTGGCCGGCCTCGTCCTCGAAGACGATCCATGCGCCCAGGAGCTGGGCCGTCCTCTTACCCGTGACCACTGCTCCGTCCGCCACCGCTCTACGGCCTGCTCGTCGCGCTCGACGGTCCGGTGCGCGGGGACCTGCGGTGACCAGCCCAGCCGGTGCAGCAGATACGACACCCCGCGCGGGGTGTACCGGTAGCCGAGGCCGGCGACTCGGCGGCGGCGGATGCGACGGAGGCGGCGACGGCCAAGGCGGAGTCGGAGGGTGCGGGGACGCAGTCCCAGTAGCATTCGAACGAGGCGGGGCCTGCGGAGGAAGGGTCCACCAGCTGCCCGACCAAGCACAGCTTCACGGGTTCGACCCGCGTCCTGATGGCTGACGGCATGACGAAGGCCATCGACCAGGTCAAGGTCGGCGACACGATCGCCAACTCGGTACCGGGTGCCAAGGGCACGGAGGCGCACAAGGTCACCGATGTGATTGTGACACGCACGGACCGGGACTTCGTGGACCTGACCGTCAAGGACACGGCTAAGTCCGCCACCGAGCGTTCGCTGAAGGCAGGCCTCAAGCTCCTGACCAAGAAGGCGGCCCGCAAGGCGGCGTTCGGCCTGGCGGCCTCGGCCGCGATGCTGGGTGCCCTGTCGGGCGGGCACGGTCATGGTGACGCGCACGAGCCGGCGACGGCGCCGGTGGCGGCGGTCAGCGCGACTTCCCACGACGCCCACCTGACGACAACCTTCCACCACCCCTTCTACGACGAGACCCAGTCCGCCTTCACCGAAGCCAAGGACCTCAAGGCCGGTGACGTCCTCCAGACGCCGACGGGCACGACCGAGGTCACCGGTGTCCGTCTTGACCTACGACCTCACCATCGGCACCCTCCACACCTACTGTGCGCAGGCTGGTGACACACCGGTGCTCGTCCACAACGGCTCGATTGACCGCAGCGAGGACGTTCCAAAAGGTGGAGAACAAGGAAAACTCCACGCTCGCACTCGCCAAGGTGTGGAACAACAAAACGGGGACCTGTTGTGAGGATCGACAGAATACGAGAATCTACGGTGACCACCGGCGCCTTGTGCCTGATGCGCTTGCTGCCGCTGCTTGACGTGCTCGAGTCCCCGGTGCGACAGCCGGTCGATGACGTCATTCGCGGCTGCCTGGGCTCCGGTGGGATCGCAGACAGCGTCCTGATCAGCCTCGATGAATTCTGCGAAGCAGTCGGTCAGATGCAGGACTTCGACCGTCCGGCCTTCTTCGAGCGGAGCATCGCCGGTATCGCCTTGATTGCGGCCGGAGTTGGGCGGACGCACTCGTCTCCGGCAGATGTGAGGATCTCGGAGCGGGCGATCGGGGTGTGGGGTGCATTGGCTCGCCTGGTGTGCGATCAGATGCAGGCACTGACGCTTCCAGCCAGTGCTGACTTTGCGGAACGGGAGCGCATTGCTCAGCGAGAGGACGAGTATGCGCTGACCTCACGCGAAGGCGATCCGATGGCGGTCACCCGGCGCGCTGATCAACTGGCTTTGGCCGGCGCCGAGATGACGGCTGAGCTGGCCAAGTTGTTGACGTTGCTTGGATGGCGCCCCTCCGAGCCTTGTGGCCTGCGATGCACCTGGCCCGTTTGTGAGCCATCAGCGGAAAACTGCGTACGCCATCGCGAGTTTCAACCGCAGCAGACGCTGGCCGCCCGACTCCGACGGAAGCACGGTGCGGAGCCCAGGCCCTGGTATTTGATCTCCATGGACCTTGCCTCGGATGATGACGAGCCGTTTGAGTTCGTCACAGAGATCGGGGCAGACGGGTACGAATTGCGCAAAGTTGCCCAGTACATGGACGGCCGACTCGTCTGCGTTGATCGGGAGCATCAGATGCGGGGCGGAGTGGCGCTCGACTCGGAGCGCGTTCCGTCGTGGACGGAGCTTGAAGCCAATAACGATCTGCATGTCGAAGAGACGTCTGCGGAATTTTTCGAGCAACGTTGGAAAGACGGGCTCGCACGCTTCATTGGGCACTGATCTCTGGATGGCAAAGAAGAGCCCCACCGGATTTGCTTTCCGGCGGGGCTCTTTGCATTGGCGTAGGGCACCGGCGACCTGGGGCATGGACACGGTCGGCTGCGCAGCGGCCGCGGGTGCCGAGTCGGTCGATCAGACCGCCGAACGGTACGGCCGTATGCCCAAGTCATCGGACATGAATCGTGACCCCAGCCCTTACGTGCTGGTCCACTTCGAAAATCCGAAGACAGGCGCCGGGACTATCGGTGAAACAGCCGAGGTTCATCTCGCCCGACTACCCGCTGCACGGACGCGAACTGGCCATGTCAGCAGCGGAGATCGCCGCATGGGGGGCTGAGGTAATCTGCTGATGCCGACCTGGCGTGAGGGGGCTACCGTGCACGGTGGAGTGTTCGGCCTCATCCGTACATTGCCGTTGCTCGACGTGCTTGGATCTCCGATCAAGCACGCGACGGAAAGCGTTGTCGAGGGTTCCCTGTCCGGCGATCCGGTGCACGACGCGGTGCTGATTGCGCTGGACGACTACTGCCAGGCCGTCGCAGAACCAGTCGATGCGTACCACCCGGTGTATCTGCAGTCGTGTGTGGCCTCGCTCGCCATTCTCGTGAGCGAGGCTCAGTGGCCGAGGTATTACCTGACACCCAGGTCCCCGCACGACCAGGCGGAGTCGGTGTGGCAGACGTTCGACGCGAGTCTGGCCCGTGCGCGGGGAGTGTCCGCTTGGGCGTTGTCGGATTCGGCCTTCGCGGCGGAGGAGCGCTCCTGGCGGGAGGCTGACGAGCAGGCCCTCGCTCGCGGCGCGGCGGATCCGCCGGAGCTCCCCCGCCACCTCGGACCTGCTGAGAGGCAGGTCCGAGGTGACCCGGTCAACACTGGCCGAACTCGTAACGGAGTTCGGATGGAAGCCGGCCGGGCCGTGCGGCGGAAGCTGCGACTGGCCGACCTGTCACGCCGAACGGAGCAACTGCGTAAAGTTCAGCCCGTTTCAGCAGACCCTCGCCGGCGAGCTGCGTCGGCGGCAAGGGGCGGAGCCGAAGACGTGGTACCTGCACACGGGGTACTCGGGCCCGATGGACGAGAAGCCGCATGAGTGTCTCACCGAGGTCGGCGTCGGCGGATATGAGCAGCGCAAGGTGGCGTACTACGGCGATGGGACCGTCGAGTGGGCCGACGTGAGCGAGGGTTCGGGCAGGCTCGCTCTGAGCTGTGCACCTGTGCCGGCCTTTGAGGAGCTCGGCGCTCGCAACGATTCCTGGGCCAGGGAGACCACTGCTCAGCATTTCGAGGGGCAGTGGGGCCGAGGTCAGGGAAAATCCGTACAAGCCTTTCTTGCCGGAGTCCATGATGGAGAATCCTCACGCAGTGTTGGCCGCCAGTCTTGAACGGGCTTCTCGATGGGGGTTGGCGGCCAGCGGTCTGGCATGTATTCACAGAGCCTCGCCCTTGCTTGCATCAGCAGATGTGATTCCGAGAGATGACCGCCTGCTTGTGGACAGCATGCAGAGGCTGCTGGCACAGCCTTCTGATCCTGATCGAGTCCTCGAATTGATCACGGATCTTCGCCCTGCCGTTTCCGCATACAGTGCAGATCCTGAGACTGGGGAGCTGCCGGAGGAATCCGACGAGGCCGAGCTGCTTGCGATGGCATCAGAGATGATCCTCAGGGCAGGTCGGGGATTTGATGACGAGAAGCTGCAGGAGTGGTCTGAATGGTGTTCTACGCTCATCCTTGACATTGCCCAGCAATTGGACGGCATGGAACTGCAGACTGTTGAGATCGAAGGGGCATCACTGACTGGCCCCTGCGGGGATTTGACTCCGTTGGAATCAAAGGAACTTGTAACTCAACTTAATATTCTGCGCGAACTTGAGGATTCGAGCCAGGAAGGTTCAGGGAGAGTCGTTGCGCTTTCGACAGCAATGCATCAACTGTTCGCAAGGGCCGCGCAGGAAGTAATCGCCAGGTAAGAGATTTATAACGCGATTATTTTCGGATCATGGCCTATGCCCTGACAGATTGGCGTGGAGTTTCATGGGACGAGGCATCCGGATTTACTGTCCCGAAGGCGCAATGAGGTGCGTAAGGTGCGGACTTGTTGACGGGGGTGGGGCATGCTGAGGGGGTGGCCACATGTCCGACAACGGAAATAAGCGAACTGCCCATGCTGTGGTATCCCAGTTGATGGATCGCAACGGCATCACCAGCGGGCCAACCTCGGATGAGCTGTGGAGTGTTATATTCAGGGTCGCTACTCCTAAAAAGGCAGGCCACAGCATGGATGTTGGGGAGATTGCCTCGATGTTGCGAGGGTGTTGACGGGAGTGGCGATGGTGGATATTGAGCTACTAATGGATCAGCTGGGGAGGGCTGGCGTCACTGTCCTCCTCAAGGTTGACCATGAGCGCACGCAAACAGGATATAAGCCCTGGACGATGGTGATGTCGGGTCCAGGGCTGGGTGAGCGCGAATTGATTCGCACGGACGCGCCTACTCTGCAGAATTGCCTGAAGTACTGCCTTCGAGAGCTGAGTACGTGTCCCGGTGATTGGGGATGGCTGGAGCCGTATTCGTAGGTGAATTGAGAGGCCCCGCCGGAAAGAATTTCCGGCGGGGCCTCTGGCGCGTTTGACGGCAACGGTGACGGCAACGTCAGCGGACGACGGCTGTGGCAGGTGGGTCGTTGGGGTCGTTGCCGGTGGGGCTGAGTGCGTTGCTGAGGGTGTCGATGGCTTGGTGTTGGAGGCGGAGGCGTACGTGGGCGTAGACGCCGGCGGTGACGCCGATGTGTGCGTGGCCGAGGAGTTCCTTGATGACGACGAGGTCGACGCCTTGTTCCAGGAGCAGGGTGGCGGTTGAGTGGCGGAGGTCGTGGAAGCGGATGCGGCGAAGCCCGGGCCGAGCAGCAGAGCGTGGTGAAGAGCCAGGTCAGGTTCGATGGGGCGACGGCCATGTCGTCCGTCGGCGCGCAGACGTACCCGCTGGCCGGTTCGACCAGGGGCTTGCCGTCGGGCCGGCCGAGTGCGCGCCCCTCCGTGGACGGCGGTGGCGTCGGGGAGGCCGGTTCGCAGGTCGGCGGCGTGCGGACCTGGTGGTGAGGTGTGTCGAAACGTTCGGCAGCCTCTGGGTGTCTGACCGCAAGACGCCGCCCGAGACCGATCCGCAGGTGCTGAGCGACTCGCATGCGGCGGTGAATGCGCTGGAGAGCGTGGCCTTTGAGCTTGGCCGGATGGATGATTCCGGGCGGGCGGAATTCACGGAGGCCATCGGCCGAGGTGCGGACTCGGCGGATTCTGCTCAGCGGGAGTGGATCCGGGACCTTCCGCGAAACCTGGGAATCTGCAAGGCGGTCGGTCGGGATGAGGAGCTGCCGACGCCGTTCCGGGTGACACACTCGCCATCGAGGTGAAGCCATGACGAAATCAGGTGTCCCCACGGCTCGACGGGTCACGGCGGAGTGGGCTGTCGCGCTGCCCGGGTTCGATGCCTGGAGGCCGTTGCGCCTGGTCCGCCGGGTCGGTCCGGTTGTCCAGGGGGTCTGTCTCGACCGGACGACGTCCGGCGACGGGTACACACCGACGGCGCATGTGCACGCGCTGACGCGGGAGTTTCCGGTGGTGTCCCTCACGCTGGGGCAGCGTCTGGAGGGTTCGTCGGGGCAGCCGGAGAGCGTGCTCTTCGCCAGGCACGAGAGTGAGTATCGGAGGGCCGTCGACGCTCTCCGCGGGCAGAGCGTGCTGTCCCTGGGTGAGGAGCCTCCGTCGCTGGAACAGATCGTCAGGGCCTACCACTCGGCTGTTTCCGCGCGCTACGACAGGGGACTCCCGCCGGCCGTGGTGGAGATGGAGGACAGCGTCCTCGTCGCGGCGGCGGCCGGCCGGGCGGACCTTCTCCAGGAGGGGCTGGCGCTCGCCGGTGAGCTGGCCGGCCTGTGGCCGAAGCACAGGCTCCCTCTCGACTGGCCGGGCGCAGCACGGTGGTTGGAGGGGCTGCGCGCCAGAGCCGCAGACGGCGCCCTGCGCGCGACGATTGACCATCAGATCGCCCAGCACAGGCTCGCCGAAGTTCGCGACTGCCTCGCGGTCTGAGAGCTTGCTCGCCGACGGGCCTGAAGCATGCGGACCGCTTCCGTGACCGCCCTACGGCGGGCCCCCCTCCGCTACGGGACGTACAAGCGCCGTACGGGCGAAGGCCGGTGGTACCTTCAGCCCTCCCCGACAGGTGAGACGCCACGTTGCCTTCCCGGAGTGTTTGATGACGATCAAGGGGCTTGAGGCGCAGTTCCAGGCCGAGGACACCAGAACTCGCGCTCTGCTCGGCAGTGCGGATGACGTGGACTCGTTCATTGACGCCCTGCTCAATGGGCGGCATGAGCGTAATTGCGCCGTGGTCTATTCGCTTGACCGCCCCACGCTTCCCTCGGGATATCGAGATCACGAGTTGGCGGTAGGGGTCGACAGGGTTGCCCAGGTGGGTGCGCTGACTCTTGCGGCCGATGACGGTTACGTGTCGAAGGGCTCGACGGACCGTGGGATCGGCGAATACATGCTCCTCGGGCATGTGCGGGAGTTCATGCCCGGCTCGGAGATTCCCCTTGAGCTTGTCCGCCGGGCGGTGAAGGAGTTTCTCAGCAGTGGCGGCCGGGTTCCGGCGTGCGTCGAATGGCAGGCGGAAGAGTTCTGAGTCTGCTGTCGAGCGGGCTGGACGCGTGGCTCGCCGCGGATGCCGGGCGCGGGCCCGGGGGTCGTCTTCGGGTCATGCCTCTGCGAGAAGAGCCGGGGACGCCGGTGACCGCAGCTGGAGCGCCGGCTCGCACCCTTTTCGGCGCGGGGTATCCCCAGGGAGTCCTGGCCGTCCCGGCCGACGGTACCCGTGACCCCGTGACCCCGTGACCCCGTGACCCCGTGACCCCGTGACCCCGTGACCCCGTGACCCCGTGACCCCCGTGACCCCGCGCCCGCCGACCGGACAGCGCCGCTCACCACGTCACGCGGCGCACCGCCCCTCCCGGCCGCAACACCCGCAGCCCCACGAAGATTTACTACGCCTTGAGAAGAACTTGTGTCTCCTGCGGGGGAGATTTTCCGATCATGGTGGCGGCGTGGGCTATCTTGCGATCCGCTCTGTAGGTCAGGGACGCGTCAAGCGCGTCGGGCCGGAGTGAAGCCGTGGCGCGCCTCTCGCGCGTCGTACGCCGTCATCGTGAATGGGGTGGGGATGTCCAGCCATCGGTTGTCCAAGAAGGGCCGTTACATCGCATGGGCGACGGCGGGGGCCGCCGTTCTCGCGGGTGCGGGGATCGCAGCGCAGTCCTCGATGGCCGCCACCACCTGGCCGGCGCAGAAGACCTTCACGGGCCGCGCCTTCGACACCTGCACCGCCCCGTCCACCAGCGCCATGAAGGCGTGGAACACCGGCTTCTACGGTGCCGCCGCCGTGTACGTCGGTGGCAAGAACCGCGGCTGCAACCAGCCGAACCTCACCGCGTCCTGGGTCAAGTCCGTGAACTCCATGGGCTGGAAGCTCATCCCGATCTACGTCGGCGCCCAGCCGCCGTGCCAGACGAGCTCCAACCCGGAGAAGCTGACCGCGTCCACCGCCACGTCCCTCGGCGCGAGCGACGCCAAGGACGCGGCGGCCAAGGCGTCGGCGCTCGGCATGAAGGCCGGCAGCCCGATCTACCTCGACATGGAGCCGTACGACGTCACGGACAAGGCGTGCAACGACGCCGTGCTGTCGTACGTCCGCTCCTTCTCCAAGACACTGCGCGACAAGGTCTACCGCTCGGGCTACTACGGCTTCACCAGCTCCAGCGCCAAGGCCATCGCCACGGCGTCCGACAAGACGGACCTGCCGGGCAACCTCTGGTACGCGCTGTGGGACAAGAAGAACACGACCACCTCGGACTGGCCGTGGGGCTCCACCCAGTTCACCGGTCACAGCCGTGGCCACCAGTACATGGTCAACAGCAAGGAGACGCGCGGCGGTTACACGATCACCGTGGACCGCGACGCGTGGGACGCGCCGGTCGCCATCGTCGGCTGAGCAGGGCTGAGCAGGGCTGAGCAGGGCTGAACCGGTTCGTCGGGGCCGGTGGACGGCCAGTCGACGGCCAGTCGACGTCAGTGAACAAGGAGCAGAGGATGAAGGTCGCCGTTGCCGGGCCGGTGTCGTACCGGTCGTACGCCGCACGGGCGGGAGCGGCGGCCCTGCCTCTGCTCAGTCTGGGGCTGCTGTGCCCCGTACCGTCCCTCCTCCTCGCCCTGCGGCGGCGCACCCGCGCCGACTGGTGGGCGTTCGCGGGCTTCAGCGTGGTGCTGGCCGCCTGGATATCGCAGATCGAGCTCACCCCGGTCGACACGCACGGAGTGCTGTTCGGCGTCGATGTGCTGCTGATCCTGCTGTCCATGGCGGGCGCCTCGCTGCACGCGTGGGCGGTCTGGCCGGAGCCGGCGCGGCCGGTACAGGAACACTGAGGACCTCGTGGGTACGAAGGCAGGCAAGTAGCGGTGGCCAAGCAGGTCCGACAGGTGTCGCAGACTCGTTCCGCCCGGAAGCCGGAGGACGGCCGGGGGCGGCTCGCCGTACTGGGACGCGCCGCCGTCGTGTGGCTCCGGTCGCTGAGCGCGCGCACCATGGCGCTCGCGGGCGGGGCGCTCGCCGTTGTCGCCGCCCTGGTGGTGGCCGGTGTCCTCCTCTTCGGGGGTGACGACCGGCCGCCCATCCCCGAGACCCGCGCGCGGCACTACACGGAGACCGACGCCTGTCTGCTCACCGGTGAGAAGGGCATCACCGCCGGGACCACGGCCGCCGAGGTCTGGCAGGGCATGCAGGACGCGTCGCTCAAGACGCACGCGCGCGTGAGCTACACGCCGGTCATGGGGGAGCAGAGCACCGGCAACGCGCGGCCGTTCCTCAACGGGATGCTCCAGCGCTCCTGCGAGGTCGTCCTCGCCGTCGGCCGGCCGGAGCTCACGGCCGCCGCCCAGGCCGCGCCGGAACACCGCAAGGTGGGCTTCCTCCTCGTCGGCGCCAAGGACGGCGACAAGGACGGCGACAAGGAGGGCGCGAAGGGCGGCGACAAGGACGGCGCGAACGTGACCGAGGTCCGCACCGGCCACGGCCTGCGCGCCGCCGTCGCCGCCTCCGTGGAGCACGCGGTGGACGACCGGAACTGAGAGGTACGGGCGGCCGGTCACACGGCTGGGCTGTCCTCGGGGCGCGGCGGTGCCCGAACTCGTGGTGAATCGTTGGTCCTATGGGTTGGCCGGAGCTGATCGGCTGCCTACCATCGATCACCGCAAGACCTTGTGCACCGCCGCACAAACTCCTCAGGAGGTCCCCTTGCACCGCCGCCGTCGCTCCGCGCTCGTCCTCTCCGCCGCGATCGCCGCCGCGGCACCTCTCCTCACCGCCTGCGGGAGCGACGCCCACCCGGGCGCGGCCGCGGTCGTCGGCGGGCAGCGCATCACCGTCGCCCAGCTGGAGAACCGGGTGAACGAGGTACGGGCGGCCCAGCGGGCCTCGGCGCCCGACGAGACGCAGTACCAGCAGGTCCTCGCCTCCACCGGCAGCCTCACCCGCGACACCCTGCACACCATGGTGCTCGACCAGGTGCTGGCGCGCGCCTCCCACGACGCGGGCGTCACCGTCTCCCGCAAGGAGGTCCAGAAGCTGCGCGCCGACCTTGAGAAGCAGGCGGGCGGCGCCAAGGGCCTGGAGGCGGCCTGGCTGCAGAAGTACGGCATCGCCCCCGAGCGCCTCGACGACAACCTCCGCCTCCAGATCGAGGCCCAGAAGCTCGCGGCGAAGCTCGGCACCGACACCACCCAGCCCGCCTTCTGGAAGGCCCTGTCGGAGGCGTCGAAGCAGCTCCACATCGACCTCAACCCGCGCTACGGCAGCTGGGACGCGACCAGGAGCAGCCGGGTGGACGCCAAGACGCCGTGGGTACGGGACGCGACGGCGACGCGGTCGGCCTAGCGGCCCAGCGGATCAGGTGACAGTCCTACGATCACAGGACTCCCCACCCCCTGTGGACAACTCGCGACGCCCCTCCGCACCGTGGGTTACGTTCGGATCGTGAACGAAACCAGCACCGAAGCCGCCCCCGGCCGCATCGTCCTGCTCACCACCAGCCACCGCGTGGCGCCCGGACTGCTGTCCTGGCCCGCCTGGCAGGCCCTGCACGCCGCCGACGCCGTGCTGTGCGCCGACGGCGCGCACCCGCAGGTGCCGTATCTGCGCGAGGCCGGTATAGCGGTGTCGGAGGCGGCCCCGGCCGCCGAGGAGCTGGTCGACGCCTGCGCGGGCGGCCGCACGGTGGTGGTCGTGGCCACGGGTGAGGGCGAGCCCGCCCTCACCGACGGGCTGGCCCGCCTGGCCGGCTCCGGCCGGGTGCGGATGCCCGACCTGGAGCTGCTGCCCGCCTCCTACGACCTGCCGGGCGCCCGCCTCCTCGACCTCGTGCAGGTCATGGACCGCATCCGCGCCGAGTGCCCCTGGTCCTCCCGGCAGACTCACGAGGGCCTGGCCAAGTACGGCATCGAGGAGGCGTACGAAATGGTCGAGGCGATCGAGGCGGGCGACCGCGAGGAGCTGCGGGAGGAGCTGGGCGACGTGCTGCTCCAGGTCGTCTTCCACGCCCGCATCGCCGCCGAGGACCCCGACGCCCCCTTCGACATCGACGACGTCGCCGGGGGCATCGTCGCCAAGCTCATCCACCGCCACCCGCACGTCTTCGGCGACGAGACGGCCGAGACCCCGGAGGACGTCAAGCGGCACTGGCAGCGCACCAAGGCCGAGGAGAAGCAGCGCACCTCGGTGACCGAGGGCGTCCCGCTCGGCCAGCCCGGTCTCGCCCTGGCCGCCAAGCTCTCCTCCCGCGCCCGCACCGCGCACCTCGACGTACCCCTTCCCCAGGGCGACGGCATCGGTTACGAACTCCTGGCCCTGGCCGCCCGCGCCGAGTCCGAGGGGGTCGACCCCGAGGCGGCGCTGCGAGCGGCCGCACGGGTCTACCGGGATGCGATACGTACGGCGGAGGGGAACGGTTCAGACGCCGCGTAACCGAGGAGCCTGGCCGGGTGTCCCTCCCCGCCTCCGGGATACCGTCGACCTGTGACCGAGCAGCCCTCCTCCGACCGTCCCGGCGAGCCCGCCCCCGACCTCTTCACCTGGGAGTTCGCCACCGACCCCTATCCCGCCTACGCCTGGCTGCGGGAGCACGCGCCCGTGCACCGCACCCGGCTGCCCAGCGGGGTGGAGGCCTGGCTCGTCACGCGGTACGCCGACGCCCGGCAGGCGCTCGCCGACCCGCGGCTCAGCAAGAACCCGGCGCATCACGACGAGCCCGCGCACGCCAAGGGCAAGACCGGCATCCCCGGTGAGCGCAAGGCGGACCTGATGACGCACCTGCTGAACATCGACCCGCCGGACCACACCCGGCTGCGCCGGCTGGTCAGCAAGGCGTTCACCCCGCGCCGGGTGGCCGAGTTCGCGCCCCGGGTGCAGCAGCTGACCGACGACCTCATCGGGGCCTTCGCCGCGAAGGGCTCCGCCGACCTCATCCACGACTTCGCCTTCCCGCTGCCCATCTACGCCATCTGCGACCTGCTCGGCGTCCCCCGCGAGGACCAGGACGACTTCCGGGACTGGGCGGGCATGATGATCCGTCACGGCGGCGGCCCCCGGGGCGGGGTGGCGCGGTCGGTCAAGAAGATGCGCGGATATCTGGCCGAACTCATCCACCGCAAGCGGGCCGCGCTGCCCGCCGAACCCGCCCCCGGCGAGGACCTGATCTCGGGCCTCATCCGCGCCTCGGACCACGGTGAGCACCTGACCGAGAACGAGGCCGCGGCGATGGCGTTCATCCTGCTGTTCGCCGGCTTTGAGACCACCGTTAATTTGATCGGTAATGGCACACTTGTTCTACTCACTCACCCCGAGGAGCGCGCCAGGCTCCAGCGCTCGCTGGCGGCGGGGGAGACCGGTCTGCTCCAGACCGGCGTGGAGGAACTCCTGCGCTACGACGGCCCGGTGGAGCTGGCCACCTGGCGGTTCGCCACCGAGCCGATCGCCCTCGGCGGCCAGGAGATCGCCGCCGGCGACCCGGTGCTGGTGGTGCTGGCGGCGGCGGACCGCGACCCGGCGCGGTTCGCGGAACCCGACACGCTGGACCTCGCCCGCGCCGACAATCAGCACCTCGGGTACGGCCACGGGATCCACTACTGCCTGGGTGCCCCGCTCGCCCGGCTTGAGGGGCAGACCGCGCTGGCCACCCTGTTCACCCGGCTGCCCGGTCTGCGACTCGCCGTCGAACCGGCCGAACTGCGCTGGCGGGGCGGGCTCATCATGCGGGGCCTGCGCACGCTCCCGGTGGAGTTCACACCGGTGGCACAGGCCCACGAGTGAGCCGGACCGCGTGCGCGGTCCATCAGCCCTACCCACGGAACACGCACCGGCAAACAGGAACATGACGGACACTCAACGATGTGATCTTCACGTGATCTGTGCGGCATGAACTTGTGACAAGCGATCGTCTGCCTATACGTTCACCCATCAGTGTGGCGCCGAGCACCACTCGCCACGCCGTACTGCTGTCGTACGAAAGGCCCCCGTATGCTCTCCGGGAACGGTCGTCACCGTCGCCCCCGCCAGGCTCCGGCGCTCCTCGTCGCGGCCGGTGTGACCACCTCCGCCATCGCGATCCCGCTCCTCGGCGCGGCGAGCGCCCACGCGGCCGACGGCACCACCTGGGACAAGGTGGCCGAATGCGAAAGCGGCGGCTCCTGGAGCGCCAGCACGGGCAACGGCTACTTCGGCGGTCTCCAGATCTCGCAGGACGACTGGGCCAAGTACGGCGGCGACCAGTACGCGGCCACCGCCGACCAGGCCAGCCGGTCCCAGCAGATCTCCGTCGCCGAGAAGATCCTCGCCGACCAGGGCACCACGCACTGGGCGACCTGCGCCCTGACGGCCGGCCTGACCTCCGACTCCGCTTCGGTGAACGTGGACACGGGGGTCGCGGACACCGCCTCCCCGAGCGCCGGTTCCACGGACGGCAAGGACAGCGCCTCGCCGTCCGCGTCGGATTCCTCCGGTAAGTCCGACTCGTCCGACGCGGACAAGGCGTCGGACTCGCCCACCGCGTCGCCCTCGTCCGACTCCTCCGCCGACGCCTCGGCCAAGCCGTCGCAGGGCAAGGACAAGGACGCCGACGCCAAGGACGCCGCCAAGGGCAAGGACAAGGGCGCCAAGTCCGGCGCCTCCGCCTCGGCCGACGCCCCGGCCGCGTCCGGCGGCTACTCCGCCCCGGCCTCCGAGGAGTCGGAGGACGCCTGGCAGGACGGCGGCTCCTGGAGCCTCGTCGACACCGGCGCGCTCTCCGGCGGCGGCCGGCACCGCGGCGGCAGCGCGGACGAGAACGTGACGAGCGATCAGAAGGCGGACAGCAGCGGGCGTCACGCGCTGCCCTCCCCGGCCACATACACCATCCACGAGGGCGACACGCTGGAGTCCATCGCCGACTCCCTTGGTGTCGACGGCGGCTGGCAGGCGCTCTACTCCGCGAACAAGAAGGCCATCGGCGGCGACCCGGACGACCTCGTCCTTGGTCAGACGCTCAAGGTGCCCGGCGGGACGGACGGCAAGTAGCCCGATTTGGGCCGGGATTGACGTCCCTCTTCTGGCCGTATGTCCTATTTGGCGAAAGTGTGGGATGAGTCTCAGAGGCCCTGATCGTCTTTGAAATTCCCCTGTGTCCGTGTCTACGGTCAGTCCGCTCGTCACCACGAGCCCCGATGGCCGGCACGCCGAATCCTGCCAGCGGTCACCCGGGAACAGTCGACGCGTCAAGCGCCGCCGGCAGGAGCGGGGGAACCAAGGTAAGTGCCCGGACCGGTGATTGACGCCGGAGCGGGCTTGGGGTGAAGCCACCCCCTCCACGACGGGGAGGGTGGCCGGGCAACTCAACCGGCCCGAACCCGACAGCTCACCTCGCAGGCGTCGGTGAGGGGATCGACCATGCTGTTTTCCAGCAAGGGCACGCACCGTCGCCCGGCCAAGGCCGTCCGCACCCTCGCGCTCGCCGGTGTCGCCGGCGCCGCGATCGCCGGTCCGCTGATGGCGGCCGGCAGCGCCTCCGCCGCCACCGCCTCCGAGTGGGACGCCGTCGCCCAGTGCGAGTCCGGCGGCAACTGGGCCGTCAACACCGGCAACGGCTACTACGGCGGCCTGCAGTTCTCCGCCGCCACCTGGGCCGCGTACGGCGGCACGCAGTACTCCGCCACGGCCGACAAGGCCACCAAGGACCAGCAGATCACCATCGCCGAGAAGGTGCTCGCCGCCCAGGGCAAGGGCGCCTGGCCGGTCTGCGGCACGGGCCTGTCCAGCACGCCGTACAGCTCCGCCGCCGCGAGCACCCCGTCCACCTCGGCGACGACCACCACGGGCACCGCCAAGGCCACGACGGACGCCGCCGCGCGCACCACCGCCCCGGAGACGGCCTCGCGCTCCGCGAGCCGTACCGCGCCCCAGACCGTCACCACCCCGACCGGCCAGAAGGTCAAGAAGGGCGACGGCGAGTACAAGGTCGTCAAGGGCGACACGCTCAGCACCATCGCCACGAAGCACCACGTCAAGGGCGGCTGGAAGAAGCTGTTCGACCTCAACAAGGACATCGTCCAGAAGGCCGACCTCATCTACCCCGGCCAGATGCTGCACCTGAAGTAGCGGCCCCGCGCCCGCTCGCCGGGCGCCCCCGCACCCGCTCACCGCACCGCCCCCCCACGCGCATACGGCGCCGCGGTGAGCCCCCTTCCCCCCACCGGGCCCCGCACCGGCGCGTGTTCCCCCGTACGCGCCGGAGCGGGGCTTCCCGGGACCCCGGGCCGCTCCGGGGGTCCGTATCGGACCGTCCGGTACCGGCCACCGCACCACCCCGCTGGCCAGACCCCCTGACACCCCTTTGTTCCGGGCGTGAACAATGAGTACGGTCTCCCTGTCCACGGGACGGTCGGTCGACGGCCGACACCCCGGGGACGGTTAGGCTCTAGTCGCAAGGCAGTGCCGTAAGGCACACCGCCCCGCACATCTCAGCGTCACATCCAAGAAGGAGATGCTCGTGCCGTCCATCGACGTCGTCGTAGCCCGGGAAATCCTGGACTCCCGAGGCAACCCCACGGTCGAGGTCGAGGTCGGCCTCGACGACGGCAGCACGGGTCGTGCCGCCGTTCCGTCCGGCGCCTCCACCGGTGCCTTCGAGGCCATCGAGCTCCGTGACGGCGACCCCAACCGCTACCAGGGCAAGGGTGTCGAGAAGGCCGTCCTCGCCGTCATCGAGCAGATCGGCCCGGAGCTGGTCGGCTACGACGCCACCGAGCAGCGCCTGATCGACCAGGCCATGTTCGACCTGGACGCCACCGACAACAAGGGCTCGCTCGGCGCCAACGCCATCCTCGGCGTCTCCCTTGCCGTCGCCCACGCCGCCTCCGAGGCCAGCGACCTGCCGCTGTTCCGCTACCTGGGCGGCCCCAACGCGCACCTGCTGCCGGTGCCGATGATGAACATCCTCAACGGCGGCTCGCACGCGGACTCCAACGTGGACATCCAGGAGTTCATGATCGCGCCCATCGGCGCGGAGTCCTTCTCCGAGGCCGTCCGCTGGGGCGCCGAGGTCTACCACACCCTCAAGAAGGTCCTGAAGCGCAAGGGTCTGGCCACCGGCCTGGGCGACGAGGGCGGCTTCGCCCCGAACCTCGGCTCCAACCGCGAGGCCCTCGACCTCATCATCGAGGCCATCCAGGAGGCCGGTTACGTCCCCGGCGAGCAGGTCGCCCTGGCGCTCGACGTCGCCGCGTCCGAGTTCTACAAGGACGGCAAGTACCTCTTCGAGGGCAAGGAGCGCTCCGCCGCCGAGATGACGGAGTACTACGAGGAGCTGGTGGCGGCCTACCCGCTGGTCTCCATCGAGGACCCGCTGTTCGAGGACGACTGGGCCGGCTGGAAGGTCCTGACCGACCGCCTCGGCGACAAGGTGCAGATCGTCGGTGACGACCTGTTCGTCACCAACCCCGAGCGCCTGGCCCGCGGCATCGAGGAGGGCATCGCCAACGCCCTGCTGGTCAAGGTCAACCAGATCGGTTCGCTGACCGAGACCCTGGACGCCGTCGAGATGGCCCAGCGCAACGGCTACAAGTGCATGATGTCCCACCGCTCCGGCGAGACCGAGGACGTCACCATCGCCGACCTCGCCGTCGCCACCAACTGCGGCCAGATCAAGACCGGCGCCCCGGCCCGCTCCGAGCGCGTCGCCAAGTACAACCAGCTCCTGCGCATCGAGGAGATCCTCGACGACGCCGCGGTCTACGCCGGCCGCAGCGCGTTCCCGCGGTTTCGCTCTGCGAACCAGTAGGCACAGCAAGGGCTGAGCATCGCCATAAGGGCTCGGCTCTCCGACGAGGGCTGAGCCCGCGCGGGAGTCCGCTCCCGCCAGTCGTCCTACGTCCCCGGACCCGGTCCCGTACCGTGTCCGGGGACGTACGCGTGCACGGGAGGCGGGGAAGATGGCCACGAGGGACCGGGACCGTTTCTCCACCACGACCAGGCTGCGGCTGCTCGGCGAGCAGACCGCGGCCCGCGTCTACCGCTCCCAGACCAAGCGCCAGGCCCGCCGCTCCCGGCTCACCGGCCGCGCCGCCCTGCTCGCCATGGTGCTGTGCTCGCTGATCGTCGCCCTCGCCTACCCGATGCGGCAGTACGTCTCCCAGCGCGCCGAGATCGCCGACCTCCAGCGCCGCCAGCAGCAGGCCCGCGCCCGCGTCGAGGAACTGCGCGACATCAAGGCGCGCTGGCAGGACGACGCCTACGCCGAACAGCAGATCCGGCGCAGGCTGCACTACGTGCTGCCCGGCGAGACGGGGTACGTGGTCGTCGACCCCGGCGCGGCGAAGCAGTCCCGCGCCGACAAGGGGGCCGACCGCCGGCCCTGGTACGCCAACGTCTGGGACGGCGTCGACAAGGCCGACGCCTCCGACCGGTGACCGGCATCCGCCGGTGACCCCTAGAAAGCCACTCTGGAAGCAGTCATGGAAACGCCCCCGCCGCCCACTCCGCGCACCGAGCCCACCGCAGCCGACGTGGAGGCCTTCAAGCAGCAGCTCGGCCGTCCGCCGCGCGGTCTGCGGGCCATCGCCCACCGGTGCCCCTGCGGACAGCCGGACGTCGTGGAGACGGCCCCCCGGCTGCCCGACGGCACGCCCTTCCCGACGACGTACTACCTGACGTGCCCGCGCGCCGCCTCGGCGATCGGCACGCTGGAGGCGAACGGCGTCATGAAGGAGATGACCGAGCGGCTGGGGACCGACCCCGAGCTGGCCGCCGCCTACCGTGCCGCGCACGAGGACTACATCCGGCGCCGCGACGAGATCGAGGTCCTCGCGGGCTTCCCCAGCGCGGGCGGCATGCCCGACCGGGTGAAGTGCCTGCACGTCCTCGTCGCCCACTCGCTGGCCGCGGGCCCCGGGGTGAACCCGCTGGGCGACGAGACGATCGCGATGCTGCCCGAGTGGTGGGCGAAGGGCCCGTGCGTGACGCCCGAGGGCGGGACGTGCGGTACGGCCGCCCAGGAGACGGGCTCGCAGGAGACGGCCGCGCAGGCCGCCCAGCGGTCCGACGACGGCTTCACCCGGGTCGCCGCCGTCGACTGCGGCACCAACTCCATCCGGCTGCTCGTCGCCGACGTGAACGCGGAGACGGGTGAGCTGCGCGAGCTGGACCGCCGTATGACCATCGTGCGGCTCGGCCAGGGCGTCGACCGCACCGGCCGCCTCGCCCCCGAGGCGCTGGAGCGGACCTTCGCCGCGTGCCGCGAGTACGCCGGGGTCATCCGCGAACTGGGCGCCGAGAAGGTGCGGTTCGTGGCCACCTCCGCCTCCCGCGACGCGGAGAACCGGGACGAGTTCACGCGCGGTGTCGTGGACATCCTCGGCGTCGAGCCCGAGGTCGTCTCCGGCGACCAGGAGGCCGGGTTCTCCTTCACCGGCGCCACCAAGGAGCTGACCGGCGGCGACGGCTTCGCCACGCCCTACCTGGTGGTGGACATCGGCGGCGGCTCCACCGAGTTCGTCGTCGGCGACGACCGGGTGCGGGCCGCGCGTTCCGTGGACGTCGGCTGCGTGCGCATGACCGAGCGCCACCTCGTCGAGGACGGCAAGGTCACCGACCCGCCCACGGCCGAGCAGGTCGCCGCCATGCGGGCCGACATCGAGGCCGCGCTGGACCTGGCCGAGAAGACCGTCCCGCTGCGCGACGCGCGCACCCTGGTGGGCCTGGCCGGCTCGGTCACCACCGTGTCCGCGATCGACCAGGAGCTGCCGGAGTACGACTCCGCGCGCATCCACCACTCCCGCATGACGCGCGGCCGCGTCCGCCAGATCACCGAGTGGCTGCTGTCCTCCACCCACGCCGAGCGCGCCGAGGTGCCCTCGATGCACCCGGGCCGGGTCGACGTGATCGGCGCGGGCGCGCTGGTGCTGCTCGCCGTCATGGAGCGCGTCGGCGCCGAGGAGGTCGTCGTCAGCGAGCACGACATTCTGGACGGTATCGCCTTCTCCCTGGCATAGCGCTCAAGGGGCCGCTGCCCGTACTGCCGTGTGCGGACGGCTCGTTACCGTCCGGTAGCGAGCGGCTGAGCAGGACGGACGACGGATGAGCAGGGTCGCGGGGTGGCCGACACGCCGCTTCGCGACCCCTCGCCGGAAACCTTCGTGAAGTTCTTCACAAGGATTTCGACCCCCGGGGGCAACACAAGGGGCCGCATTGACCCATTCGGGGGCTCAACGGCCCTTGGAGGGTGCTCACGAGAGCATTGCGAGGGTGTTTCGCGGAGGTGTCCGAGGGGTCCTCGGAGGGTGATCCGCGAGGGTGCCGAGAACCCGGAGGGCCAGCTCACGCGGCCTTGACAACGGGTCAGAACGACCTTGGGTTCCCGGTGCGGAACATGATCTGTGTCACGTGAGCGGCGGAGGATAACACAGGCCCTCTCCAACCTTGTGAAGGGGCGCACGAGCTACCCCTCAGGGGCAGGTGGATACTCGATGCCATGAGCACCACGGAGCGTCCCAGGATCCTCGTAGTAGGCGGTGGGTACGTAGGCCTGTACGCAGCTCGGCGCATCCTCAAGCAGATGCGCTACGGCGAGGCGACCGTCACGGTTGTCGACCCCCGGTCGTACATGACCTACCAGCCCTTCCTGCCCGAAGCCGCCGCCGGCAACATCTCGCCCCGGCACGTCGTCGTCCCGCTGCGACGCGTGCTGCCGAAGGCCGAGGTCCTCACCGGCCGGGTCACCACCATCGACCAGGAGCGCAAGGTCGCGACCATCGCCCCGCTCGTGGGCGAGGCGTACGAACTTCCCTTCGACTACCTGGTCGTCGCGCTCGGCGCGGTCTCCCGTACCTTCCCGATCCCCGGCCTCGCCGAGCAGGGCATCGGCATGAAGGGCATCGAGGAGTCCATCGGCCTGCGCAACCACGTCCTGGAGCAGCTGGACAAGGCCGACTCCACGACCGACGAGGAGATCCGCCGCAAGGCGCTCACCTTCGTCTTCATCGGCGGTGGCTTCGCGGGCGCGGAGACCATCGGCGAGGTCGAGGACATGGTCCGCGACGCCGCCAAGTACTACAAGAACGTGTCCCGCGAGGACATGCGGTTCATCCTGGTCGACGCCGCCGACAAGATCCTTCCCGAGGTCGGCCCGAAGCTCGGCCAGTACGGCAAGGAGCACCTGGAGAGCCGGGGCGTGGAGATCTACCTCTCCACCTCCATGGACTCCTGCGTCGACGGCCACGTCGTGCTGAAGAACGGCCTTGAGGTCGACTCCGACACCATCGTGTGGACCGCGGGCGTCAAGCCCAACCCGGCGCTGGCCCGCTACGGCCTGCCGCTCGGCCCGCGCGGTCACGTCGACTGCGAGCCCACGCTCCAGGTCAAGGGCACGGACTACATCTGGGCCGCCGGTGACAACGCCCAGGTCCCCGACCTCGTCGGCCGCAAGGCGGGCAACGAGAACGCCTGGTGCCCGCCGAACGCCCAGCACGCGCTGCGCCAGGCCAAGGTCCTCGGCGACAACGTGGTCTCCGGCATGCGGGGCTTCCCGCAGAAGGAGTACGAGCACGCCAACAAGGGTGCCGTCGCGGGTCTCGGTCTGCACAAGGGCGTCGCGATGATCGTCCTGGGCAAGACGAAGATCAAGCTCAAGGGCCGTCTCGCCTGGTACATGCACCGCGGCTACCACGGCCTCGCGATGCCGACCTGGAACCGCAAGATCCGTATCTTCGCGGACTGGACGCTCGCCATGTTCCTCAAGCGCGAGGTCGTCTCGCTCGGCGCCATGGAGCACCCGCGCGAGGAGTTCTACGAGGCCGCCAAGCCGGCCCCGGCTCCCGCCGCCGCCAAGACCGAGGAGAAGGCCAAGGCCTCCTGACCTCCGGTCACCGGTTCCCTCCGAAGGGCCTCCCCGCTGTCCGTGGTGCGGGGGGCCCTTCGGCGTTTTCCGCCGCCGTGCGGCCTACGCTCTTTTGCCCTGTTGTAACTCCATTGCGGGACTGTGCCGGGTAGCCATGTCGTTTAAGTGGTAACGGACATCCGGGATTGCCGTCTTGGAGGTGTGCGCCATGGCCGACGCCGCGTCGCGACTGGTGAGTGTTGCCGAGCAGTTGCTGGGAGCCCCGCTCCCGGTGCGGATCCGTGCCTGGGACGGTTCCCAGGCGGGCCCGCCGAACGTTCCCGTAGTCGTCCTGCGCAACCGCCGGGCGCTGCGCCGGATCCTCTTCAAGCCCGGGGAGCTGGGTCTCGCCCGCGCGTGGGTCTCCGGCGACCTGGACATCGAGGGCGACCTGTACAGCGCGCTCGGCGCGATCGCCGGGCTGGTCTGGGAGCGCGGGGAGGACTCCCGCACCCTCGCCCAGGCACTGCGTGACCCCGTCGTCCGGGCGGGTGTACGGGACCTGCTGCGGCTCGCCGGACCCCCGCTGCCGCCCGCCCCGCCGCGCGAGGAGGTCCGCCCCCGCCGCCATCTGCACACCCGGCGCACCGACAGGCGGGCCATCAGCCACCACTACGACGTGGGCAACGACTTCTACGGACTCGTCCTCGGCCCGTCCATGGTCTACTCCTGCGCCTACTGGGAGGACGGCGGCACCCTGGAGTCCGCCCAGCGCGACAAGCTCGAACTGGTCTGCCGCAAGCTCGGCCTGAAGCCCGGTCAGCGGCTGCTCGACGTCGGCTGCGGCTGGGGCTCGATGGCCATCCACGCCGCCCGCGAGCACGGCGTGAGCGTCGTCGGCGTCACCCTCTCCCAGGAACAGGCCGCCTACGCCCGTAAACGCGTCGCCGACGAGGGCCTGACCGACCGGGTGGAGATCCGCGTCCAGGACTACCGCGACGTGCGCGACGGACCCTACGACGCGATCTCCTCCATCGGCATGGCCGAGCACGTGGGCGCCGAACGCTATCTGGAGTACGCGAGCGATCTGCACGGCCTGCTGAAGCCCGGCGGCCGGCTGCTCAACCACCAGATCGCCCGCCGCCCGCAGCGCGACGAGTCGACGTACGAGGTCGACCGGTTCATCGACGCCTACGTCTTCCCCGACGGCGAACTCGCCCCGCTCGGCACCACCGTCACCCAGCTGGAGCGCGCCGGGTTCGAGGTACGGGACGTGGACGTGCTGCGCGAGCACTACGCGCTGACCCTGCGCGCCTGGGTCACCCGTCTGGAGGAGGACTGGGAGCGGGCGGTACGGCTCGCCGGGGACGGCCGCGCCCGGGTCTGGCGACTGTACATGGCGGCCTCCGCGCTCGCCTTCGAGCGCAACCGGATCGGCGTCAACCAGGTCCTCGCCGTCCGCACCCCGGAGCCGGGCACCTCGGGGCTCCCGCTGCGGCCGCGCACCTGGCACGGCTGACCGCACGCGGTTCCGGCGCGTGAAGGGGCCCCGTTCCACAGCGGAACGGGGCCCCTCGGCCGTACGGGGGTGCCGCTACTCGGCCTTGATCGCCGTCAGCATGTCGAGACGGGCCGCGCGGCGGGCCGGCCACAGTGCCGCCAGCACACCGACCAGCGCCGCCAGGAGCAGGAAGAGCGCCATCCGGGCCCAGGGCAGCACCAGTTCGTAGGTCGGCATCTTCGTGCCGATCAGCGCGCCGGCCGCCCAGCCGAAGAACACGCCCAGACCGATGCCGAGCACGCCGCCGAACAGGGAGATCACCAGGGACTCCAGGCGCACCATCCGCTTGACGCCCCGGCGCTCCAGGCCGATCGCGCGCAGCATCCCGATCTCCTGCGAGCGCTCGAAGACCGACATGGCCAGGGTGTTGACGACACCGAGGACGGCGATGATCACCGCCATGCCGAGCAGGCCGTAGACCAGGTTCAGCATGAACGTGAAGATCTTCGCGACGCCGTCGGAGATGTCCTTCTTGTCCTGGACCGCGATCGCCGGGTTGGAGCCGAGGGCCTTCTCCAGGCGGTCCTTGTCCGCCGTCGAGGCGCCGTCCTTCATCTTGACCATGACCTGCATGTCGGACGGGGTGCTCAGATGCGGGGTGAGGACGCGGTTGTCGATCATGATGCCCCGGATCATGGCGTTGCCCTCGTAGACCCCGGCGACGGTCAGCCGCTGGGCCTTGCCGTCGGCGTAGTGCACGGTGAGGTGGGAGCCGGCCTTCCAGCCGTACTGCTTCGCCCGGTCCTCGTCCACGACGATGCGGGTGCCGTCCACGGTGAAGGAGCCGTCGACCGGCTTCAGGTCGGTCAGCTCACCGATCGAGCCGCCGTCGACACCGGTCAGGTACTCCGTCTTGCCGTCGATGCGCGAGGGGGCGTTGCGCAGCGGGCTGCTCGCGGCGACCCCGTCGACACCGGCGACCTGCTCGGCCACCTTGGGGGAGAGCGGGCCGTGGGTCGACATCGAGACGACGTAGTCGGCGCTGATCGCGTCGCTCGCCATCTTGTCGATCGACTTCTGCAGGCTGCCCGCCATCACCGTCATACCGGTGATCAGGGTCAGGCCGATCATCAGCGCGGACGCCGTGGCCGCCGTACGGCGCGGGTTGCGCACCGAGTTCTGGCGGGCCAGCTTGCCGGAGATGCCGAACATCCGCAGCACGGGCGCGGCGGCCGCGATCAGCGGGCGCGACAGCAGAGGCGTCAGCACGAACACGCCGATGATCAGCAGGACGGCGCCCAGGCCCATCATCCCCTGGCCGGAGTCGGCGTTCATGGTGCGGGCCACGAGGACCACGGCGATGCCGGCGCCCGCGAACAGCGCGCCCAGGGTGTTGCGCACCACCAGCGACTTGGTGGTGGCCTTGGCATGGATGCTGTTCATCGCCGCCATGGGCGGGATCTTCGCGGCGCGGCGGCTCGGCAGCCACGCGGCCAGCACGGTGATGACGATGCCGACGGCGAGGGCGGCCACCACCGTGCCCGGGGTGATCACCACGGGCCCGTCGGGCAGTTCCGCGCCGAAGGAGCCGAGCAGGGAGCGCAGCCCCGCGCCGATGCCCACACCGGCGGCGAGTCCGGCCACCGCGGCGACCGCGCCGACCACGACGGCCTCGGTCAGCACCGAGCGGGTGACCTGGCCCCGGGAGGCGCCGACCGCGCGCAGCAGGGCCAGTTCCTTGGTGCGCTGGGCGACCAGCATGGTGAAGGTGTTGGCGATGATGAACGTGCCGACGAACAGCGCGATCCCGGCGAACACCAGCAGCGCCTGGGTGAGGCCGCTCATGCTCTCGGAGATCTGCTCGGCCTGGTCGTCCGCGAGCTTCTTGCCGGTGGCGGTCTCCACCAGCTTGGCCGGCAGCGTCTTGTCGAGGTTGGTCTTCAGCGCGCTCTGGCTGGTGCCGGGCGCGGCCTTGACGTCGATCTCGTCGTACGTGCCCTTCTTGCCGAACAGGGTCTGCGCGGTCGGCGTGTCGAACAGGGTGAGGCTGCCGCCCGCCGAGACGTTGCCGTCGTCGGTGGTGAAGATGCCGCTGACGCGCGGGGTGAGGACCGGGCCGTCGACCGACAGGCGCACCTTGTCGCCGACCTTGTACCCGGCGCGCTGCGCGGTCTTGGCGTCGAGTGCGATCTCGCCGGCGCCGTGCGGGGCGTGGCCGGAGACGAGCCGGTAGCGCGGGTCCTCGGTGCCCCAGTAGTTGCCGCCGGAGGACTGCCAGCCGCCGCCGACCAGCTTGCCGTCCTTGCCCGCGAGGGCGGTGAAGCCGCCGACGACACCGGTGGCGCTCTGGGCGCCCGGGGTCTTCGCGGCCTTCTGGAGCAGGGCATCGGTCAGCTCGGGGTTGTGCCCGACCTGGTCGCCCTTGGAGTCCTGGTGGCGGGGGGTGACGGCGACGTCGACGCCGTCGAAGCCCTTGGCGGAGCTGTTCTGGAAGGCCTGGGAGACGGTGTTGGTGAAGACCAGCGTCCCGGACACGAAGGCCACGCCGAGCATGACGGCGAGCACGGTCATCAGGAGCCGGGCCTTGTGCGCGAGGACGTTGCGCAGGGCGGTGCGGAACATCAGCTGGTCCGGCCCTTCGCGTCGAACTGCTTCATCAGGTCGAGGACGCTGTCGGCCGTGGGGTCCTGGATCTCGTCGACGATCCGGCCGTCGGCGAGGAAGATCACGCGGTCCGCGTACGCCGCCGCCACCGGGTCGTGGGTCACCATGACGACGGTCTGGCCCAGCTCGCGCACGGAGTTGCGCAGGAAGCCGAGCACCTCGGCGCCGGAGCGGGAGTCGAGGTTTCCGGTCGGCTCGTCACCGAAGACGATCTCCGGCCGGGAGGCGAGCGCACGGGCGACGGCCACGCGCTGCTGCTGGCCGCCGGAGAGCTGCGCGGGGCGGTGGGTGAGGCGCCCGGACAGTCCGACCATGTCGATGACCTGGTCGAGCCACGCCTTGTCGGGCTTGCGGCCCGCGATGTCCATGGGCAGCGTGATGTTCTCCAGCGCGGTGAGCGTGGGGAGCAGGTTGAACGCCTGGAAGATGAAGCCGATCTTGTCCCGGCGCAGCCGCGTGAGCTGCTTGTCCTTCAGCGAGCCCAGCTCGGTGTCCCCGATGCGCACCGACCCGGAGGAGAAGGAGTCGAGCCCGGCCACGCAGTGCATCAGCGTGGACTTGCCGGAGCCGGAGGGCCCCATGATCGCGGTGAACTCGCCCTGACGGAAGTCGACGGAGACCTGGTCGAGGGCTACCACCCGGGTCTCGCCCTGCCCGTAGATCTTGGACAGCTCCGTGGCGCGGGCGGCCACGGCGGTGCTCCGGCCGGCGGTGGGTGTGGTGGTCACGGAAGGGCGCTCCTGTCGGTACGACGCTGTGGGGACTGACTCCCATCGTCCCTTCCCCTTCCACCGCGACGGTCAGCCGCTGCTCCCGTTCCCGGAACCGACTCCGGTCGGACGGGACGCCCCGGTGTCATACCTGGGGAGGACGTCCGACCCTGAGGCCACCCGGGTGGGACCGCTCCCGCCGGGAACAGGTGGGCCGCCCTCGTTCGGTAGGTGAAATTCCGTCATTCCCCGTACGCCGCGGGTGCTGCCGCGTCACGCTGTTGGCAAGTGCGGATGGCTTGCACCGTGGTCTGATGCACCCTCAGACATCAATAAAATAAGACAACATCGGTCCGTACTCTCCGCTGTCCTCAGGGCGCCTCCCGATAGGGTCGGGAGCTCGAAGCGGAGCCCATGGCCTGCCCGGATGGTGGAATGCAGACACGGCGAGCTTAAACCTCGCTGCCCCTTCGCGGGCGTGCCGGTTCAAGTCCGGCTCCGGGCACATGCTTACTGTCGCCGGCCGGCGCGGGGGACGGCGGCTCAGCAGGGGTGCGTCCGGCGCGGCGGGCCGAACGAGCCGGGCTCGATGATCTCCTCACCCTCGCCCTCGGGCACGTCGAAGCGGGCGTGGAAGTCGGCCGGCGCCGATGCGGTGACGGTCAGCGCGTTGGCGTCGGTGCGGCTGTTGCGGTGGGCGAGGCGGCGGAGCGGTTCGGCCCGGGGGACGGGGAAGCAGAGCAGGCGCCGGCGGCCGCCCGCGTCCTCCACCAGCCGTTTCGCGTACGTCGTCTTCCCCGAGCCGGTGAGGCCGGCCAGGAGACAGGCGATCGGGCGGGCCGCGCCGGGAGCCGGACCGGGGCCCGGCGTCCGTCCCGTCCCCGCCATCCCTCAGCCCTCGTACACCGTCAGCACCACCCCGTCCGCCTCGATCCTCCGCCCCGCGCGCATGCCGTTGGCGCGGAGGGCGAGGAGGCAGGTGTGGAAGAGGGTCAGTTCTTCCGTGTCCAGGATGGCGGCGGCCAGGTCGAGGAGTCCGGTGACGGATTCGTCGGTGAGGACCTCGGGCAGTTCGCCGGAGAACAGGACGACGGATTCGCCGTCGGGGCCGCGGACCACCGCGGTGGCCGGCCCGCCATGCACGAACAACACGTTCCCCCCAAGAGCCCGGGGTCGTGCGGCTCTCGCTCCTCGGGCAGTCGTGAGACTAGCGGGGTATCTCGGCATATTCGGGCCCAGTTGCATTCTTTTTCCGACTTGGGCGCGAGTGGGCGGAAGAGCGGGCAACCGCGGCCAGAGGCGGTCAGTTCTCCGGCGGCTGCTTGGCCGAGCGGCCGAGCAGGGACTCCACCAGGGCGGCGACATGGCGCCGGTCGTCGGACGACAGCTGCTGGACGCTGGCGATGAGGAGGTCGACCTCGGGGTCGCCCGTCGCGGCGGTGTCCTGCGTGCCGCCCTCGCCCTGCGGGGTGCCGTACACATGGATGCCGCACGCCTCGGCCGCCGCGCGCCGCACGGTGTCCAACGGCAGTCCGAGCCCCTTGGACAGTCCCTCCAGGGTCGTGGCCTGGGGCATCCGCACCACGCGCTCGGTGGTGGCCAGGTGGTGGACGGTGGAGCGGGGGACGCCGCCCCGTCTCGCCACGTCGCCGTAGGACCAGCCCTGACGGTCCAGGCGCTCGCGAATCAGCTGCTGCAGTGCGTTGGTCACCCTGGTCACTTCCCGCTCGTCCTGCTCGCCGCCCGCCGAACCTCGCTGTCGGGGGGATTCTACGGGCGAGTAGGGGCACGGCCGAAAGGGTGATTTCCCGAACGGGTTGCGAAGTGCCCCCGCAAGGCCCTAGTGTCCAATCTCGTTGGACAGCTCGTCCGACCAGATCGGACAGAGTCCGGGGGGAACCTGACTCCGTTCGACCGGAAATGCCTATTCCCAAGGGGGAATCGATCATGATGGACGCTCACGAGCTCGAGGCCGAGTCCGCGGAGCTGCTGCCGGGCCGCGAGGCCCTGGGCAAGCTGAAGTTCAGCTTCAACAAGACGACGAACGTCACCAAGCACGTCGCCAACATCGCGGCCTCGAACCAGTCCGCCGCGCTGAACGACCACTCGGCGTACTCCGTCGCCAGCTCCGGCGCCGCCCAGACCATCAGCGTCACCCAGTAACACCGCGCAGCAGCACCCCGCGCACCACCGACCACCCGAGATCTTTCCGAAAGGACCACCATCATGAGCATGGACATGCGTGACCTGGACGCCGAGGCCGGCGAGCTGCTGCCGGGCCGCGAGGCCCTCGGCAAGCTGAAGTTCAGCTTCAACAAGACGACCAACGTCACCAAGCACATCGCGAACATCGAGGCCTCGAACCAGTCGGCCGCGCTCAACGACCACTCCGTGTGGTCGGACGCCCAGTCGCAGGCCGGCCAGGCGATCTCCGTCAAGCAGTAACGGCACCGCCGCACAGGCGGCCATGGGGGCGGACCGGGCCCGGATCCCGGGCGGTCCGCCCCCATGGCCATGCCGGGGGGAGGCGGCGGCCATGACGTGGGGGGAGACCACACATGACGGTGTCGGGAAACGGCACGACCACGCTCTACGACACCGGCCCGCTGCCCGGGCCCGGTGGCTGGCCGGTGACGTACGAGCAGGTGGCGTCCGGCAGCCTGCCGGACGCGGAGGTGCCGTCCCGGCCCGTTCCGCGCATCAGCGCGGGACTGCGGCTGCACGGCGAGTACCAGGGCTCGGGCTTCACCGAGCCCAAGTACATCGCCCGTCGGGGGGACGGGCAGGTCGTGCAGCTGTCACGGCTGCTGTATCTCGTGGCGTCGTCCGTCGACGGCGTCCGCGACGTCGACACCATCGCCCACCGGGTGAGCGGGCGCTTCGGCCGTGAGGTCAGCGGGGAGAACGTCCGCTACCTGGTGGAGAACAAGCTCGAACCGCTCGGCGTGACCGTGCCCGAGGGCCAGGAGAGCGACGAGGTCGACGCCCCGCGCTCCGACCTGCTGCTCGCCCTCAAGGGCCACCGGGTGATCTTCAACGAGCGCCGCACGATGAAGATCGCCCGGTCGCTGCAGTGGCTGCACAAGCCGGTGGTCGTCGCCGCCGTGCTGCTCTCTGCCGTCGCCATGGACGTGTGGCTGTTCGGCTTCTTCGGGGCGATCGAACCGGTGCTGGAGGTCCTCGACCAGCCGATCCTGATCCTGATCGTCTTCCTGCTCACCGTGGCCTCCCTCGTCTTCCACGAGTTCGGCCACGCCTCGGCGTGCAGATACGGGGGCGCCCGGCCGGGCTGCATCGGCTGCGGCCTCTTCCTCATCTGGCCGTCCATGTACACCGACGTCACCGACGTCTACCGGATCAACCGCGCCGGCCGCATCCGCACCGACTTCGGCGGCGTCTACTTCAACGTCGTCTTCATGCTCGCCATGGCGGGCGCCTACTTCGCCACCGGGCAGCCGTTCTTCCTGGCCGCGGTCTACCTCGGCCACTTCGAGATCCTGGAACAGCTGATGCCGGCCGTCCGCCTGGACGGCTACTACATCCTGGGCGACCTCGCCGGAGTCCCGGACCTCTACGGCAAGATCAAGCCCATCCTGCTCTCCCTGCTGCCCACGGCCAAGGGACGCGCGGCCCGCGAGGAGGTCGCCGGGCTGAAGAAGTCGGCGCGCGTCATCGTGGCCGGCTGGGTGCTGACCATGGTGCCGCTGATCGTCGGCGAGCTCGCCTACGGCCTGTGGAACCTGCCGCGCATCATCACCACCATGGTCCGCTCGCTCACCGAGCAGCTGGTCGGCACCGGCTCCGCGTTCGCCGACGGGAAGATCATCGAGGGTCTGGTCGGCGTGCTCGGCAGCTTCATGCTGCTGTGCCCGATGGCGGGTGTCGTCTACCTCACCATCAAGATCGGCGGCCGGCTGTTCCGGGCCGCCAAGCGCGCCACCTCCGGACGGCCCGCGCTGCGCGTCACGCTGTGCGCGGCCCTGCTCGTGGGCCTCGGCGGGCTCAGCTACGCCTGGATGTCCGGCGTGACCCCGAAGCCGCTGCCCAAGAAGCCGCCGATCGCGCCCATCCTCCAGCCCGGGGTGCCCACGACCGCGCCGCCGCCCATGGACGCGTCCACGCCCGGCACGGGCACGGGCAGCCCGTCCGCGAGCCCCGGCACCGCCTCCGTCTCGCCCTCGGCCGTGCCCGGCGCGGCACCGTCCGGCGCCTCCGGCAGCCCGAGCGCCACGCCCTCCGGCAGCGCGTCCGCCTCCGCGCCGGAGGCGTCCGCCTCGCCCTCGGCGAAGCCCGGCAAGAAGCCGACCAAGGGGGCCACCGAGTCCGGTGCCCCCGGGGGCGGCGGCGACCCGGGCGGCGGTCCGACGCAGGAGCCGACGAGCCCCGCGAGCGACAGCCCCACCCCGACCCCCACGGAGAGCGTCACCCCGAGCGAGCCGCCGGTGAGCACGCCTCCGTCCACCGACCCCCCGGCCCAGGCGGCGTCGTCCTGACCCCCCTACGGCCACGTGTGACCACGCGCGTCGCACCCCCCTGAACCACATCGCATCCATTCCTTCCGGGAGACTCCATGGGAAGTCATCGAAAGCCACGCGCGAGCAGCGGCCCGTTCAACGGGCGCGCGGTCCGCACCGTCCTCCTCGCCGCCGGCGCCGCCGGAGTGGCGACCGCCGTCCCGGCCCACGCCGCGACCGGGCCCGCCCGCGCCGCGATCGTGTCGGACAACGTGTTCAGCAACGCCAACCGGCTGCACCACACCCAGGCGAAGGACTCCTTCACCGTCCGCGAGTTCGGCAACGTCCGCGCCGCCTCCGTGCGCAACCAGGCCAACGCCGTCTCCGTGGGCTGCTCGGTCGACGACAAGTGCCGCTCGGTCGCGCTGTCCTTCCAGATCGTCACCATCGCCGGGGACGTGCACCGGCTGAAGGCGGTCAACGTCAGCGACGCGGCCAACAAGTACTGCGACGGCTGCCAGACCCTCGCGGGCGCCTACCAGTTCGTCGTCTCCACGCCCAACCCGCTCAAGCTGGACTCGGGCGCCCGCCGTCAGCTCAACGACATCCAGCGCCGGCTGGACGCGCTGACCCGCTCCAGCCTGCCCGCCACCGAGCTGCAGACCAAGGTGGACGCGCTGGCCGGCGAGGTCAACGGCATCCTGCAGAACGCCGTGGCCAAGGCGCCCAAGGGTCACGACCGGCCCGACGTCACCCTGCACCGCCGACTGGACGGCTGGCCGCGCCACTGACCGCGCCCTGACCGTCCCGCCCCGGCCGGCCGCCGGTCCCGCGATGAGCGCGATCGCCAGCACGGCGGCCACGACGATGTACACCACGGTCCGCTGCCCCTTCGCCTTCGGCGCGGGGTACGGGGCGGTGGG
>NZ_JBEXEQ010000040.1:0-26341 GCF_040703155.1 Streptomyces sp. NPDC005435
GGGTGGCTGCGCCACCCGCACACCCTCCTTGCGCAGCAAGGAGGGTGACAGTCCGTCCGCTGCGCTCCCGGACTGGCGGGACTTCGTCTCGTTACCAGGCTTCCGCTTCGCTCCAGCCTGGCCGGCGGGTCCGCTGCGCTCCCCCGCCTGACGGCCCTTCCGGCTGCGCCTCCAGAACCGTTGGGGCCCGCTGGCGCGGGCCGGGCTGGCTATGAGATGGGGGCGTCGCTTGTTCGTGTGGGTTCTAGTGTACCGCGTGCATCGGGTTGATGCAGCATGTACCGTTGGCGGAAACGCGGGACACCCCCCAACCACCCGGGAACCTCCCCGGAATTCCGAGAGGAACGACCGCGGATGACCGGTCACCACGAATCTACCGGACCCGATCCCGCGCTGAGCAGCGATTCTGTGCGCCGGGTGAGCCAGTATCAGACGGCAGGCGTGAACGCCCGGTTGAGGCTGTTCGCGCTCCTGGAGGCACAGGGAGTGCCCGCGAGCGAGGCGGACGACCTGGTGGCCGCGCTGGAGGCCGGGGCGGTCGCAGGGGCGCAGTGCCAGGTGGTGGAGCTGGACGGCATGGCGCCGCGCCCTCGTGGCGCTGAGTTCGAGAACGGCTGGGACAAGGGCGTGGCGGCCGTGAGCGAGGCCCTGGTGGGCATCGCGGACCGGGAGTGGTCCCGGCGCGGCGGCCGGTCGGCCGGGGCCGCTGAACTGGCCGTACACATCGCGGACGTGAGGCAGCGTGAGCGCGTCGACCTGGTGCGGCTGGAGCGGTACGTCCGGGAAGCCGTACTGCCGGCCACGGACCCGCACCCCACCAGGCGCCGCCAGGTCCTGGAGGCGCTGGGCGAGGCCGGCGGTCTGTGCACGGCCCGGACGGTCAACAGCGATGGGGGCTACGTCGTCTGCACGCTCGATGCCGGTCACTACGACCCGGACGACAAGCCGCCCTTCAAGGACGGAAAGCCCGGTGGCTGGCACAAGGCTGGTGCGTCGATCTGGAACGACCTGGGCGCGGCCTGCATTCCGCATGCGGCCCTCTGAAAAGACCACACGAATTCAGCGCTCGGGGAGGAACAGAATGTCAGCGATTCGGCTTAAGGAACACCAGGTAGATCAGCGGTCGGCGTTTCGTAGGTGGGTGGGATTCCCTGCAAGGTCATCTGTGCCCCCGCAGGGTGCCCGGGGCACGATCGTGTCAGCGACCGGCTCGGGCAAGACGATCACGGCCGCCGCGAGCGCGCTGGAGAGCTTCGCGGACGGCCGGATCCTCGTCACCGTCCCGACCCTGGACCTGCTCGCGCAGACCGCCCAGGCGTGGCGGGCGGTGGGCCACCGGGCGCCGATGGTCGCGGTGTGCTCGCTGGAAAACGACGCGGTCCTCAACTCGCTCGGGGTGCGCACCACCACGAACCCGATCCAGCTCGCCCTTTGGGCCGGGCACGGGCCGGTCATCGTGTTCGCCACGTATGCCTCTCTCGTGGACCGCGAGGACATCGACGCACCCGAGGGCCAGCGGAAGGTTCGCGGGCCTCTGGAGGCCGCTCTGGCGGGCGGGGAGCGGCTCTACGGCCAGCGCATGGACGGCTTCCACCTCGCGATCGTGGATGAGGCCCACGGAACCGCTGGTGATCTTGGCCGTCCGTGGGCGGCGATCCACGACAACGCCCGCATCCCGGCGGACTTCCGGCTGTACCTGACCGCCACGCCGCGCATCCTCGCCGCAGCCCGCCCTCAGAAGGGCGCGGACGGCCAGGAGGCGGAGATCGCGACCATGGCCGACGACCCGGACGGCACGTACGGCGCGTGGCTCGCGGAGCTCGGGCTGAGCGAGGCGATCGAGCGCGAGATCCTCGCCGGGTTCGAGATCGACGTCCTGGAGATCCGCGACCCCTCCCCCGTGATCGGGGAGTCCGAGGAAGCGCGGCGGGGCCGGCGCCTGGCCCTGTTGCAGACCGCGCTCCTGGAGCACGCCGCCGCGTACAACCTCCGTACGGTCATGACGTTCCACCAGAAGGTCGAAGAGGCGCAGGCGTTCGCGGACAAGCTCCCGGAGACCGCTGCCGAGCTGTACGTCAACGATGCCTCCGATAAAGACCTGGCCGCCGCGGACAAGCTGCCGAAGTCCTCGATCGACGCGGAGTTCTACGAGCTGGAGGCCGGCCGCCACGTCCCGCCGGACCGGGTGTGGTCGGCATGGCTGTGCGGTGACCACCTGGTGGCCGAACGCCGGGAGGTGCTGCGCCAGTTCGCCAACGGCATCGACGCGGCAGGACGCCGAGTCCACCGCGCCTTCCTCGCCAGCGTTCGCGTGCTCGGTGAGGGCGTCGACATCACTGGCGAGCGGGGTGTGGAGGCCGTGTGCTTCGCGGACACCCGCGGCTCCCAGGTGGAGATCGTGCAGAACATCGGCCGGGCACTCCGGCTCAACAAGGACGGCTCCACCAAGGTCGCCAGAATCATCGTGCCGGTGTTCCTGGAGCCGAACGAGGACCCCACCGACATGATCGCCAGCGCCAGCTTTCGGCCCCTCGTCGCCGTGCTCCAGGGCCTGCGCTCACATGATGAGCGCTTGGTCGAGCAGCTCGCTTCCCGCGCGCTCACCAGCGGCAAGCGCAAGGTCCACGTCCAGCGTGACGAGGACGGGCGGATCGTCGGGGCCGACGGCGAGAGCGACGGCGACGACCAGGAGCACGGCGACGACACCGACGCCGCTGCCGAGTCCGCGCTGCTCCACTTCTCCAGCCCGCGCGACGCAGCGACCATCGCGGCGTTCCTCCGTACCCGGGTCTACCGGCCGGAGTCGCTGGTGTGGCTGGAGGGCTACCAGGCCCTCATCCGCTGGCGGAAGGAGAACGAGATCACCGGCGTCCACGCCGTGCCCTACGACACCGAGGTCGAGGTCGGCGTCACGAAGGACTTCCCGCTCGGGCGGTGGGTCCACCAGCAGCGCAAGGCCCTGCGGGCCGGGGAGCTGGAGGAGCGCCGCAAGACCCTGCTGGACGCTCCGGAGGCCGGGATGCTTTGGGAGCCGGGCGAGGAAGCCTGGGAGGCCAAGCTGGCCGCCCTGCGGTCGTTCCGGCGGGCGAATGGGCACCTCGCGCCGCGTCAGGACGCGGTGTGGGGCGAGGGCGAGGCCATGGTGCCCATCGGGCAGCACATGGCCAACCTCCGCAGGAAGGGCGCGAAGAACGGTCTGGGCAAGGACGAGGACACTGCGGCAACCCGGGCCGCACAGCTCGCCGCGATCGACAAGGACTGGAACTGCCCCTGGCCGCTGGACTGGCAGAGGCACCAGCGCGTCCTGGCGGACCTGGTCGACGCTGACGGCCAGCTGCCCGACATCGCCCCAGGCGTCCTCATGGACGGCGACGACATCGGCCGGTGGCTCCAGCAGCAGAAGCAGCCGGCTACCTGGGCGCGGCTGCTGCCCGAGCAGCAAGAGCGACTGACCGCCCTGGGCGTGGAACCCGCCCAGGCGCCGTCACCGGCCCCGGCAGCCGACCGTGCGGCGAAGGGGCCGAGCAAGGCGCAGCAGGCGTTCCAGCGGGGCCTGGCAGCCCTTGCGCAGTGGGTGGAGCGGGAAGGTGCGGACCGGCCGGTGCCGCGCGCCCACGGGGAGGAGATCGCGGTCGAGGGCGAGGTGGAGCCGGTGGTGGTGAAGCTGGGCGTGTGGGTCTCGAACACCAAGAGCCGGCGCGACAAGCTCACCGCCGACCAGCTCGCCGCCCTCACGAAGCTGGGGGTGGACTGGGCCTGACCGAGGCACGTCCGGCTGTCCGTGGTGGGCGGCTGGTGCTCACTGCCTTTCTCGGGGTGGGAAGAATCCTTGGCGTTCCGAACCGTCCACGCTGAATGCGTGGACGGTGGCGCGCCCTCTGATGCTCGCTGGCGGTGTCGGGTTCTCGATCACGATGACCTGGCCCGGCGGATTCTCCAGGAGGTCGCGGTAGAAGTTCTCGGCGACGTCGGCGGTCATCAGCTCGGGACGGTCTTCGTGCGGGTCTTCGGGCCGGCGGTAGGTGAGGACCGGAGTGTCGAGCACGACGAAGCCCGGGTGGATCAGGTCGCGGGCTGTGTTCCGGCGCGCAAGTGATACGGCGAAGGCGGCGTGGAGGATGGATCGCATGCCCCTGCCGCGGCTCTTTCGCGGCTGTCCGTCAACGGAGAGCTCGGCAGTCGTTGGGTCGTAGCGGACGCGGTTGCTCCCCGGAACATGCCAGGCTTCCAAGGTCTCATGGATCATGCGCTCGAAGTCGGCGACGTCGGCGGCGGGGATGCCGTCGGGACGGGCAGTCGGCGGAGCGGGAGCCACGGTGGACAGCGATGCCTTGAGGTCTTCGAGCTGCTCGATCTGAGCGTGCAGGGCCAGCTCGTTTTCGACCCGTGAGCGGGCGTTCAGTAGTTCGGTGGCGTCCGTGTCGACAGGTTGCATCCGTTGATCGAGTGCGCGGAGCTCCGCAGCGTTGTGTGTGAGCTCTTCGTGTCGGGCAGCGCGGGCCGATTCAATTTCCGCTGCCTGCTCTTCCAAGTCCTCGATCATGAGGAGCAGGTCGCTGAGCAGATCTGTTGTCTTACGCGTCTCGGCAGATACAGACGCTGCCAGCTGGGTGCTCTCGGCGAGGTGGTGCTCCGGGTGCTGGTGTTGGGGCTCGGCGCCGCAGAAGACGCAGGTCCCGGTCTGGAAGTAGCCCAGTAGGGTTCCGGCTTCACCGACCATCTGGAGCCGGGCCAAGTCTGACTCGTACTGCTCTTTCAGCAGAGCGAATCGTGCGAGCAGCTGCTCGACCTCGTCGCCCCGCTGCTGGGCCGCGAGGTTGATTTCTTCCAGGCCCCGGCGGTCACGGAGAAGGCTGGTGCGGATTTCAGCAAGTTCGACGGCGGCGGTGGTCACCTCGCCAAGGGCCGCCTGCAGGCGGTCGAGTTGCTCCCGCAGTTGCGACTGGTTTGCCTCCATCGTGAGCTTTCCGCGGTTCTCGTCGATCAGGTGGTCGATGACCGCGATCTTCCCCTTGCCGAACTGCTTCTCCAGATTGCTTGGCGCTGCAGGGCGTTCCGGCTCTTCCTCTCCGCTGAGGAGGAGTTTGAAGACCGACTTCTCCCTGGTTTCGTTCAGGGGATTCCGGGTGCCCAGTACCGGAGAGTGCTGATCTGCCATGCGTGTGTCGTTGACGACGGCCAGGCGCGCGAGGTCCCGAAAGTTCAGCGGCAGCACGTTGCCGCGGCCGCTCTGGAGGATCCGCTGGCCGTCGATTCCCAGGACGGTCAGCAGGTAGCGGGAGATGTTTTTCTTCGACTTGGCGTTGTGCTTGAACTTGAGAGTCTCGTCCGCTGGCTCCGATGGCATCTCTCGGAGATCGTGGTTGAACACCTCGATGGTGTCGCCGCCGATCGCGCGGGACAGAGTGAGGCTGCGACCGTCGCTCACCCGTAGGCCGAGGAGAATGCGGGTGTAGCCGTCGTCCTCCGGGATCGACTTGAGTTCGCTGGCGCCCAGCATGTAGTCCACGGCCTCTTCGACGTAGGACTTGCCCGTGTCCGAGGCTCCGTAGATGACCGTCAGGCCGGGACTGAATTCCACTGCCGCCGGAGGCTTGTCCATGCCGAGGAAGGTCAGGTGGACGAGCGTCAGTCTGATCACAGGACGTCCTCTCCGAGGTCGCCGGGGCTCACATGGATGCGGTCAGACCAGCGCTGGGTGATCTGCTTCATGCCCTCGCGGACGTCCGTTCCTTCATGCATGTAGGTGCTGGTGAGCCAGTCAGCCCGTTCGATGAGCTGCCCGACATAGGGAGCTTCCAGGGCGTTGAGGAAGCTCGCTGCCTCGTCTGTGGCCCCGTACATGAAGCCGTGGTCGGTGGTCGTCATGTCGGCGAGGCCGGCGCGTAGCAGGACCATGAGGCCCTGTTCGATGAGGCGTCGGCGCAGGCCGAGCTCGCCGGGGCCGGCGGGGAGGTCGGGGTGGAGACTGGCGGGGCCGTGGTCGAGGTCGCCGCTGTGGAGCATGGCGTGGTCCAGGTAGACGAGCTGGGCGACGTCCAGGCGGCGGGGGAAGGTCTCTGCCAGGAGGACCAGAGCGCGCATCCCGGCCTCCACGGGGCCGTTGAGGGGGCTCACGGGGTCTCCTCTTTGCACCAGGTCAGCCGGTCGTCGTTGGCCAGACGATGGCACATGCCCTTGAGGTCGATGACCTTCACCACGGGGGCGAGGATGTTCGCCGGGTTCGGTGTGTGGGCGACAGCCGCGTCCAGTACGGCTTCCAGCCGTGCGTAGCCGCTGCCATGGTCGCGGTCTTCGATCTCGATCACGGCGTCGTACAGGTCGGTCTCGATCGCGGTGTAGGTCGCTTCCGGGACACTCTCCTGCGCGAAACGCCACAGCGACTCGGCGTGGAAGAAGGCGGCACGCTGGCGGAAGAGATGGCCGCTGACTTTCGCATGGTCGCGGGCCTGTTGCAGCGTCTCCAAGGCGAGGCCGTGCTTCGCGTTGTAGGCGTCCAGCAGCTTGCGGACGTAGACGGCTTCGTGTGGTGCCTGGTCAGGTGGGGCCGGATCGGCGGCAGGGCGCTGCTTAAGCGGTTGTGGGAAGCGCCTAACGTGGTGGGGGGTCGCAGCGTGCAGTTCGAGAATCTCGTCGAGGTTCCGGGCTTCGAACATCGAGAAGTCCGTCGCCTGCGCCAGCGCGCCCACAGCTGTACGCATCTCCGGGGTGAGCTTGGGCTTGGTCCCGAGCTTGGAGTCCTTGTCGTCCCACGCCGCGAAGAACTCGTCCTTCAGCTGGGGCGGGTTGAGCAGGAGTCGTTCGAGTCCCGTGCCAATCTTTGGTGCGACGAAGACATAGCGCGTGGGCAGCTCGTACGTGCCGAGGATCTTCGCGACGAAGATCTTCACCATCTCTGGGAAGGCGTCTGATTGCCCGAGCGGCTTGAGGTAGTGCTTGCACTGGTAGCAGTGCCACTCGCCTGCGGTGCCTTGCTCGGAGAGACAGGCTGCGACGTCCGCTCCGCGGTCGCCGGCCCCACCCATCCGCTGAACTCGGACGTAGGGACGACCAGACCACGTACCGAACTGGTGGACCCACTCGACGGTGAAGTCCTCCCAGTCGTCAGCGTCGTAGATGTATTGCAGGTACACCTGAGGCGTGGGCAAGGGAGCGCTCTGGGTCGGCGGCGCAAGCACGACGACCTCTGGCGATTTGGGCTCCGGAAAGCCCTCGAATACCGGCCGGGCTCCATCCCTTCCCGGCTCAAGCCTCCCTGCCACAGCCCACCCCCGGCCCCTACTGCCACGCAAGATCACTCACGGTAGTGATATCACCTCGCATGGTCCGTCAGGAAGGCGCCTGGGCAGCCTCGCCCCTTGGAGTTGGTGTAGTCGATCACCCTGCGGCCGCGGCCGGGCCGCGCCGAACCCGGCAGCCACGTCCAGGCGCAGGGTCGGATACAGGTAGACCCCGCCGCGGTGTCGACGGACATGTGAGCGCTGATCTCCGCGACGAGGCCGGCTGGACGAGGGTGGTGTCGAGGACATCGCACGCGCCCAGCCCGACCGTTGGTCGGCGTTTGTGCAGGTCAGGGGTGCAACACGCTTCGGATGTTGCAGCGGATACCCAAGGGCCGGCTACCGGCGGCGCGGGATGGTCATCCGGGCCTCCGCCAAGACGACGCCGGTCACCGAGGGGCGCTCTGTGCGTCGACGCAGGGCCCTTGGGCGCGGAAGCGCGCGCGGGTTTCCGGCCAGGGCGTCGCACTGTCGTGGCCGGAGCAGCCGGCGCCTCCGCAAAGGGAGCGTGAGCCGGGCATTGGCTTTCCGTTGCGCAGTGCCACCCGCCCGTACGCCTCGTAGCGCTCGCGGCCGTCCTCGCCGTCCACCAGCTCGTTGGCGAGCTCCTGCTTGGTCCAGCGTGCGAGATTCTCGCCCGGATAGCGCCACCTCCTGAGGATCATGGCAATGATCTCCACCTTGGCGTGGTCGTCCATCAGAGCGTTCCTCCGCTGGAGGAGTTCATTACGGAGCTCGACTTCGGCTGCGGAAAGCGGCGTGATCGCGTTGCGGATGTACTCGGGGTCCGTGTGCGCCTCGAAGAGCATGACGCAGTGATCGTGCGGCACAGGGACGGCGATTTTGCCCGGAAACTTGGCCTGCGACTCGGCGGCATCACGTACCCAGTTGAGGGCTTCGTGGTAGCCGAGGTCTGTGCCCTGCTCGCGTGCGGTGCGCTGGAGTTCGCGGGCGCGCTGCTGCTCGGTGGTGCGCTTGGTCATGGACGGGTCCTCTCGGCACCGGGTCCTCGCCCCCACACGGCAACCCCGGCTCGATGGATCCTCAAGGTGCTCGTCAAGCGGTCCGTCGATCCCGGAAGACCTTCCACCAGTGGTCCGGGCAGTGTGGGTGTCCGGATGCGGTGTGGGCGTCGGCGAAGCCCAGGGCGTCAGCCCCGCGGGCAGGATACCGGCTCGGCCGCCGGCTCTTCGCCCTCGCCGGAGATGCGGGCGACCAGGGCGGTGGCGCTGTCCGCGTACGGATCGATGGCTCATGTGCGTGCCGAAGGACAGCACCGGGACGCTGGCGACTCCGTCGTGACCCGTGCCGTCGGCTTGTCGCCGGTGCTCGTCCAAGGGCTCATATCTTGCGGCAGCCAGTGCTGTCCCGAGAATGCAAGAACGGGCAGGCAGGGGCAGGCGACGTGGGAGAACTGACACGACGGACTGCAGATGCCTGCCCTGGCGGCTGGCCGCTTCGAGAGGCGGATGTGGGACAGATCGAGCAGGGGTTGGAGCGCGCGTTACGCACCCGGCCCGTTCCTGCAAGCACCGAGGCCCGCCTGCGGTTTCTGCTGGCATCACACGGTGGTTCCACTCGGCAGGTCGCCACCGTGCTGGAGGTGTCGCAGCGCACCGTGCAGCGGTGGGTGACGAAGAAGCCAGGAGCGCGTCGTCCGCCGGGTCCGCTGCAGGTGCAGGCGATCGAGGAAGCGGTCCTGGCCCGGTGGCAGCCCCGAATACGGGCCCGTCGACGCGCCCAGGCAGAGGCGGAGGGCTTCGTCTTCCATACCAGGGCGCGGTTCGGGTTCGCGGCTCCTGCAGGCTCCTCTGACGATCCGCGGGTGCGGTGGATCACCCAGGACCTGCCGGGAGAGGTAGCCCGGGAGCTGTTCGCCGCCCGGGATGCCGGCGCGGGCGAGCAGCAGCAGACGGTGATCCTCGCTCGCGCGCTGGGACACGCCTACTTCCGCGAATGGGGCCGCCGGGCCCACGGTCTGCACATCGCTTTCAGCGACGTCGAGTTCGCCGACTTCTCGATCGGTTGAGCCTGCCCCTTCGAGCGAAATGCGTCAGGAGGTTCAGCGTCGCGAGGGCCTGACGCAACTGGCCGGCATGGCTTCGTACTGCTCGGCTTCCTGCCGCTCGCGCCAGTCCCACTCCACACGGCCGGCCGGGCCTTTGCGGCGGGCCGCAGGCGGCTGGGGCGGGCGCAGCCTGGCCGTCTCCGCCACGCGCAGCAGGTGCGCACGGTCACCTGGTGCGGCAAGCAGTTCCTGGTCCTCGTTGGAGACGAGCCGGGTGAAGCAGACGGCGGCCCGCAGGAAGACGCTGGCCCAGGGCGGTATGGGGTGGGCGGCGCAGCCGTCGGTGTAGCGGGCGCGGTCGTGCAGGGCGAGCGTGGCCGCGGCGGTGTCGTAGTCGCGGGGGCGGGCGGTGGCGAGTTGTTGGAGGGAGGCGCCGGTGAACAGCGCGGCGGCGACGGCTGCGGCGAGGCGAGGATGTGCGGTCGCCGTGTGCAGGCGGTGGGCGATTCGCTGGGCGGTGGGCGCGGTGAGAGGCGCGGGCGGTGGGCGGTGCCGCCAGGCGATCGGCGGTGGCGTGCACGGGTCGGCGCAGGGGCGGGGGCTGTCGTAGGAGACGAGGCGGTCCAGTGCGGGCAGGGTGAGCCATCGGTCGACTGGCCGGGCGAATCCGTCTGCAGGCAGGTGCTCCGTGGCGGTCGCGCCGTAGTAGTGGCGGCGGGCAGCCTCGAAGTCGGCGGTGACGGAGTAGTCGACCGTCCGCAGGGCCTGGTGCAGAGCGGCGGGAAGGTGCGGGCGGTGGCAGACCAGGGTCAGGTGGACACCGGTGAGGGCATGTAGCTGCAGCAGGCGCATCGCGCGGCCGACGGTGAGGCGGTGGGCGCGTAGGACGGTCAGCCGGTTCACGGGCAGGGCGGTCATCCAGGAGGCAGCGGCTTCCCAGGCGGGCTGACGGCCGGCAGGGAAACGGCCCGGGAGCAGGGGCGGTTTGCCCAGAGCGGCGAGAAGGTCATGGGCGAGGCCGGTCTCGCTGGTGGTGCCCGGCCCGGGGTGCAGGGTGATCCGGCCGGACGGCGGATGGTGGGCGGCCAGGGCGGTATGCGTGTGGAGCACGTCGTCATGGCGGTCGATGACCACGGCTACGGGCGGCGGGGCCACGGCGGGCGGCGTGGTGGTGGTCAGGCGAGGCGACTGAAGGCCCAGCGCAGCAGCTCCTGGTCGACACGGGCGCGGCCGGTGCGGGCCAGAGCGGTACGGGTGTGGGCGGTCAACTGGGCCCAGGCGCGAAAGTTGCCGTGTGCGGCGTGGCTGTCGGCGAAGGTGATGTCCTCGGGATCGGCATCGGCCCAGATCGGGTGGAACAGCGGAATCACCTCAAGGACCTCTGCGGGGGTGAGGCGGGTGAAGTGCTGCCAGATGAAAATGCGGGAGGACAGCATCGGTTCGCGCCGCAGCACGGTGTGGCAGCCCTCGCCGCCGACGAAGATGATCGCGAGCTGGGTTGAGGGCTCGTCCCACAGATAGCGGAAGTACTCGAACGCCTCCCCGTTGAGCCACTGCGCCTCGTCCACCAGGAACGTGCGGGGGCGTTCGGCCAGCGCGGTCTTCAGCAACCGGTCGAACTCACTGGGGTGGCGCGGCGGTTCACCGGCCAGGTCGAGCGCGGTGAACAGTTCGTAGCGCACCGCACGGGCGGTGGGCCGGGCACGGAAGGTGATCTTTCGGACGTCCTCGTGTGGTTCGAGTCCGCGCAAGCAGGTGTTGACGGCGAGGGTCTTTCCGAATCCGGCGCCGCCGTGGATGCACATCATGGCGCGGGCTGCGACGGTGTCGGTGATGTTCTCCCGGGCGGTGAGCAGGGCGCGGGTAGTGACCACGGACGCATCGGGCAGGTCGACGTACTGGTAGGTGGCCGCGGTCACGAGGCGTCTCCGTCTTCAGCGGTCTGTGCAGTGGGTTCGGGTGGGCGGTCGGAGGCAGGTTCGGACGGGACGGGAGCAGGCCGGCCGGGCATGGTCCGGGTGGCGAGGGAGGGCGGGGTCCGCCAGTCGGCCGGGGGCGCGGCGGGCGGGATGAGGTCCGGCAGCGCGAGCTGCGCGAGATCGGTGTCTGCGGTCTGGGCGAGTTCGGCCTCGGCCTGCGCGGTGGTCAGCGCGCCGAGCCGCTGGGGGGCCTCGGGCTGGTTCACGGCAGCGTAGCGCTCGCGCTGGGAGGCCTCCAGGTCCTTCTTCAGGCGGCGGGTGCGGGAGGCCCGCGCTCTTCGTACGGCGCTGATCTGTTCGTCGGTGGCCTGGTCGGCCAGGTCCGCAGGACCCAGGTAGCGGCCGGTGGCCGCGTGGTAGACCTCGATGCGGTGGTCGTGGTGGGGCATGAAACGGACGCGGACTTGGATCCCGGCCTGGCCGGTCATCCACGGCCCCACGTAGTCGCGTTTCCTGAAACGGATGCCGCGGGTGGTCAGCGTGCGGGTGCCGGCGTCCTCCAGGGTGAACGTCCACAGATCTGCCACGGGCACGTCCCGCAGCGGGGTGGGATCGTCATGCCACGCCTCAAGCGGGGTCTTGCCCCGCAAGGGCGCGGGCTGATGTTCGGTGTTCCACCAGAGCGTCCAGGCCAGCAGCCGGGCGGTGAAGTACTCAAAGCCGAGCAGCGCTTCGTCCTTCGGACGGGAAGCCCGTTTGCCGGGGCGCGGCTGGCGGGCATAGCCGGGCAGCGCGGCCAGGAACATGCTCTCCACCGCCCGGTTCAGCCCCTCCACGGTGCCCTTGAGGTGAGGGGTGTAGGCGGGCAGGTCCTCCACCGTCACGTCCAGGAGATCGAACGCTGCAGTCACCGTCCGGGACAGGAAATCCTTGCCTCGGTCGACGCGTACCTTCTCGGGCAGGCCGCCGAACGGGCCGTAAGGCTCCTCGTGCAGGACCGCGGAGCGCAGGGCGGCCAACACCGACTCCCGTGACGGATCCCCCGGCGTGACGGCCACCCCTGTGATCGCGTTCGTCGCGCAGTCGGTGAACCACGTGATCCACGGCCGCCGCGCCACACCGTCGACTTCGACCAGCACCGGGGCCTGGACGTGGTCGGTCTCCCACACCTGGTTACGCCAGCCCCGCGGCCGGGCCAGGAACACATCGTGCTTGCGCGCCGCCCGCTCCCCTCCCGCAAGCCCCGCCCGCTCCCCCGGCGTCAGATCACGGCGGATCGCCCGGTGCAGCGTCGTCAGCGACGGCGCGCAGGCAGGCGGAGACTGCCGAGCAGCACGGAGGACCAGCTCGCGATGGACCGCCCGCACGTTCCCCTTCCACAGTGCCAACAGTCCACGGACTTCGGGCGTGATCGTGAACGTCGCGCCAGCCCGGGGCGGGGCGCCAGGGCTGGCGGCCGCGGCCTCATCGCTTTCAGCCGCAGCCAGCCATCGCCATACCGTGCGCTCCGCCACCCCCAGCGCGTCCGCAGCCACCCGCACATGGCCCGCTGTCAGCTTCTTCCCCGCCCGCAGGGCGAGCAGCCGCCGGACCGCCGGGCCGCGCAGTGCCGTCCTCGATGCCGCGGGCAATCCGCCGCCTGCTCGGACGGCGTCACCGTCCTCCATGTCAGTTCCCCTCGCACAGTGGGACGTCGTGTGCGTGCCGGGTGCCGGGCGCACGCGATGGCCTTCCCGCCTCTTGCCGGAGCGCTTGGTTCACAGCGGCGGCGCGCCCCTCCTGAACAGCCGCCCCAGCAAAGCCCGGTCGACGGCCGCGTCAGCGGTGGTGAGCAGCGCGTTCTGCAAGTGGGTAGTCAGAGCGGCCCACATGCGGAACGTGCCGTGGGCGCACGACCGGTCGATCCACGTCAGATCCGGGGCCGGGACGGTGCGCCACAGCGGATGGAAGCCGGTCACCACGGCCGCCACTTCCGCTGCGGCCAGGCGCGGAACCTCCTGCCACGCGCCGACCCGCGATGCCAGCTGCGGCAGCCGGGCCAGCGCCCGCTCGCTGCCCGACCCGCACAGCACCAGCGTGATCCTCGTGCCGGGGTCGTCCCACAGGCTCTGCAGGTACTCCAGGCACGGCACAGGCAGGCGCTGCGCCTCATCGACCACCAGCACCCGCGCCTCACCCAAAGCCCCCGCGACCGCGGCGTCGGCCCGCGCCGACGTGTGCGGGAAACGGCCCGGCAGCGCCAAAGCATCGAACACCGCCCGCCTCATGCCGGACACCGACGGGCGCACCGGCACCGGCACCCACGTCACTCTCCAGCCCGGCGGGACCTCGTGGAGCGCCATCCGCACGGCCGCGGTCTTGCCACGGCCCGGGTCGCCGAACACACATACCGAGCCCTCCGCCGCCATCGCCTGCCCGACCGCCTCGGCCACCGCCCGCACCGACGACGTCCGCACCAGCTGTGCTCCCGCCGGCAACGCCACACCAGTCACCGCACCGCCCTCCCCCGACCGCAGGACCGCGGACGCCGCCTTCGCCGCGCCGCCCTCATGCGTCCCGGCCAGGGCCAGGTCAGCCAGCGCCTGCCGTGTCCGCTGCTCTTCCCGCTCCCGCCGCACCACCACGCGGTCCGGCAGGACTCTTCCGGCCTCCAGGTCCCGGCGCACCACCCGGTACAGCGACGCCAGCGACGGCACTTCTCCCCCGGCATCCTTCAAATGCCGGTGCAGCACCGACACGTTCCCACCCGCCTGTGCCAGCACCTCCCACGCCTGGTCGGACAACTCCAGCCGGGCCCGCGGCCTGCGCTCCACACGGCCTTCCGTCCGCGCCACGTCCAGCCAGCGCCACACCGTGCGCACATTCACCCCACCGACCTGGGCGCCCGCACGCACGTGCGCTGTGGTCAACGCCCCAGCCGCCTCAAGCTCAAGCAGCCGCGCGACCAGCACCGGCCTGGACACCCTCAACCCCGCCGTGACCTCACCCCACACGCCCGGCTCCCCCACCCCAAACCCTTCCGACGCGCAATGTGGGGCGAGGGCAAGGCGATGGTGCCCATCGGGCAGCACATGGCCAACCTCCGCAGGAAGGGCGCGAAGAACGGTCTCGGCAAGGACCCGGAGCGGGCCGCCCTGCGCGCGGCACAGCTCACCGAGATCGACCCTGACTGGGACTGCCCCTGGCCACTGGACTGGCAGCGCCGCTACCGGGTCCTCGCCGACCTGGTCGACGCCGACGGCAGCCTGCCCCACATCGCGCCGGGCGTCACGTTCGAGGGTGATGACATCGGCACCTGGAGGTGGCGGCAGCAGGAACCGGGCACCTGGGCGCAGCTCCTGCCCGAGCAACGCGCCCGGCTGACCGCGCTGGGCGTCAAGCCGCTTGAGGCGCCGTCTCCCGCCCCGGCCGCCAAGGGTGCGGCGAAGGGGCGGGGCAAGGCGCAGCAGGCGTTCCAGCGGGGCCTGGCGGCCCTCGCGCAGTGGGTGGAACGGGAAGGCGCTGACCGGCCGGTGCCACGCGGCCACAGCGAGGAAATCACGGTCGGCGGCGAGGCGGAACCGGTGGCGGTGAAGCTGGGCGTGTGGGTCTCGAACACCCGTGCCAGGCGGGACAAGCTCAGCGCGGAGCAGCTGGACGCGCTGCGGAAGCTGGGCATCCAGTGGGCGTGAGCTCGTTTGCGGGCTGGTGAAGCACGCTGGTGGTCCCTCCTACAGGGTGGGGGCGTGGGGGCGCCCGGTCCATGGCCGGGTCCGGACGGCTACTGCGAAAACGCCCGCCCGGATCGGCGAACACGAGACCGTGGTGGAGTGACCCATCATCCCGGCCTCCTGCGGACCTCTCCCTTGCAGGGGGAGACGACCTCGTCGCTGATCTGCCGCATCGCAAGCCGCTACGGGATGGAAGCGAAAGCGTTGCGGTCGTACTGGCAGTGGCGCAACTACCCGCCTGGGCATGACGGCGGGGGCGCGCGGGCCGACGCCGAGGTACTGCTGAACGCGGCCGGACGCCAGCTCCTGGCGGGCATATGCGGCGTCGAAGAAGACGTGCTGGCGCGGGCGTTGCCGTCCTGGGGACAGGAGGACGCCAAGCTGTCGGCCGGAAAGGACGGGGTACCGGCGGCGGCGTGGCGGACCGGGGGCGCGGTCGCCGGGCCGGTCGCCTTCGGCTGCCGCCTGTGCACCGCCCGGCGTACGGGGACGGCCGTGCGGGTGGTGCGGTACGCGCCGCGGTGGGAGCGGGTGTGTGTTCGGCACGGGCAGTGGCTGTTGGACGCGGACGCCCACCAGCCTCTTGAGCATCTGGACGTACGGGGTGTGCCAGAAGTGGCCGCTGCCCAGCGGCAGTGGACGGGGGTGGCGCGGCGGGCGATGCGGGCCGGGGCCGAGCCGGAACGGGTGTTCACTCTGGCGCAGGCGGTGGTGGCCCGGTGGTGGGAGCAGGCCCTGCGCTGGGAGCGGGAGACGATCTGGCCGCGGCGCCTGCACCAGGTCGCGGGCGGGGATGCGGGAGGTGATCTGGAGCGGTGGCGGGTCGTGGGGCGGGACGCGGTCGTCTTCCCGGAGGTGGTGGCGGTGGCCGAGGCGCTGCTGGACCGGGCCATGGCGGATCTGGTGTGGGTGGACAGCGGTTCCGGGCGGCCGAGGGCGCTGGCCGCCGACGGGTTGTTCTGCCGCCGACTCGGTGAGCGCGTCGGGCGGGGGTGGCTGGGGCCGCTTGCCGCGACCGACTACGGCGGCCCGCTGACCTCGTGGATGGGCGCCGTCATCCGCATCCGGCGTGGCGCCGGCGGCCCGCCCGGCTACGACAACGATCCGTGGTGGCTGCGTCAGGAACACCAGCCCGCGACCATGGCTGGCCAGCTGCGGGTGCTGGGCAAGGAGAAGAAAGCGCCCGGTTCCGGGACGATGTGGCGGGCTGCGGTGCCCGCCGAGCAGCGGATGCTGATCACCAGCACTATCGACAGCGCCGAGGAGCAACTGCTGCAGCTGCACGGGGTGCAGACCGGTCCGACCGCCGACGTCGCCCGGCGGCTGCTGCGCGGTCTCGGTCACAGTGCCGGTCTGATCGAGAACGCCTGGAAACGCACGGCGGTGGCGGCAGTGAACGGCGGGGTGCCCCTGGAAGAGGTGGCCCGGTGGGTGGACAAGCCCGTCACGGTGCTCCGGGAGATGCTGACCGCGGGCGGGCAGGAAGACCGCGGCTGAGAGCGATGTGTTAGGGGCGACTCGGCTGTTAGCTGATACGGCACCCGTTCGTGGCAGAAATACTGAAAACGGCGGGGTGCGCCTGCGGGAGCGGCTTGGCTGGCGCGGGTGACCAGCACAGGAGCGGCCCGGCCACGGAGCCGGGCAGGGCGAGTTGCCATGGACCACGGGAGCGGGTTCGAGGCGGTGTTCCTTAACCCGGTAGGGCAGGCGGTCCAGCAGCGGTGGGCGGATGCCGCCATGACCGTGGCGTTCGAGGAACTGCCACCGGTGTCGGCGTTCCCGGTGGTGCCGGGCAGGCGCTGGGGGCCGGGCCTGTGGTGGTCGGCGACGACCGGGCGGCATGTGGCCGCCGGGTCGAACGCGATGCGTACCCAGCTGATGATGCTGGACCGAGATGCGGACGTGACGGGCCTGGCGGGGCGGCCGGTGCGGCTGCTGTGGCGTGATCCGCGCGGGCGGACGCATTCCTGGGTGCCGCAGCTCTTCGCCCGGCGTGCCGACGGCACCGCGCTGCTCGCCGACTGCCCCGGCCACCCCGATGCGGGCGGTGAACGCGCCCAGAACGCAGCACGGGCGGTGGCGCAGGCGTGCGTGGACATCGGCTGGACCTACCGGCGCCTGCCGCCGCTTGATGACGTCCTGGCCGCCAACCTGAAATGGCTGGCCGGCTACCGCCACCCCCGCAACGCCGGCCGCCCCGGTCTGGCGGCGGCGGTTCTGGAGGCATTCGCGCGGCCGCGGCCGCTGAACGAGGGCGCCGAAGCGGTCGGCGACCCGATCGAAGTTCTCCCATGCGTCTTCCACGCCCTGTGGCACGGACAGCTGACGGCAGACCTCAAGACGCCGCTGCATGAACGCGTCCTCGTCAGCCTGCGGGGCTTGAGCAGCCCGGGCAAGACGGGAGGCACCCGGTGAGCGCGCGGCGCAATGCCCGGCCGTCCCTAAAGGTCGGTGCACGCGTGCGGTTCCGTGGCGTGACGTGGCAGGTGGTCGCCCTGTCGGGACAGGACATCCACCTCGTCGGGCCGGAGGGCGGCGGTGAGGCCGTGCTCGCCGGGCACCTGTTCGCCGACCCCGGCTTCACCGTCATAGGGGCCGATGCTCCTCAGGCGGCCCCGCAGTGGGGGCTGTTCGAGACCGCCCCTGCCGCGGCGCGTGAGAAGGCACTGGCCTGGCAGCGGCACGTGCGAGAAGCCGAATGCGGGCTCACCGGGGGGCCCGGCAGCGAAGGTACGGTTCGGCCGCAGTACGACCCGCAGCGGCACACGCTGGCCGAACGCGAGCAGGCCAAAGCGGAAGAGCTGACCGCGCTCGGCTTCGGCCGCGTCTCGCGCACCACGGTGCAGCGCATGCGCCTGGCCTACCGCAAACAAGGCCTGTGGGGGCTACTCGACCACCGCACCACCCGTACGTCCAGCCCAACCGGGCGGGCTGACGAGCGGGTCGTCGCCGCCGTCCGTGAGGCGCTACGTCGACGCCGCAGGCGCTCGAAGGGCACCATCAACGGCCTGTTCCCCCTCATCAACCAGATCCTTCAGGACCGGTACGGCCCAGGCACGGTGCCCGCGCCGTCCCAGGCCACGCTGTACCGGCTCGTCACCAACCTCGCCCGGCCCGGCGAACTGCCCTCCGGACCCGTCCGGCAAGTACCGGCGAGCGTCGACGGGCGGGCGTTCACCCCAGCTACGGCGCTGCGGCCCGGCGAGCAGGTCCAGGTCGACACTACCCGCCTGGACGTCCTGGCCCTCTTCGACGACGGGCGTCTGGCCCGGCCCGAACTGACCATCGCCGTCGACGTCGCCACCCGTGCCATCCTCGCCGCCGTGCTGTGCCCGAGCGCGACCAAGGCCGTCGACGCGGCCCTGCTGCTGGCGGAGATGGCCGTCCCGCACCCCGCCCGCCCCACTTGGCCGGACATCTTGCGCATGGACCACGCCCCCGCACTCCCCCACCAGCGGCTGGCCGCGCTGGACGAGCGGCTGGCCGGGGCTGCGGCCCGGCCCTTCGTCCTGCCCGAGACGATCGTCGTCGACCGCGGCAAAGTCTTCGTCTCCGCCGCGTTCACCGCCGCCTGCGAACACCTCGGCATCAGCGTCCAGCCCGCCCCGCCCCGCGCCCCTACCGCCAAAGGCATCGTCGAGCGGACCTTCGGCACCATCAACGCCCTGTTCTGTCAGCACCTGCCCGGCTACACCGGCTCCGACGTCACCCGCCGCGGCCCCGACACCGAGAAAGACGCCTGCTACAGCGTCCCCCAGCTCCAGGACCTGCTCGACGAGTGGCTGGTGCACTACCACCACCGGCCCCACGAAGGCCTGCGCCACCCGATGATGCCGAGAAAGGCCCTCAGCCCGAACCAGATGTGGGCCGCGCTCATCGCCGTCGCCGGGTACGTGCCCATCCCGCTGACCGGCAGCGACTACCTCGAGCTGCTGCCCGTGCGCTGGCAGGCCATCACCCCCGCCGGCATCACCATCCACCACCGCACCTACGACCACGATCTCCTCGCCCCCTACCGCGGCCAGGCCTCCCCCGTCGCCGGCCGGGGCGGGAAATGGGAGATCCACTACAACCCCCACGACGTCCGCCAGATCTGGATCCGCCTGCCCGACGGCCACCTCACCGAAATCCCCTGGATCCACCGCGACCACGTCCACCAGCCGTTCAACGACCACACCTGGCAGCACATCCGCACCCACGCCCAGCACAGCACCTACGGCGAGGCTGAACACCTCGAAGCCGGTCTGGCTGATGCCCTCGACCAGCTCATGCGCCGCGTCCACAGCGGCCACGCCACCAAAACGGAACAAGCTCTCCTCGCCCACGCCACCACGCTGCCGGTTCCCGCCGCCCGGCACCCGCAACACGACACCGGACCCACCACCGACGAACCGGCGCAGCACAGCAACAACGACGGCCAAGGCGCCGACAGCGAAAACGACAGCATCGACGACCTCGACGGCACACCCTACGACGACCTCAGCCCCAACCCGGCCGCCGGATTTGGGCTCTACAACGCCTACGAGGAAGCCGACAAGTGGTGAACACCCGCCCCCACCCCACAGCGCACCAACCGCCCAGCGCACCCGCCGACGCGAGCAGCGGCACCACGGCCGAACCGTCCTGGCCCCTGACCACCTGGCAGGGCTGGCACCGCTTCGCCACCACCGACCCGCCCGCCCCGCCCCAGCCCGGCGACCCACCCCGCAACGCCGAAGAACGCCTCGCCTACCACTCCGCGTTCGTCACCATCCGCACCCCCGCCATCAGCCAGCTCGCCACCCAGGTCCGCACCCTGATGATCCTCGGCCGCCACCAGCAGACCACCGCCCGGCCCTCCCTCATCGTCACCGGACCCGCCGCAGCCGGGAAAACCACCGCCCTGCTGAACGTCGGCCGCGCCTGCCACCTCGCCCACATCCGCAAGAACCCCGCACCGCCCGGATCAGCCCACAGCGCGGCACCCGTGGCGTACGTCCTCGTCCCGCCCGGCGCCACCGCGAAAACCCTCATCACCGAATTCGCCCGCTACCTCGGCATCCCCGTCACCACCCGCATGACCCAAACCCAGATCACCGACGCCGTCTGCCACACCTACACCGCCGCGGGCGTCCAACTCGTCCTCATCGACGAAATCCACCGCCTCAACCCCCGCACCACCACAGGCGCCCAAACCGCCGACCTGCTCAAAGACCTCACCGAACGCCTGCCCGCCACCTTCGTCTACGCCGGCATCAACGTCACCGACACACCCCTCTTCACCGGCGTGAGAGGAGCCCAACTCGCCGGACGCGCCACCCTCATCACCTGCGGCCCCCTCCCCGCCCGACACGGCACCCGCCAGCCGTTCCACGACGCCATCACCGACATCGAAAACGCCCTCGACCTCACCCACCACAAACCCGGCACCCTCCCCCGGCACGCCCCCTACCTCCACCAACGCACCGCCGGCCGCATCGGATCCCTCACCAGACTCATCCGCCAAGCCGCCATCACCGCCATCCACGACGGCACCGAACGCATCACCAAAACCGCCCTCGACGCCATACAACTCGACCACCTCGCCGAAACCCACCACCGCCCCCGCACCCGAAGCCACTAAACCCACCCGACCAGCACAAACAGCGCTGACCAGCAAAAACACCAAACGAGCCATTACACGCCAGAACTACCTACAACCCACCACGCCACGCTCCACACAGAACGCATAACCCCAGCCCAAACCCCCCGCCCACCCCGACCCAACCGCCCACTCGACTCCTCAGCGAACCCACAACACCCCCGGCCAGCAAGCACTCAGCACACCAACAAACCCCCCTCTGAGCGTTATCTCGTTCCGTCAGGCCGATTTCCGGGCGGCCCGGCGGACGTTCAGGGTCGCCCTGCGCGTGGCGCCCGGTATCGGCGGCCGGCGGGGGCCGGCGGCGGGCCGTGTCATGGGTGGGTGGCGGTCTTTCTGGCGGGTCATCGCGGCGCAGGATGGTTTCGCCGGGCGTGTCGGGGTGATCCCCCGAGCGTGCGCCGGGGCGGTCCCGCGTGAATTTCCAACCGCTGGCGTACGCCCTCAACCGCCTTCGCGGCGGTGACTTCGATCGGCTTGCGTCGAATTCGGTCGGCCGTGTTCATCGGGGAAGGATATGGGACGGGAATCGGTCCGGGATCCGGATTTTCCACTCGCCGATGTGACGGCTTACCGGTTAGTGCCTCACTCTGATGGCCGAGCTTGCCGGGCGCGCGCTAGGGTCGCGCCGGAGATGAGTCCCGGCCCGAGGCCGGCTACCAGAAGACCGGGACTCCTCCCGCATTTTGACCAGCCGTCACTTCAGTAAAGGAAACCGATGACTGATCCCAATGTCGTGTCCGGCACCGTGGTACCCGAGGCACGCCTGGACGGTACCAATGGCCGGGGATATCGCGCACGGCTGCGTGCCCTGGCTGTCACGTTCCCTCTGGGTCCGCTCGTGGTGCTGGCCGTACTCGCCGTGGTGCAGGGTTCCGGCTGGTCGGCCGCCGCCTGCGCGGCATGCGCCGCCGCCGCGGCCGCCTCGGCCCGCTCCTGCCGCCTCGAGTTCCTGTGGGCCCGTCTGGACTGAGCTGCCGGCCGGTCTCCTGCCCGGGGTGCCCGAGTGAGCGCCCCGGCAGCAGCGGGGCCACCGGCACCGCCCGGTTCTCCCGGGAGCCGGCACATCCGAGAGGGAAAGGGCATCGTGACGAGCAGCAAGCCGCACCAGGACGTGTGTGTGGTGTGTTTCGGCCGAATGGTGCAGAACACAGGGGTGGGGCGCCGGCGCAGGTACTGCGGCACCGCCTGCCGGCGCCGGGCCCAGCGCCGGCGGCAGGCGGGCCGGGCGGTCGCCGTCGAACGGCAGAGTCCGCTGGGCAGTGCGGTGGCCGCGGAGGTCCACCGGCTGGCCGGGCAGCTGGTCGACAGCGAGGTGCGCCAGGAGGAGCTGGGCACCTTGCTGGAGCGTGCCGAAGCGATCAGGCGCGAGCTTGATATCTATACCGCGGCTGCGGTGCAGGAAGCCCGGCACAGGGGCGAGAAATGGGAAGACGTGGCGAGGGCGGCGCACATCGCTCCGGAGACAGCCCGCACACGGTGGGGGCCAAAGCGGGTGGCCCGGATGATGGTCTCGCACGCCAATGAGAAGGGGGCCGCCCCGGCACGGTGGCGCGCCGCCCGGTCCGCGCCGGTCACCAAGACACGGGAGGACGAGGACGCCGTTCGCCCGGAGGCGGTCAGCGCGGTGGGGCAGCTGGCTTCGGCGTTGACGCAGCTGCAGGTGAGCAGCGGCAGGACGATCAAAGAAGTGGCTGACCGGGCGATGCTGTCCCCGTCGTTCATCTCCCGGGTTCTGTCCGGTGACCGGCTTCCCACGTGGGATCTGGTGTGTTCGCTGAGCGGGATCTTCGAGTCCGACCCTGCCCAGTTACGGGTTCTGTTCGAGGCGGCGCACGGCATGACTCCGGCTCAGCGGCAGCCGGTCACCGCGACCATCCAGCAGCTGCACGCGGCGGTGCGGGGGCTGCATCTCGCCGCGAAGGAACCCAGCGCGCAGAGGATCGAGGCGCTCAGCCGCAAGGCCGTCAGCGCCGCGGCGGTCCAGCGGGTCCTGGCCGGCCTCGACGTTCCCGGCTGGGAGGTACTGTCCGCACTGGTCCGGGCGCTGGACGGCAGCCCGTCGGAACTGAAACCCCTGTGGGAAGCGGTTCACTACTCGTTCCTGATGTGCGACGACCCGGGCCTGCCCGACGGTACGGCTCATGTCACCGCGCCGGGAGCCAGGCCGTGACGGCCGGCCGGACTCTGCCCGTGGCCGGTTCGAGCGGTGGCGGGGCGGGCGCTGGACGGGAACGGGGTGCCTCCCGCCACCCGGATCTGCGCGCCGAGCGGGCCGCCGTGGCCGCCTTCGCCGCGTTCCGCGAACGCCACTACGAGTCGTATCTTCAGTACACCGAGGTGCGCATCGGTCACTACGGCCCGGCGGAGAGAGTCGTCGCCGAGGCCTTCACGGAACTGGCGGTCTCCTGGACCGCGGTCCTGGGCAGTTCCGGTCCTGCGGCCGTCGCATGGGACATCCTCCATGAACACATCGACCACGCCCTCGGCGCGGGCAGTGCCTTCGCACCGTCCGAGAAACCCGCCCGGTCGCTCCACCTGGAGGCGCACGTACTGTGCCGCAGGCTGCGGCTGAGTTCGGAGCGCGTCGCCGAGCTGCTGGGCAGGCCCGTGGACGACATCCGCGGCCTGCTGCCCCCGCCCTGCACGGCACGGGAGTGACGGCTCCCCGTTTCCCGGCGATCAGGGCACCCCCCTTCGTAGACTGGGCTGTCACAGCGTCAGGTGGCGCCCGATCCGGCCCATCCGGAAGGGGGCAGGTGTGAGCTTGCCGTATGGAGTGGACGTCTCGGTACCGAGTGTGGCCCGCATGTACGACAGGCTTCTGGGCGGCCACGACAACTACCCGGCCGACCGGGCGGCGTGCGAGGCGCTGCTCACGCAGGTCCCCAGCATGCGGGAACTGGCCCTGAACAACCGTGCGTTCCTGCGCCGCGTCGTGCACACCCTGGCCGGCGAGTACGGAATACGCCAGTTCATCGACCACGGTTCCGGACTGCCCACGCAGGACAACGTCCACGAGGTCGCCCAACGCGTCGATCCCGCGAGCCGGGTGGTGTACGTCGACAACGACCCCATCGTCCGGGCCATGGGCAGCGGCCTGCTGGAGAGCAACGACCGCACCGCGGTACTCCAGGCCGACATGCGTGACACACAGACGATCTTCGGCAGCGAGCCCGTGCGCCGGCTCATCGACTTCGGCGAGCCGGTCGCCGCGCTGTTCGTGTCCGTGCTGCACTGCATCCCCGACCACGACCGGCCCCAGGCTCTGGTGAGACGGGTCGCGGACCTGCTGCCGCCGGGCAGCATGATGGTGGTCTGCCAGCTCGTCAGCGACTCCGCCGAGATCCGCGACGCGGTGACACAGTTCATGAAAGAGCAGACACGGGACCACTGGGGACGGGTCCGTGAAAGAGCGGATGTCGCGGCTTTCTGCGCTCCGCTGGACCTGGAGGAACCGGGCCTGACAGAGGTGTCCGCCTGGCGCCCCCGACCCGGCGACGCGCCCTCTCACCGGACCGGGGAGAACGACGCACCCCCTCACCGGACCGGGGAGAACGACGTACCCCCTCAGCGGACCTGGGAGAACGACGTACCCCCTCAGCGGACCTGGGAGTGGGAGGAGTACGGGGGCGTGGGGTTCGTCCGGAAGTGAGCCGCGGCGTGAGCGGACCTGGGAGAACGACGTACCCCCTCAGCGGACCTGGGAGTGGGAGGAGTACGGGGGCGTGGGGTTCGTCCGGAAGTGAGCCGCGGCGTGCGGTGCCCGTCACCGCCAGGAGTCGAGCGCCTCCCGCAGCAGCGAGGGCGTCTGGGCGGCGGGACGGGCCACGCCGCACAAGTTGTTCAGCACCGCCTGGTAACGCTCGGAGTCAGCGGGTTTCTCCCGGTAGACGGCGCCTTCGTACTGCTCGAGATAGACCATGTCGGGCAGGTACGCGGGGGTGAAGAACCGGAGGTGCACGATGGGATGCCCGATCGCCCCGACCGCCCCCACGGTCAGCGGGGCGATCTGCAGCCGCAGCTGGTAGGGCAGTTCGCTCAGCAGGGCCAGGATGTGCTCGATCTGCCGGTACATCACCCCCGGGGCCCCGACCGGACGGCGGAAGACCTCCGAGTCCATGACCGCGAGCAGACTCGGCGGGTCGGTCTTACGGCGCAGCATCTCAAGGCGCCGCAGGCGCATCGCGACGCGTTCCGCGATCTCCTTCGCAGGCCTGGTCGGATGAACCGCCCGCATCACGATCTGGGCATACTCCTCGGTCTGCAGCCACCCCGGCACCAGCTGCGGTTCATAGGACAGGATCCGCCGGGCCGCCGGCTCCATCGCCAGCAGCGGACGCAGCGTACTGGGAGTCGCGTGAGCGTAGGGCTGCCATATCTCGGGCTGCGCCGCCTCGCGCACCAACACCGTGACACGGTCCCGCTCAGCCGCATCACGCACCCCGTACTCGTCCAGCAGCCGCTCCACCTTCGCCGGCTCGGGCGTGGCGAGACCGGTCTCCAGACGGCTGATGGCGGCATCGGAGACGCTGATACAACGGGCCGCCCGCTTCGCTCCGATCCGGGCATGATCACGGCATCGGCGCAGATGCCCGGCAAGCGCCTTACGGTGAGCAGACGCACCCCATTCCGGGCGGTGCGGAAATCCAAGAATGGAAGGCGCCTGCTGATCGGCTGCCATACCGCTTACTCCTATCGAACCGGTCGAGGAAGCCCGAGTATGGCAGCCGGAAACCATCCGCGTGAGACAGTGGCCACAAATCCACACGCCGTCACGAAATCATGAAGTCGAACTCCCCGTCCCTCACTCCCGCGAAGAAGGCGAAGACCTCCTCCCGCGTGTAGACAAGAGCCGGCCCCTCCGGGTCACGGGAGTTACGGACAGCCACACCCCCGCCGGGAAGAGAAGCCACCTCCACACAGTTGCCGTTACCTCCGCTGTGACGGCTCTTGCGCCACGTCACACCCTTGATCATCCCGGCACCGACACCGTTTTCGACCTGCTCCATAACCACCGCGCCTTCCCGATCCCCGCCCAGCCGGCCCTGCGCCCCACCGGACACAAACTCGGCTACGTGTGCGAATTCCAGCGTTCTGCAATTACAGAACTCCGCTTGCAAGAACGACGGACGGGCCGGAATAGTGACGGTGCGAGACCGCACACCGCAGGACACGGCACGCAAGTTACGGGGGGACAACGATGACGCCACGACACGAAAGCGACAGCCCGCCCCCGCCCCCGCCCCTGCCCCTGCCCCTGCCCCTGCCCCTACCCTGGTCCTTGTCCTCACCGGCTGTCACGGACGGTGCGGAAGAACACCTGTTCCGCGGCCACCCACCCGTCCACACACCCAACCTCGCCGTCCGGACCGGCCTGGGAAGCACCCCCTTCGCCGCACGACGCATTCCCGCCGCGACGAACAGCTGCTACATGGCACGCCAGTTCACCCGCCAGACACTCGAAGGCTGGAACCTGGCGGGCAGCATGAGCGACGACACCGTCCAGGTCGCCTCCGAACTCGTCGCCAACGCCGTCCGCCACGGCCGCACCCGAACCCTGGCCCCCCACAGCACACAAGCCGGCGTATGGCTCGCCCTGGCCCTGCGCCCACGAACCCTGCTCTGCGTCGTCCGCGACCCCAGCCACCGCCGGCCCCGGCTCATCCCCCCACCCCCCATGGCCGAACAACACCGCGGACTCCCGATCGTCAGAGCCCTCAGCACCACCTGGGGCTGGACCACGACCCCCACCAACGGCAAATCCGTCTGGGCCCGCCTCCCCCTACCCGACAACCAAAACA
>NZ_JBEXEQ010000041.1:0-18686 GCF_040703155.1 Streptomyces sp. NPDC005435
ATGGGCATCTGTCCGCACCTCGTGTAGCGGGTTGGCGTTCTGCGTGGCGGACCTGAACATGGACCCAGGGGGCGACGACCTCCAGAACCAACAGCAGGGTGGGCGCCTCCCGCGCCCGTCCGCCCGTCCGCCCGTCCGCCCGCCCGCGGCTAAGAGTCCTCCAGCCCCGTCTGCACCATCGGCTTGCCCCGTTTGCGCGACACGAAGACGCCCCGCCCCGCCGGCATCGGGCGCGGCCGTACGCCGCCCAGCAGGTCGCCCTCGGCCGGGTCGCCCGCCAGGACCACGCCCTGGGCGCCGAGTTCCTTGATGCGCTGCATGAAGGACTCGTAGCCGGCCCGCGCCGCGCCCGCCGTGGAGCGCGCGATGATGAAGCGGACGCCGACGTCGCGGGCGAACGGCAGCAGCTCCGTCAGTCCGGCCAGCGGGTTGCCGCTCGACGTGGACACGAGGTCGAAGTCGTCGATGACCACGTACACCGTCGGGCCCCGCCACCAGCTGCGCTCCCGCAGCTGTTCGGCGGTGACGTCGGCCGTCGGGGTGCGGCGCTTCATCAGCTCCGCCAGGGCGTCCATGTGGTGCTGCATCTGGTTCGACATGGGGATGTACTCCGCCAGATGGGACGGCGGGGTCACCCCGAGCAGCGAGCGGCGGTTGTCGACGACGAACAGCTTGCACGAGTTGCCGTCGTACCGCTCGGTGAGCCGCTTGATCAGCAGCTTCAGCAGGTTCGACTTGCCCGACTCGCTCTCGCCGAACACCAGGAAGAACGGGTCCTGGTCGAAGTCCACGAAGACCGGTTCGAGGTTGTCCTCGTCCAGGGCGAAGGAGACACCCTGCTCCGGGAAACGGTCGCCGGCCGGAAGCTCGGAGGCCGGGAACTCGCGCGGCAGCAGGCGTACTTCGGGCGCACCGGGCTCCTGCCAGTGCCGGGTGACCTCCGCCGAGAGCGCGGTGGTGGCCTCCGCCAGGTCCGTGTCGGAGGAGAGCCCGTCGATGCGCGGGACGGCGGCCATGAAGTGCTGCTTCTGCGGGGTCTGGCCGCGCCCCGGCACACCGGTGGGGACGTTGGCCGCGATCTTGCGGTCGATCTCGGAGTCCATGGGGTCGCCCAGCCGCAGCTCCAGGCGGTTCATCAGATGGTCCTTGAGATTCGCCCGGACCTCCATCGAGCGCGAGGCGGTGAGGACCAGATGGATGCCGTAACCCAGGCCGCGCGCGGCGATGTCCAGGACCAGCGGCTCCAACGCCTCGTAGTCCGTACGGAAATTGCCCCAGCCGTCGATGACCAGGAAGACGTCGCCCCAGGGCTGGTCGGTCACCGAGATGTCACCGCGCGCGCGGCGGGAGCGGAACTCCGCGATGGAGGAGATGCCCGCCGACCGGAAGTACTCCTCGCGGCGGGTCATGACGCCGTACACCTCGGCCGCCGTACGCCGGACCTTCTCGGGGTCCAGGCGGGAGGCGACGCCGCCCACGTGCGGCAGCCCGGCCACGGCCGCCATGCCGCCACCGCCGAAGTCGAGCCCGTAGAACTGCACTTCGTGCGGGGTGTGGGTGAGCGCGAACGACGCGATGAGCGAACGCAGCAGCGTGGACTTGCCCGACTGCGGGCCGCCGATGATCTGCATATGGCCGGCCGCGCCGCCGAAGTCCACCCACAGTGGGTCGCGCCGCTGCTCGTAGGGCTTGTCGATGAGGCCGGCGGGGACGACGAGCCGCCCCGCGCCCTCGTAGCCCGGCTGGGTCATGCCACGGCCCGGCACCGCGGCGAGGCCCGGCAGCAGGGCGTCCAGCGACGGCGGGCTGTCCAGCGGGGGCAGCCACACCTGGTGGGCGGAGGGGCCCTGGGCCTCCAGCCGGCGCACGATCACATCGAGCACGGTGTCCGCGAGCGCGTCGTCCTTCTTCTCCGCGGGCTCCTCCTCACGCTGGCGGGGGACCGCCGCGTAGCGCACCGGGACGTCGGACGCCGTGAAGAGGACCGGCCTGCGGTCCACGGGCAGCGGCCCGCCGAGCGCCGCGGCCTGCTGCGAGCTGGTCTGGTACGCCCCGGAGACGTACGCCGCCTTGAAGCGCACCATCTCGTCCGTGCCGAACTTCAGGAAGCCGGAGCCCGGGACGTTCGGCAGCTCGTAGGCGTCCGGGACACCGAGCGCGGCGCGCGACTCGGCCGCGGAGAACGTCCGCAGGCCGATCCGGTACGACAGATAGGTCTCCAGGCCCCTCAGCCGGCCCTCCTCCAGGCGCTGCGAGGCGAGCAGCAGATGCACGCCCAGGGAGCGGCCGATGCGGCCGATCTGGACGAACATCTCGATGAAGTCCGGCTTGGCGGTGAGCAGTTCGCTGAACTCGTCGATCACCAGGACCAGGGACGGGATCGGCTGGAGCGCGGCGCCGGCCGCGCGTGCCTTCTCGTAGTCGTGGATGTTGGCGTAGTTGCCCGCGTCGCGGAGCATCTCCTGGCGGCGGTTGAGCTCGCCCCGGATCGAGTCGCCCATGCGGTCGACGAGCGTCAGGTCGTCCGCGAGGTTGGTGATCACGGCCGCCACGTGCGGCAGTTGGGCCATGCCCGCGAACGTCGCGCCGCCCTTGAAGTCGGCGAGGACGAAGTTCAGCGTCTCGGAGGAGTGGGTGACGGCGAGGCCGAGGACCAGCGTGCGCAGCAGCTCCGACTTGCCCGAACCGGTGGCGCCGACGCACAGGCCGTGCGGGCCCATGCCCTCCTGCGCGGCCTCCTTGAGGTCGAGCATCACGGGCCGGCCGTCCTCGCCGAGGCCGATCGGCACGCGCAGCCGCTCCGACTGCGAGCGCGGCCGCCAGGTCCGCTTCGGGTCCACCGAGGCGGCGTCGCCCAGGTTCAGCAGGTCGGTGAATTCGAGGTTGGCGAGCAGCGGCTGGTCGTCGTCCCCGCCCGACGCCATGCGCAGCGGCGCCAGTTGGCGGGCGAGCGCCTCGGCCGCCTCGTAGGAGAGGACGTCCGGCGTGCCCTCGTAGACCATGCCGTGCGCGGACTCCAGGCGGAGTTCGCCGGGCTGCACGATCACGGAGAGGTCGCCGCGGCCGACGGTGAGGTCGCCCGGCACGACCTCCAGGACCGTGACGCCCTGGAGGCCCTCGGGGCTCGCCAGCAGCGAGGAGGGGGGCAGGGAGACGCCGTCCAGGACGACCACGAGGTGCGGCTGTTCGGGGACCGGCGCCCCGTCGGGGTGGAAGCGCGGGCGGCCCTGGAGGCGGTCGGCGAGCCGGTCCTCCAGCTCCATCGGGTCGTTGGTGATCAGCCGCACGCTGCCGGCGCCGTCGGCGAGCCCCGTGGCCTGCACATGGGGCAGCCACTTGGCCCACTCCCACTCGGGCGCCGACTCGCGGGCGGTGACGATGGCGACGACCAGGTCCTCGGGCGAGTGCAGTGCGGCGAGGGAGCCGGTGAGGGCGCGGGCGGTGCCGTGCACGGTGCCCGGCTCCCCGCTGATCGTCACGTGGTAGAAGGCGCGCAGCGACACCGCCATCGGCAGGTCGTCCAGGGAGCTGTGCGTGGCCAGGAACCGCTGCATGGCGCCCGCCGTCAGCGGCTCCAGTTCGTCCACCGGGGCCGTCTGCGGCGGGATCAGGGGAGTCGCCAGGGCCTGGACGCCGAGGCCCACGCGGACCTGTCCGAAGTCCTCGTCGGCGGTGCGGCGTTCCCACACCCGGCTGCCCTCGGCGACCAGCGCCCACAGTTGCTCCGGCGAAGGGTGCAGGTAGAACTGGGCGTCGCGCTGGCCACGGGCGGTGTCGAGGGCGGCGCGCCGGGTCTGCGACAGGTAACGCAGGTAGTCACGGCGCATGTCGGCCATCTGCCCCTGGTTGCCGCGCCGGTAGCGGACGAGCATCGAGATGCCCATGGCGACCGTCGAGGCGACCATGACCATGCCCATGATCTTCATGAAGGGCTGGGCCTGGGGGTTGAAGAAGAAGACGACGGACCCGCCCATGCCCAGCATGGGCAGGAGCTGCATCAGGGCGCCTTCCTGCTGGCCGCGCGGGAGTTCCGGCGGAGCCTGCAGTACCACCTCGTCCGTGGGCACTTCCTTCGGCAGTGCCCTCGGCGGGCGCTTGACGACGATGTGGCTCACTACGCACCAATTCCCTAGCCGGACCGAGATTTTTCGTCCACCGCCCCGTGCCAGGCGGACGTCGATCGCGAAGCGCGATCCTACTGACAACCGCCGACAACGGTGGGCGGTAGGGTGCCGGTGAGACACGTGAACAGTTGCGAATCGTTACGGGAAAACCCGGGCAATTCGCAGAGGTTCGCACCGCACGCCGTCCCGCGTATCCCGGACAAGACCACCCGGTCGAACGGTTGAGCGGGCGGTGCGGCACAACCTACACAGGATCTTTACGGGCGGAAGGTGCGCGGCCGACACCGTGGGCCCGCCCCGCCACCGACAGGGGGAACAGCAGGTGAGCATGACGGCCGGCGCGACCGGCGGACCGGGCACCGGAGCCCTCACCGGCGCGGGCACGGGACTCGGCTTCTGCCGCGTCACCATCGTGGCGCCCGACAGCCGCATCGACGTGGCACTGCCCGACGACGTACCGGTCGCCGACCTGTACCCCGAGATCCTGCGGCTGTCCCGGCAGAGCCCCGCCGAGGGCGCCCCGGTCGGCTACCACCTCGTCCGCAGGGACGGCACCGTCCTGGACGGCGCCCGGTCCTTCACGGCCCAGCGCATCCTCGACGGCGAACTCCTCACCCTGCGCCCCTTCGCCGACTCGCTGCCGCCCGCCGTCCTCGACGACGTCTCCGAGGCGGTGGCCGCCGCCGTCACCCGCGACCGCGCCCTGTGGAGCGGCGACCTCACCCGCGCCGCCGGCCTCGTCGCGGCCGGCATCCTGCCCGCGCTGCTCGCGTTCGTGGCCTGGAACTCCCAGGTACGACACGACATGAACAGCCTCCAGGGCATCATCGCCGGCGTCACCGGCGTCCTCCTGGTCACGGTCGCCTGCGTCCGCGCGCGGGTCTACGACGACCGGGGCTCCGCCGTCGCGCTGGGCCTCGGCGCCCTGCCGAACATGGCCGTGGCCGGCTCCGGACTGCTGCCGCTCTCCGCGGGCCAGGGCATCGGACGGCTCCAATTCCTGCTCGCCTGCGCCGCGGTGCTCGTCGCGTCCGTGATCCTCACCCTCGTCTCGCCGGGCGGTGACGGACCCTTCGTGGCCTTCGTCTTCGCCTCCGCCGTCGGGCTGATCACCACCTTCGCCGCGATCCTCACCGACCTGAGGCCCATCGAGACGGCCGCCGTCTGCGCCCCGCTGTCCGTCATGGCGCTGGCCTTCCTGCCCGGCCTGTCCATGCGGTTCGCCCGGCTGCCCATCGGCTTCGAACCGCCCAACCCCGCGCGCGGCGGCTACGACAGCGCCGAACCCGCCCCGCAGGAACCCGTGAACGCCGAGCGGGTGGCCGCACAGGCCCGGCGCGGCCACGAACTCCTCGTCGGCCTCGTCGGAGGCTGCGCCCTGCTCGCCGTGGGCGCCTCGATCGTCCTCGGCTTCTCCAGCAACGTCTGGGCCCAACTGCTCGCTCTCGCCACCGGGTTGGCGATGCTGATGCGGGCCCATCTGTTCCGCTACACCGCCCAGGTCGGCGCCACCCTGGCCGCGGGACTGTCCGCGATCGTCTTCCTCGGCCTCGGTCTCGCCCTGAACCCGCCCCACGACTACCTCGTCGAGGCCGTCCAGGGCGACGCCAACGCGCTGGACATCCGTAGCGTCTGGCTCGCGGCCGCGGTCGGCGCGGCCATCGCGCTCGTCACCGCCATCGCCCTGATCACCCCGCGCCGCGGTGTCACCCCCTTCTGGGGGCGGTTCCTGGAGATCGCCGAGAGCTTCGTCCTGCTCACCCTGATCCCGCTGGCCCTGGCCGTCTTCGACGTCTACGCGCGGGCGCGGGCGATGACCAGCTGAGGCCCTCCCTCATGCCCCGCGCACACGGACAGGGGCGGCACACGACGTGCCGCCCCCGCTCGTGTCCCGCGCACCGCGCGCCGGGTCACTCCGCGTCGAGACCGCCGTTGTGCGCCATGGGCCGCAGGTCGAACTCCCCGTCCCGCGCGCCCAGCACGAACGCGCGCCACTCGGCCTCGGTGTACCGCAGCACGGTGTCCGGGTCGAGGGAGGAGCGCATCGCCACCGCCCCCTCGGGCAGATACGCGATCTCGACCCGCTCCTCGTGCTCCTCGGTGCCCGGGGCCGAGTGCCACTCGACGCCCGAGATGTCGAGTGCGTACAGCTCGTCGCGCTCCCGGTCCTTGCGCGCTGTGAGTTCCTTGTCATCGGCGTCGGTCATCGCGGCCGTCGTCCTCCCTCTCGTACCGGTGAGCTGTGAACTCACCCTACTGGCAGGGGTTCCGGCCGGCCGGTGATTCACCGGCGGGAGCACGCACACGAGACACCGGCACCACCCGGCCCCCGCACGGCGACCCCGGAAAGGCTTTCCCCCGCGATGAGTTCACCCCCACCGCCGTCCCCCTACACCGCCTCCACGCTGGAGACCGGCCGGCGCCGCCGCCGGCGCGGCCGGGTGGTCCTCGCCGCCGTGGCCGGAGCCGTGGCGCTGTCCTGCCTCGCCGTGTGGACGTGGTCCCGGGCCGGCGGCACGTCCGACCGGGACGACCGCCCGGCGCTCACGCGGCAGGCGCCCGACGACGTCCGCCGTACCGTCGAGGTCCCGCCCCGCTCCGTCGAGGGCCGCGCGGCCGTCCAGTACCGCGCGGAGATCCGCCAGGTGGGCGCCACCGCCGACGCCCCCGGCGCCTGGGCCACGGAGCGGACCTTCGCCAAGGGCTTCGTCAACACGGTCAAGGGCTTCTCCCTCACCAAGGAGAACGCCGCCGACGCGAAGGGCGACCGCCCCGCCTGGACCCTGACCTTCCCCGGCCCGCTGTGCGCCACCACCCGGCACGTCAGCGCGGCCGGCTGGACGGCCGTCGCCTACGCGGGGGAGCGGGTGGACCCCGGACAGAGCCTCGGCGCCCCCTGCGACCGGCTCGCCGTCATCGACCTCGACACCGGCAAGAAGCGCTGGGAGACCCGGCTCGGCACCGCCGACGCCCCGGCCGGCGACGTCAACGTCACGATGACCGACGGCGCCGTCGTCGTCGCGGGCGACCAGGGCTCCGCCGCGTACGACACCACCCGCGGCAAGCGCCTGTGGGCCCGCTCCGCCCGGGGCGCCTGCGCGGACACCGGGTTCGCGGGCGGCCCCGCGCTGCTCGCCCTGGCCCGCTGCGGCGACTCCGCGGAGGCCCGGTACCGCGTCGAACGCGTCGACGCGCGCACCGGCCGCACCGCGTGGACGTACCGCGTCGGCGAGGGCATCAGGACCGTCTACCTCGCCTCCGCCGAACCCGCGGTGATCGCCGTCGCCGCCGGGGACGCCGAGGTCGGCCAGCTGATCCCGCTCGACGGGCACGGCCGGGCGCGCGGCACGATCCGGCTGGCCGACACCCACACGCCCACCGGCTGCGACCGCCCCTTCAGCGCCGTGGTCGAGAGCTGCCCCTCGGTCGTCGTCGGCGCCCGCCAGGCCTACCTCCCCGTCGACGACGACATCGTCGCCTTCGACCTGGCCACCGGGAAGAGCGGCCGCCGCTTCGCCTCCTCCTCCGGCGCGATGACCCCGCTGAAGATGAACGGGGACCGTCTCATCGCCTACCGTGAGGGCAGCGGCTTCACCCCCTCCGCCGTTCTCTCCCTCGACCCGGCCACCGGCGGCGAACGCCCGCTGCTGTTCTTCGGCGCGAACCCCGACGACCTCGCCGGTACGGACGACCCCGCGCGCGACGACATCCTGTACGAGCACGGCCGCCTGTTCCTCGCCGCGACCAGCGCCTACGGCCCCACCGACAAGGGCCACCGGGGCGAGCTGTCCAACCTCGCGGTCGGCATCGAGAGCACCGCCGACTGACCCCCGGCCGGAGCCCCCATGGCCCCCTGGTACCCTGAGTGACGGCCGTTCGTGTAAGCGCCCCCGGAGCAGCCGCTTCGGAGGCCGCGCCCGACGGACCTCCCGCCTTACGAGTCACGGAAGCACCCCCGAGAGTCAGACCGGGGGCACTCGAAGGCTCACTCAAGAACCCGAGGAGTACGCGTGTCGCTCGACGCCGCTACGAAGAAGCAGATCATCGCCGAGTTCGGCCAGAAGGAGGGCGACACCGGCTCCCCCGAGGTCCAGGTCGCCATGCTCTCGCGTCGGATCTCCGACCTGACCGAGCACCTGAAGGCCCACAAGCACGACCACCACTCCCGCCGTGGTCTGCTGATCCTGGTCGGCCAGCGTCGCCGCCTGCTGCAGTACCTGGCCAAGAAGGACATCCAGCGCTTCCGTACGCTGGTCGACCGCCTGGGCATCCGCCGCGGTGCGGCCGGCGGCGCCAAGTAAGACGCCACGAAGGGAGCGGTTCCCGGTAAGGATCGGGAGCCGCTCCCTTTGCCGTACGTGCGGAAACGTGCGGAGTGTCACTCCCCCTTTGTAGGGTGTTGGCACACAACGCATCACGTACGACACAGAACGAGGGAGACGCGCACCTCGCCGCCGCCGGTCCTCGGTAGTGGCCCCCGGGGGGAAGACGCCCCGGGTGCTTCGATCGAAGACCGGCCCGCACCAGAAGGGGCGCTTCTCCCACCACCGTCCCCCCGCCACACGGGCGAGCGGGACGAAGACGAGGAGAAAACGCTAGTGGAGAACGAGACCCACTACGCCGAGGCCGTCATCGACAACGGCTCCTTCGGCACCCGTACGATCCGCTTCGAGACGGGCCGCCTGGCCAAGCAGGCCGCCGGTTCCGCCGTCGCGTACCTGGACGACGACACCATGGTGCTGTCGGCCACCAGCGCTTCCAAGACCCCCAAGGACCAGCTCGACTTCTTCCCCCTCACGGTGGACGTCGAGGAGCGGATGTACGCCGCCGGCAAGATCCCCGGCAGCTTCTTCCGCCGTGAGGGCCGTCCCTCCGAGGACGCGATCCTCACCTGCCGCCTGATCGACCGCCCGCTGCGCCCGTCCTTCAAGAAGGGCCTGCGCAACGAGATCCAGATCGTCGCCACGATCATGGCGCTCAACCCCGACCACCTGTACGACGTCGTGGCGATCAACGCCGCGTCCGCGTCGACGCAGCTGGCCGGCCTGCCCTTCTCCGGCCCGATCGGCGGCGTTCGCGTCGCGCTGATCCGCGGCCAGTGGGTCGCGTTCCCGACGCACACCGAGCTCGAGGACGCCGTCTTCGACATGGTGGTCGCCGGCCGCGTCCTGGAGGACGGCGACGTCGCGATCATGATGGTTGAGGCCGAGGCCACCGACCAGACGATCAAGCTCGTCGAGGGCGGCGCCGAGGCGCCGACCGAGGAAGTCGTCGCCGCCGGTCTCGAAGCCGCCAAGCCCTTCATCAAGGTCCTGTGCCGCGCCCAGTCCGACCTCGCCTCCAAGGCCGCCAAGCCCGAGGGCGAGTTCCCGGTCTTCCTGGACTACCAGGACGACGTGTACGAGGCGCTGAAGAAGGCCGTCCAGCCGGAGCTGGCCCAGGCCCTCACCATCGCGGGCAAGCAGGAGCGCGAGGCCGAGCTGGACCGCGTCAAGGCGCTCGCCGCCGAGAAGCTCCTGCCGGAGTTCGAGGGCCGCGAGAAGGAGATCTCCGCCGCTTACCGCTCGCTGACCAAGCAGCTGGTCCGCGAGCGCGTGATCAAGGAGAAGAAGCGCATCGACGGCCGCGGCGTCACGGACATCCGTACGCTCGCCGCCGAGGTCGAGGCCATCCCGCGCGTGCACGGCTCGGCGCTGTTCGAGCGTGGCGAGACCCAGATCCTGGGCATCACCACCCTGAACATGCTCCGCATGGAGCAGCAGCTGGACACCCTCTCCCCGGTGACCCGCAAGCGCTACATGCACAACTACAACTTCCCGCCGTACTCCGTCGGTGAGACCGGCCGCGTCGGCTCCCCGAAGCGCCGCGAGATCGGCCACGGCGCCCTCGCCGAGCGCGCCCTCGTGCCGGTGCTGCCGACGCGCGAGGAGTTCCCCTACGCGATCCGCCAGGTGTCCGAGGCCCTCGGCTCCAACGGTTCGACGTCCATGGGCTCGGTCTGCGCCTCCACCATGTCGATGCTGAACGCCGGTGTGCCGCTCAAGGCCCCCGTCGCCGGTATCGCCATGGGCCTGATCTCCGAGCAGGCCGACGGCGAGACGCACTACGTCACCCTCACCGACATCCTCGGTGCGGAGGACGCCTTCGGCGACATGGACTTCAAGGTCGCCGGCACGAAGGACTTCGTGACCGCCCTCCAGCTCGACACCAAGCTGGACGGCATCCCGGCCTCCGTCCTGGCCGCGGCCCTCAAGCAGGCCCGCGACGCCCGTCTCCACATCCTCGATGTGATGACCGAGGCCATCGACCGGCCGGACGCCATGTCCCCGAACGCGCCCCGGATCATCACCGTCAAGATCCCGGTGGACAAGATTGGTGAGGTCATCGGCCCCAAGGGCAAGATGATCAACCAGATTCAGGAGGACACCGGCGCCGAGATCACGATCGAGGACGACGGCACCATCTACATCGGTGCCTCCGACGGCCCGGCCGCCGAGGCCGCCCGCGCCACGATCAACAGCATCGCCAACCCGACGATGCCCGAGGTCGGCGAGCGCTACCTGGGTACGGTCGTGAAGACGACCACCTTCGGCGCCTTCGTCTCGCTGATGCCCGGCAAGGACGGTCTGCTGCACATCTCGCAGATCCGCAAGCTCGCCGGCGGCAAGCGCGTGGAGAACGTCGAGGACGTGCTCGGTGTGGGCCAGAAGGTCCAGGTCGAGATTGCCGAGATCGACTCGCGCGGCAAGCTCTCCCTCATCCCCGTGATCGAGGGCGAGGAAGGCTCGGACGAGACCAAGAAGGACGACGCCGACAAGTGACGTCCCGTGGCTTCAAGGCGACGGCCCGCACCTCTTCGGAGGTGCGGGCCGTCGCCCGTACCCAAACCCTGATCAAGGGCACCAACGGCATCGGCACCGTCCGCAGGACCACCCTCCCGGGCGGCCTGCGCATCGTCACCGAGACGCTGCCCTCCGTGCGCTCGGCCACCTTCGGCATCTGGGCGAACGTCGGCTCCCGTGACGAGACCCCCGCGCTCAACGGTGCCACGCACTACCTGGAGCACCTGCTCTTCAAGGGCACCGGCCGCAGGTCCGCCCTGGACATCTCCTCCGCGCTCGACGCGGTCGGCGGCGAGATGAACGCGTTCACCGCCAAGGAGTACACGTGCTACTACGCGCGCGTGCTCGACACCGACCTTCCGCTCGCCATCGACGTGGTGTGCGACATGCTGACCGGCTCCCTGATCCGCGAGGAGGACGTCGACGTCGAACGCGGCGCCATCCTCGAAGAGATCGCGATGACCGAGGACGACCCGGGCGACTGTGTGCACGACCTGTTCGCGCACACCATGTTCGGTGACAACGCCCTCGGCCGCCCGGTCCTCGGCACCGTGGACACGGTCAACGCCCTCACGGCCGACCGCATCCGCCGCTTCTACAAGAAGCACTACGACCCGACCCGCCTCGTGGTCGCGGCCGCGGGCAACATCGACCACGCCAAGGTCGTACGCCAGGTCCGTACCGCCTTCGAGCGGGCCGGCGCCCTGACGAACACCGACGCCCGGCCGGCCGCCCCGCGCGAGGGCCGCCGCGCGATCCGCGCCGCCGGACGCGTCGAGCTGCTCGGCCGCAAGACCGAGCAGGCGCACGTCGTCCTCGGCATGCCGGGCCTCGCCCGCACCGACGACCGCCGCTGGGCCATGGGCGTGCTGAACACCGCCCTCGGCGGCGGCATGTCCTCCCGGCTCTTCCAGGAGGTCCGCGAGAAGCGCGGCCTGTGCTACAGCGTGTACTCGTACACCTCCGGCTTCGCCGACTGCGGCCTCTTCGGCGTCTACGCGGGCTGCAGGCCGAGCCAGGTGTCCGACGTGCTGAAGATCTGCCGCGACGAGCTGGACCACGTGGCCGAGCACGGTCTCACCGACGACGAGATCGCCCGCGCCGTCGGCCAGCTCAAGGGCTCCACCGTCCTCGGCCTGGAGGACACCGGCGCGCTGATGAACCGCATCGGCAAGAGCGAGCTGTGCTGGGGCGAGCAGATGTCGGTGGACGAGATGCTGACCCGGATAGCCCTGGTGACCCCGGACGAGGTCCGGTCGGTCGCCCGCGAGATCCTGGGACAGCGCCCGTCGCTGTCGGTCATCGGCCCGCTCAAGGACAAGCAGGCCGCGCGGCTGCACGACGCGGTCGCCTGATCCCTCGGTCCCCAACTGGGTGTAAGGAAACGGAAGATGAGCAAGCTGCGCGTGGCGGTCCTGGGTGCGAACGGCCGCATCGGGTCCGAGGCGGTACGAGCCGTCGAGGCGGCCGAGGACATGGAGCTGGTCGCCGCCCTCGGCCGGGGCGACAAACTGGAGACCCTGGTCGACACCGGCGCCCAGGTCGCCGTAGAGCTGACCACCCCGGCCTCGGTGATGGGCAACCTCGACTTCTGCGTGCGCCACGGCATCCACGCGGTCGTCGGCACCACCGGCTGGACCGAGGACCGCCTCGCGCAGCTGAGGGGCCGGCTGGAGCTGTCCCCGGAGACCGGCGTGCTCATCGCGCCCAACTTCTCCATCGGCGCCGTCCTCACCATGAAGTTCGCGCAGATCGCCGCGCCGTACTTCGAGTCCGTCGAGGTCGTCGAGCTGCACCACCCCAACAAGGTGGACGCCCCCTCCGGCACCGCCACGCGCACCGCCCAGCTCATCGCCGAGGCCCGCCGCGCGGCGGGGACGGCCCCGGCGCCCGACGCCACGGTCACCGCCCTGGACGGTGCCCGCGGCGCCGACGTGGACGGCGTTCCCGTGCACGCGGTCCGGCTGCGCGGCCTCCTCGCGCACCAGGAGGTGCTGCTCGGCGCCGAGGGCGAGACCCTCACCATCCGCCACGACTCCCTGCACCACAGCAGCTTCATGCCGGGCATCCTGCTCGGTGTGCGCCGCGTGGTGTCCACCCCGGGCCTGACCTTCGGCCTGGAGAACTTCCTCGACCTCGGCTGAGAGCCCCGTCATGCGCGCGAAGATCACCTACCTCGTCACGGCCGCCGTCCTGGTCTTCTACTTCGTCCTGGTCGGCAGCCGGGGCGTGATGCTCATCGAGTCCGGCACGCTCCTCACCGTCACCTTCGGGGTGGCGGTGCTGATCCTGCCCGTCATCGGTGTGTGGTTCCTGTGGAAGAACACCCAGTTCGTCCGCCGGGCCAACGCCCTCGCCGCCGAGCTGGAGGCCGAGGGCGCCCTGCCCGTCGACGAGCTGAAGCGCACCCCGGGCGGCCGGATCGACCGCGACTCGGCCGACGAGGTCTTCGCCCGCCGCAGGGCCGAGACCGAGGCCGCCCCCGACGACTGGCGCAGTTGGTTCCGGCTCGCCGTCGCCTACCACGACGCCCGCGACACCCCGCGCGCCCGCAAGGCGATGCAGCGCGCCATCGCCCTGCACGACGGCAGGCCCGTACCGGTCTGACCGCCGAAGCCCGGCGACAGCGGAAGGGGCCGCCCCGCGACGACGCGGGACGGCCCCTTTTTCCGTACGTCCGTGCTCAGTGCGGCCGGTACTCCGCCGCCCACGCCTCCACCGCGTCCGCCGCCCGGTCGAACCCGGCCGGCCGGTTCAGGAAGTCCAGACCGTGCGTGGTGAGCAGCGGCGCGGTCTCGTCGGGCGCCCGGTCGGCGCGCACCAGCGTCAGCGCCTGCCCCTGCACCGTGCGCGGCAGCCCCAGCCAGCGCACCGGCTGCTGCGCGGTCCGTACCGAGGCCACCCGCTGCCAGGGGACCGTACGCGTCACCAGGAAGCCCACCTGGCGCAGCCCGCGCTCGCTCACCCACACGCCCATGCGCAGCACCCGCAGCGCGGCGAGGATGATCGCGAAGGCCAGCCCGAAGATCGCCCCGGCGGAGGCCGCCGAGCCGGTGAGGGCGATGAGCACCGCGGCGAACAGCACGAAGGACGACAGCAGCAGCCCCACGGCCACCCCGCCCACCCGCCAGGGACCGGGGCGGTACGGCCGCCGCCAGCGGTCCCGGTCGTCGTACGGCAGCGAACTCTCGGGCGCCGCCTCGGTGGTGCGGTCGGCCGTCAGGAAGGGGAGGGGCACGGCTGTTCCTCACTCGGTCGCGTGGGCTGTGCCCGGTGAGGCTATCCGCCGGTGATCGCGCTCACCAGCCATGGACCGCCGTTGGGGTCAGTGCCCCTGCGCCGCCTGGGGCTGCGGGTCCTGCGGAGTGCCGGGCGTGGAGAGCGCCGGCATGCCGAGCATGAGCGAGCCGACCAGGCCCGCGACGAGCGTGAGCCCCAGCAGCCAGCGCCCGGCTATCTCGCCTGCGGACGCCCGCTCGCGGGGCGGGGGAGTGACATTGCCGCGGAACCTGTCGGCTTCGGCGAGGAAGGCGAAGGGCACGGGCTCACGGCGTCGGAACATGGGGGGCGTGTCTCCTCTCGGGGGTTTCGGGGCGTATGGGGATGCGGCTCATTCATACAGACGAGCGATTGGCCCAAAAGGTGCCCATGTCAGGAAAACCCGCTGGATGGGATCTTTGCGGTGAGGTGGTGGTGTCCTGAGAGGGTGCGCGTGCCCCGTATGGTGGGCGCAAACCCGGAAGTGATGGAAGGATCCGCGTGACCACCCCCCAGCCGCTCACCCTCCGCAGCGACGTCACCGTCGAACTGGTGAAATCCAGCGCGTCGGACGCCGACGTCCTCTTCGCCGCCCGCGTCTCCACGCTCGGCGAGCAGTCCCTGGACGAGCTGGGGAAGGACCCGGAGCGCTCCAAGGGGCTGATCAACTACCTGATGCGCGACCGGCACGGCAGCCCGTTCGAGCACAACTCGCTGACCTTCTTCATCAGCGCCCCGATCTTCGTCTTCCGCGAGTTCATGCGGCACCGCGTCGGCTGGTCGTACAACGAGGAGTCGGGCCGCTACCGGGAGCTGGAGCCGGTCTTCTACGTCCCCGACACCTCCCGCAAGCTGGTCCAGGAGGGCCGTCCGGGCAAGTACGTCTTCGTCGAGGGCAGCCCCGCCCAGTACGAGGCGGTGCGCGACACCCTGACGGAGTCCTACGAGCAGGCGTACGCGGCCTACCAGAAGCTGCTCGCCGAGGGCGTCGCCCGCGAGGTCGCCCGCGCCGCCCTCCCCGTCGGCCTCTACTCCTCGATGTACGCCACCTGCAACGCCCGCTCGCTGATGCACTTCCTCGGCCTGCGCACCCAGCACGAGCTGGCCAAGGTGCCCTCCTTCCCGCAGCGCGAGATCGAGATGGTGGGCGAACGGATGGAGGCCAAGTGGGCGGAACTCATGCCGCTCACGTACGCCGCCTTCAACGCCAACGGCCGGGTCGCCCCGTAAAAACGAAGCCCCGTTCCCCTCGACGGAACGGATGTACGGAGCAAGCTTGCGAAGTGTCCGTATTGCGGCATTTAGCGAAGTTCATCTAGCCTGATCAAACGGACCCGGCACTGCTTGAACCCCCGAGCAGGCAGTGCCGGGCTCCTCTTTTGTCCTGACTTACCCGGCACCCCACGGGACGACCATGGATCGAGTACCGAGTAGCGTGTCACCCATGGCTCCGACCTCGACTCCGCAGACCCCCTTCGGGCGGGTCCTCACCGCCATGGTCACGCCCTTCACGGCGGACGGCGCACTCGACCTCGACGGCGCGCAGCGGCTCGCCGCCCACCTGGTGGACGCAGGCAACGACGGCCTGATCGTCAACGGCACCACCGGCGAGTCCCCCACCACCAGCGACGCGGAGAAAGCGGACCTCGTCCGGGCCGTCATCGAGGCGGTCGGCGACCGCGCCCACGTCGTCGCCGGAGTCGGCACCAACGACACCCGTCACAGCACCGAGCTGGCCCGCCAGGCCGAGGCCGCCGGCGCCCACGGCCTCCTGGTCGTCACGCCGTACTACAACAAGCCCCCGCAGGAGGGCCTGTACCGGCACTTCACCACCGTCGCCGACGCGACCGGCCTGCCGGTCATGCTCTACGACATCCCCGGCCGCTCCGGCGTCCCGATCAGCACCGAGACGCTGGTCCGCCTCGCCGAGCACCCCCGGATCGTGGCCAACAAGGACGCCAAGGGCGACCTCGGCCGCGCCAGCTGGGCCATCGCCCGCTCCGGCCTCGCCTGGTACTCCGGCGACGACATGCTGAACCTGCCGCTGCTGTCCGTCGGCGCCGTCGGCTTCGTCTCCGTCGTCGGCCACCTGGTCGCCCCCGACCTGCGCGCGCTCGTCGACGCCTACACCTCGGGCGACGTCGTCAAGGCCACCGAGATCCACCAGAAGCTGCTCCCGGTCTACACCGGCGTCTTCCGCACCCAGGGCGTCATGACCACCAAGGCCGCCCTCGCCCTCCAGGGCCTGCCCGCGGGCCCGCTGCGCGCGCCCATGGTCGAATGCTCGGCCGAAGAGACCGCACAGCTCAAGCTCGATCTCGCCGCCGGCGGGGTACAGCTCTGACAACAGACTTCCGCACCACCTGAGCTTCACAACTGAATCGACAACTGCACGCACGAACGTCACCCGCGCCACGTGCCCCCCGGTACGTGGCGTGGGTGGTCAGGAGAGTCTTTTGAGTCATCCGCACCCTGAACTCGCCCCCCCGCCGCCGCTCGCCAAGGGCGGCCTGCGGGTCACTCCGCTCGGCGGTCTCGGTGAGATCGGCCGGAACATGACGGTCTTCGAGTACGACGGCCGCCTGCTGATCGTCGACTGCGGCGTCCTCTTCCCCGAGGAGGAGCAGCCCGGCGTCGACCTGATCCTGCCGGACTTCTCGTCCATCCGGGACCGCCTCGACGACATCGAGGGCATCGTCCTCACGCACGGCCACGAGGACCACATCGGCGCCGTGCCCTACCTGCTCCGCGAGAAGCCGGACATCCCGCTGATCGGCTCCAAGCTCACCCTCGCGCTGATCGAGGCCAAGCTCCAGGAGCACCGGATCCGGCCGTACACCCTGGAGGTGGAGGCGGGCGACCGTGAGCAGGTCGGTCCCTTCAACCTCGAGTTCGTCGCGGTCAACCACTCCATCCCGGACGCCCTCGCGGTCGCCATCCGCACCCCGGCCGGCATGGTCGTGCACACCGGTGACTTCAAGATGGACCAGCTGCCGCTGGACGGCCGGCTCACCGACCTGCACGCCTTCGCGCGGCTGAGCGAGGAGGGCATCGACCTCCTCCTCTCGGACTCCACGAACGCCGAGGTACCCGGCTTCGTCCCGCCCGAGCGCGACATCTCCAACGTGCTGGACAACGTCTTCGCCGGTGCGCACAGCCGCATCATCGTGGCGAGCTTCGCCAGCCATGTGCACCGCATCCAGCAGATCCTGGACACCGCCCAGAAGTACGGCCGCAAGGTCGCCTTCGTCGGCCGCTCCATGGTCCGCAACATGGGCATCGCGCGGGACCTCGGCTACCTGAAGGTCCCGCCGGGCCTGGTCGTCGACGTCAAGCAGCTGGACGACCTGCCGGCCGACAAGGTCGTGCTGGTCTGCACGGGTTCCCAGGGCGAGCCGATGGCGGCCCTGTCCCGGATGGCCAACCGCGACCACCAGATCCGGATCGTCGAGGGCGACACGGTCATCCTGGCCTCGTCCCTCATCCCCGGCAACGAGAACGCGGTCTACCGCGTGATCAACGGCCTGACCCGCTGGGGCGCCAACGTCGTCCACAAGGGCAACGCCAAGGTGCACGTCTCCGGCCACGCCTCGGCCGGCGAGCTGCTGTACTTCTACAACATCTGCAGGCCCAAGAACCTGATGCCGGTGCACGGCGAGTGGCGCCATCTGCGCGCCAACGCCGAGCTGGGTGCCGCGACGGGCGTCCCGCACGACCGCATCGTGATCGCCGAGGACGGCGTCGCGGTCGACCTGATCAAGGGCAAGGCCAAGATCGCGGGCAAGGTCCAGGCCGGTTACGTCTACGTCGACGGTCTCTCCGTCGGCGAGGTCGGCGAGCCGGCCCTGAAGGACCGCAAGATCCTCGGCGACGAGGGCATCATCTCGGTCTACGTGGTCATGGACTCGACCACCGGCAAGATCACGGGCGGCCCGCACATCCAGGCCCGCGGCTCCGGCATCGACGACTCGGCCTTCGCCGAGATCCTGCCGAAGATCACCGAGACGCTGGAGAAGTCCGCCCAGGACGGCGTCGTGGAGCCCCACCAGCTCCAGCAGCTCATCCGTCGTGTGCTCGGCAAGTGGGTCTCGGACACCTACCGTCGGCGCCCGATGATTCTCCCGGTCGTCGTCGAGGTCTGACCTCCGACGCTCTGACCTGCGCAGAGGCCTCCCGGCTCCGGTCGGGGGGCCTCTGCCGTACCCCCGCTGGAAAAAATCTTGACATCCAGGGTTGACACCCCCTGGCCAGACCCGTAGAGTTCTTGGTCTGCCCCGGAGCCGTAACGGTTCTGTGGTGGCACCTCCGCCGCGTAAGCGGCACTCCAACCACCAGCACGATCTCCCGTTCGGGATTGTTTTCGGCACGTCCGAATTCAATTCGAATGGAGCTCGGCAGCTCGATTAGGAACTGCCGGGGTTGATCCGCTAAGGTTTGAGACGTCGGAACGGCCGCGAGGCCG
>NZ_JBEXEQ010000042.1:0-15035 GCF_040703155.1 Streptomyces sp. NPDC005435
CCCATCTGACCCTCGCCGTGCCGGGGCCCCCGCTGGGTCGGGGTCCCCCCCCCCCCCCGGGGCGCCCCCCCGGGGGCCGGGGCGCCCGGCGCCGTGCTGTGCGCCCTCAACTGGGCGTGGTTTCCGTGGCAGGGTGGAACGGGCAAGCCCCAGGGGGCCAACAGAAGAGGGGGAACCGTGACCGTCGTCTGGATCAACGGCGCGTTCGGAGCGGGCAAGACCACCACCGCACGGGAACTGATGGAACTGATCCCGAACAGCACGCTCTTCGACCCCGAGACCATCGGCGCGGAGCTGTCCCGGCTGCTGCCCGCCAAGCACCTGGCCGAGGTCGGCGACTTCCAGGACCTGCCGATCTGGCGCCGCCTGGTCATCGACACGGCGGCCGCGATGCTCGCCGAGCTGGGCGGCACGCTGGTCGTGCCGATGACCCTGCTGCGCCAGGAGTACCGGGACGAGATCTTCGGCGGTCTCGCCGCCCGCCGCATCTCCGTGCGCCACCTGGTCCTCGCCCCGGCCGAAACGATCCTGCGCGCGCGGATAGCCGACCGCGAGATACCTCCGGACCTCCCCGACGGCGAGATACGGGTGCGCCAGTGGTCCTACGACCACATCGAGCCCTACCGCGCCGCCCTCGCCTCCTGGCTCGCCGCCGACGCCCACCTGATCGACACCGGTCCCCTCACCCCGTACGAGGCCGCCCTGCGCGTCACCGAGGCCGTCGGCAGCGGGGCGGCCCGCCCCTGCGACATCGTGCAGACCCCCGAGCCCACCGCCGAGACCCTGGCGGCCGGCGTGCTCCTCTTCGACGAGGACGACAAGGTGCTCCTGGTCGACCCCACCTACAAGCCCGGCTGGGAGTTCCCCGGTGGCGTGGTCGAACCCGGCGAGGCCCCGGCCCGCGCCGGGATGCGCGAGGTCGCCGAGGAGACCGGCATACGGCTGCGGGAGGTGCCCCGGCTGCTCGTCGTCGACTGGGAACGCCCCGACCCGCCCCGCTACGGCGGGCTGCGCCTCCTCTTCGACGGCGGCCGCCTCGACCCCGCCGAAGCCGCCCGCGTCCACCTCCCCGGCCCCGAACTCCGCGCCTGGCGCTTCGCCTCCGAACACGAGGCCGCCGCCATGCTCCCCCCGGTCCGCTACGAACGCCTCCGCTGGGCCCTGCGGGCACGCGAGCGGGGAGCGGCGATCTATCTTGAGGCGGGAACGCCGGTGGGCTGAACGCACTCGGGCGTAGGGCGGGCGAAGGGGCTCCGGGTGAGGACACGCAGCAAGAGCCGTGGCAATCCCGAGCCGGAGGAGCCCTGGAGCGAGATCGTGCCGGGACTGTGGATGGGGGGCCACTACTGGTCGCCCGGCCCGGGTGACGTCCGACGAGCCGTCGTGGGCAGTGAGTTCGACCTGGTGATCAGCCTGTTCACCGCCCCGGGACACGGGCCCGCCCCGGACGTCGGCCACCGTGTGGCCGAGATCCCCGACGAACCCCTGACCGCCGCGCAGCTCGGCCTCGTACGACAGCTCGCCCGGCACGCGGCCCAAGCCGTCGGCGCCGGACAACGCACCTTGATCCGCTGCAATGCCGGCCTCAACCGCTCCGGTCTCCTCGTCGGACAGACGCTTGTCGAACTGGGCCACGAGCCCGCCGCAGCCATCGCCCTCATCCGGCGCCGGAGGTCTCCCTGGGCCCTGGGCAACCGGATCTTCGAGGAGTACCTCACCGCCGGACTCGACGTCGCCCAACTCCTCACCGGTCTGGAGACGCCCACCTGACCGGGACCGGGTCGCGGACGCGCCGCTGGCCCGAAAGGTCCTTACGGGCAGGACCACCTTCCCGAGGCTGCAGCGGGACCCGGTGATCCGATGGGCGTCCGACGCCTGCGCGAGCGGAACGCGGGCGAACACGCTCGGGCGCAGGGTCTTCTGGGCCTACGGCTCGGGCGGGCTGTACCAGGCGTAGGCGTAAGGGAACGGCCCCCGGCGGCGTCGGGTGCCGGGGGCCGTCACGGAGGGCGGGTCAGTTTGCCGCGTACTCCTGGAGGAACAGGGCCTCGGCGATCGAGAGGCGCTCCAGTTCCTCGGGGGACACGCTCTCGTCGACCGCGTGAATCTGGGCCTCGGGCTCGCTGAGGCCGATCAGGAGGATTTCCGCCTCGGGGTAGAGGGCGGCGAGGGTGTTGCAGAGCGGGATGGAGCCGCCCTGGCCCGCGTACTGCATGGTCTCGCCCGGGTAGGCGGCGGCCATGGCGGTGGCCATCGCCTGGTAGGCCGGGCTGGTGGTGTCGGCGCGGAAGGGCTGGCCGCTGCCGATCTGCTCGGTGCTGACGCGGGCGCCCCACGGCACACGGGTCTCCAGGTGGGCCTGGAGCAGCTTGGACGCTTCGGTGGCGTCCGTGCCCGGCGGCACCCGGAGGCTGATCAGCGCGCGGGCGCTCGACTGCACCGACGGGGTCGCGCCGACGACCGGCGGGCAGTCGATGCCGAGGACCGTGACGGCGGGCCGGGCCCAGATGCGGTCCGCCACCGAACCGTCGCCGATCAGACCGACCCCGTCGAGCACCTTGGCGTCCGAGCGGAACTGCTCCTCGGTGTACTCCAGGCCGTCCCAGTGCTCGGCGGCCGCGAGCCCGTCCACCGTGGTCGAACCGTCCTCGGCGCGCAGCGAGTCCAGGACCCGGATCAGCGCGGCGAGCGCGTCCGGGGCGGCGCCGCCGAACTGGCCCGAGTGCAGGTTCCCGGCGAGGGTGTCCACCTGGACGCGGACCAGGGTCATGCCGCGCAGGGTGCTGGTCACGGTCGGCAGACCGACACGGAAGTTGCCCGCGTCGCCGATGACGATGGCGTCGGCCGCGAGCAGCTCGGGGTGCTGCTCGGCGTAGCGCTCCAGACCGCCGGTGCCCTGCTCCTCCGAGCCCTCCACGATCACCTTGACGGAGACCGGGACACCGCCGTCCGCCTTGAGGGCGCGCAGCGCCAGCAGGTGCATGATCAGGCCGCCCTTGCAGTCGGCGCTGCCGCGCCCGTACCAGCGGCCGTTCCGCTCGGTCAGCTCGAACGGCGGAGTCGTCCACGCGGACTCGTCCAGCGGCGGCTGCACGTCGTAGTGCGCGTAGAGGAGCACGGTCTTCGCGCCCTCGGGGCCGGGCAGATAGCCGTAGACCGACTGGGTGCCGTCCGGGGTGTCGAGCAGGGCCACGTCGGTGAAGCCCTCGGCGCGCAGCGCGTCCGCGATCCAGTTCGCGGCGCCCTCGCTCTCGCTCCTGGGGAACTGCGCGAAGTCCGCCACCGACTTGAAGGCAACCAGCTCGGTCAGCTCCGCCTTGGCGCGGGGCATGAGCGAGGCGACGGTCTCGGCGACCGGATTCGACGGCATGGGGCACGCTCCTCGTGGGTGCGACGCGGTGACGCGACGTTGAACTGCTGGGATACCCCCGATCCTCCCACAGTGGGCCTCGGCCGTGATCGCCGTAGGATGCCGGATGACAGGGGTTCCCCGCTCCGGTGCGGCCGGGAGCCCGGGAGAGCGGCATCGGCTGGATCGGAGCGGTAGACCATCGTGAGCGGCGAGAACTCTTCGGCGGACGACGTGCAGCGGGTCTGGGACGTCGTCGTGGTGGGCGCGGGACCCGCGGGGGCCTCGGCCGCCTACGCGGCGGCGGTCGCGGGACGGCGCGTCCTTCTGCTGGAGAAGGCCGAACTGCCCCGTTACAAGACCTGCGGCGGCGGCATCATCGGCCCCTCGCGCGACGCGCTGCCCCCCGGCTTCGAACTGCCCCTGAAGGACCGGGTGCACGCGGTCACGTTCTCGCACGACGGCCGCTTCACCCGCACCCGGCGCTCCAAGCAGACGCTGTTCGGGCTCATCAACCGGCCCGAGTTCGACCAGCAGCTGGTCGAGCACGCGCAGAAGGCCGGCGCCGAACTGCGCACCGGCGCCACCGTGCAGCGCGTCGAGCAGCACGGCTCGGCGGTCCCGGACCGGCGCACGGTCGCCGTGGTGCTCCAGGGCGGCGAGACGGTGCTGGCCCACGCGGTCGTCGGCGCCGACGGCAGCGCCAGCCGGATAGGGGCCCACGTCGGCGTCAAGATGGACCAGGTCGACCTCGGTCTTGAGATGGAGATCCCGGTGCCCGACACCGTCGCCGAGGACTGGAAGGGCCGGGTGCTCCTCGACTGGGGCCCGCTGCCCGGCAGTTACGGCTGGGTCTTCCCCAAGGGCGACACCCTGACCGTCGGCGTGATCTCGCGGCGTGGTGAAGGCGCGGCCACCAAGCGGTACTTGGAGGACTTCGTCGCCCGCCTCGGCCTCGCCGGGTTCGAACCGAGCGTCTCCTCCGGGCACTTGACCCGCTGCCGCGCCGAGGACTCCCCGCTCTCCCGCGGCCGGGTGCTGGTCTGCGGCGACGCGGCGGGGCTGCTTGAGCCCTGGACCCGCGAGGGCATCTCCTTCGCGCTGCGCTCGGGCCGGCTCGCGGGGGAGTGGGCGGTGCGCATCGCCGAGGCCCACGACGCGGTGGACACCCGCCGCCAGGCCCTCAACTACGCCTTCGCCGTCAAGGCGGGCCTCGGGGTGGAGATGAGCGTCGGCAAGCGGCTGCTGGCCGCCTTCGAACGCCGTCCCGGCCTCTTCCACGCCGCCCTGACCGGCTTCCGCCCCGCCTGGAAGGCGTTCCGGGACATCACCAGCGGCGCGTCCTCGCTCGGCGAGATGGTCAGGTCCCGCCCGCTCGCCCAGCGCACGATCGCCCTGCTCGACCGGGGGCACGCGGCGGCCGTGACGGAGGCGGACGAGGACCTCGTCGACTCGTGACGGGCGCCGAGGGCGCCAAAGGCACCGGGGGCGCCGCCGAGGTCACCGTCAGTCCGCGACGGTGATCCGGAACACCGGATGGTCGGGGGCGGCCGCCAGGATCTCCGCGTCGGAGGACTTGGCGGTCACGCCCGCGAAGAACGCGTCTACCTGCCAGCCCCAGCGCTCCAGGTAGGTCCGTATGACGGCCGGCTTTTCGGCGTCCGGCAGCTCCACCGCCGTGAACGTCCGCACCTTGCGGCCGACCCGCAGCTCCCCGCCGCCCGCCGCGCGCATGTTGCGCACCCACTGGGAGTGGCCGCGCGCGGAGACCAGGTACTGCCCGCCCTCGTGGGTGTGCGGATTGACCGGGACGCGCTGCATCACCCCGCTCTTGCGGCCCCGCACCGACAGCTCGGCGCTGCCCGCGAAGCTGATCCCGAGCCGGGCGAGCCGGCCGACGAGGTTGTTGAAGCGGACGGCCATCGGGCTGCCCTGGACGTAGTACGGCGACGGCGAAGACGACATGAGGACCCCCATGCTGTGGGAGAGCGGTGCTCTCGCTTTCCTCCAGTGTGCCCAGAGCGGTGCTCTCGCGCAAGAGCAGTGCTCTCTTTTGTGGGCGCCGCTCTCGTTCCATGGCAGACTCGTCGTATGAGCACCACACAGGGCGCCCGCGCGCGGGCCAGGACCGAGGTCACCGCGGCCATCAAGGACGAGGCCCGCAGACAGCTCGCGGCCGAGGGCGCCGCCAAGCTCTCCCTGCGGGCGGTGGCGCGCGAGCTGGGGATGGTGTCCTCCGCGCTCTACCGCTACTTCCCGAGCCGCGACGACCTCCTCACCGCGCTCATCATCGACGCCTACGACTCCCTCGGCGAGGCCGCCGAGACCGCCCACGCGGCCCTCCCGGACGGCACGGCCCCGCTGCGCCGCTGGACCACCGTCTGCGAGGCGGTACGCGCCTGGGCGCTCGGCCACCCCCACGAGTACGCGCTCATCTACGGCTCACCCGTGCCCGGCTACGCCGCGCCCCCGACCACCGTGCCCTCCGCCGCCCGCGTCGGACTGCTCCTCGTCGGCATCGTCGGCGACGCCCACCGGGACGGCACCGGCCGCGCGCTCCCGCCCCTGCCCGCCGAGCTGCGCGCCGAGGCCGAGCGCCTCACCGCGGACATCTCCCCGGCCCTGCCGCCCGAGGCCGCGCCCGCCATGGTGGCCGCCTGGTCCGAGCTGTTCGGGCTGGTCGGATTCGAGGTGTTCGGGCAGTTCAACAGGATGGTGACCGACCGCGCGGAACTCTTCCGGTACGCGGCGGGGCGGCTGGGGGAGAGCGTGGGGCTGACGGGGGCGTGAGGTCCCTCGGCCCGGTCTCACGTACTCCGCGGGGAGTACGCGTGATCACCACGCCCGGCCGACGCCCCCGCACCCCGGCGGCGTCTAGCGTGGCAGGCATGGAAGAGCAGCACGGACCCGGGTGGTGGCGGTACGGACCGCCCTGGTGGCACCGGACCGACGGCGCCCCGGAGTCGCCTGACCGTGCCGCCCGGTGGCCCTGGCTCTCCACCGCGCTGATCACCACCGTCGTGCTCGCCGGATCGGCCTTCGCCGCGCACGCCCAGCCGCACCGGGAGGCGCCGGACCTCGCCGGGCGCGTGCTGCTGGTCGCCGCCTCGGTGGCCCTGCTGTGGCGGCGTCGCCACCCGGTGGCCGTCGCCTTCGCCACGTCCGTCCTCACCCTGGCTTATCTGGCGGCGGGCTACCCCTACGGGCCGGTGTTCCTCACCGTCGCCGTCGGCTGCTTCAGCGCGGTCGTGGCCGGGCACCGGCGTGCCGCGTGGGCCGCGCTCGGCCTGCTCTGGGCGGGCCATCTGCTGATCGCGCTCTGGCTCTACCGCTTCCTCCCGCCGGCCGGGGACTCGGGCCCGAGCGCCGGTCAGGAGATCGTCGCCGCCACCTGGGTCGCGGCCGTGGTCGCCGTGGCCGAGCTGGCCCGGGTCCGGCGCGAACAGTGGGCCCGCGAACGCGCGGACCGCGCCCGCGCCGCCCAGCGCCGCGCGGACGAGGAACGGCTGCGGATCGCCCGCGAACTGCACGACGTGCTCGCGCACAGCATCTCCGTCATCAACGTCCAGGCCGGCATGGGCCTCGCGCTCCTCGACCAGGACCCCGAACAGGCCCGCACCGCGCTCACCACCATCCGGGCCGCGAGCAAGGAGGCGCTCGGCGAGATGCGCCAGGTCCTCGACACCCTGCGCGCCCCCGGCGCCGCCCCGCGCGCCCCCGCTCCCGGCCTGGACCGGCTCCCCGAACTGGTCGAGCAGGCGGCCGCCGCCGGACTCACCGTCGAGGTCCGGGGCGAGCCCCCGAGCCTGCCGCCCGGCGCCGACCTGGCCGCCTTCCGCATCCTCCAGGAAGCCCTCACCAACGTCGTACGCCACTCGGGCTCCCGGCACGCGCGCGTACGTTTCGAGCAGGGCGCCGACGGCCTGCGCCTCACCGTGGACGACGACGGCCCCGCCACCGGCGCCGACGCGGGCGGCACCGGCAACGGCCTCGCCGGGATGCGCGAGCGCGCCGCCGCGCTCGGCGGCACCATCGAGGCCGGACCACGCGCCGACGGCGGCTTCCGCGTGCTCGCCGTCCTGCCCGCGCGGACCGGGGAGGCGCGGTGATCCGGGTGCTGCTCGCGGACGACCAGTCGCTGGTCCGGGCCGGGTTCGGCGCGCTGCTCGGCGCACAGCCGGACATCGCGATCGCCGGGGAGGCGGCCGACGGCGCGGAGGCGTTGCGCCAGGTGCGCGAACTGCGGCCCGACGTCGTCCTGATGGACATCCGGATGCCCGTGCTGGACGGCCTCGCCGCGACCCGGCGCATCACCGAGGACCCCGCCCTCGCCGACGTGAAGGTGATCATGCTGACCACCTTCGAACTCGACGAGTACGTCTTCGAGGCCATCCGCTCCGGCGCTTCCGGCTTCCTCGTCAAGGACACCGAGCCGGACGAACTCGTGCGCGCGGTACGGGCCGTGGTCGACGGGGACGCCCTGCTGTCACCCGGCGTCACGCGTCGGCTGATCGCGGAGTTCGCCGCCCGCTCCAAGGAACCGGCCGCCGCCGACGCCCTCGCCCGGCTCACCGACCGGGAGCGCGAGGTGATGGCGCTGGTCGGCATCGGCCTGTCCAACGAGGAGATCGCCCGCCGCCTGGTGGTCAGCCCGCTCACCGCCAAGACCCACGTCAGCCGCGCCATGGTGAAGCTCGGCGCCCGCGACCGCGCCCAACTCGTCGTCCTCGCCTACGAGTCCGGGCTCGTCCGGCCGGGCTGGCTCGGCTGAGCGAGTCCTCCCGCCGGACCGGACGCACACTCCTTGAAGGCGCGTGAACGCCCGCTGTACCGTCGGGAGCGATCAGCAACGGGGAGGACGTGGCATGAGCCATGCCGAGCACGAGCTGAACAGCCAGCCCGAGTGCTGGACCCGCGCGGCCGCCGAAGTGGCCCGCCACGCCGACGCGTTGCCCGCACCGGGGGAGCGGGTCGCGATCACCGGCTGCGGCACCTCGTACTACATGGCCCAGGCCGCGGCCGCCCTGCGCGAGGCGGCCGGCCACGGCGAGACGGACGCCTTCCCCGCCTCCGAATTCCCGCGCGGACGCTCCTACGACCGCGTCCTCGCCCTCACCCGCTCCGGCACCACCACGGAAGTACTGGATCTCCTCGCCGAGTTGAGTACGCCGACCACCGCGCTCACCGCCGACCCCGCCACCCCCGTCAAGGAAGCCGCCGACGACCTGATCGTCCTCGACTACGCCGACGAACGCTCCGTCGTGCAGACCCGGTTCGCCACCACCGCGCTCACCCTCCTGCGCGCCCACCTCGGTCTGCACACCCCGGCCGTCGTCGCCGACGCCCACACCGCGCTCGGCACCCCGCTGCCCGAAGGCCTCGCGCACTGCGCGGAGTTCACCTTCCTCGGCCGGGGCTGGACCACCGGACTGGCCCAGGAGGCCGCGCTCAAGATGCGCGAGGCCTCGCTGTCCTGGACCGAGGCGTACCCGGCGATGGAGTACCGGCACGGGCCGATCAGCATCAGCTCCGAAGCCACCGCCACCTGGATGTTCGGCCCGGCTCCCGAGGGGCTGGCCGCACAGGTCCGGGCCACCGGTGCCCGCTGGATCGGGGGCACCCTCGACCCGCTCGCCGAACTCGTCCGCGCCCAGCGGCTCGCCCTCGCCGTCGCCGCCCTCCGGGACCTCGACCCCGACCGGCCGCGCCACCTCACCCGCTCGGTGATCCTCACCCCCTGATCCGGCACCGGAAGGGAAACACCACCCGGAAGGGAGACACCGTGCCCCTCGCCACCACCGGCGACCTGGTCACCCGGGCGGCCCGCTCCGGCTCCGCCGTCGCCGCCTTCAACATCGTCACCCTGGAACACATCGAGGCCGTTGTCACCGGCGCCGAGACCGCACGGGCACCCGTGGTCCTCCAAGTCAGCGAGAACACCGTCAAGTTCCGCACGGGAGGCCTGCTGCCGCTGGCCCGCGCCGCCCGCACCGCAGCCGAACACGCCGCCGTACCCGTCGCGTTGCACCTCGACCACGTACAGAGCGACGACCTGCTGCGCCAGGCGCCGGAGGCCGGATTCAGCTCGGTGATGTACGACGCCGCAGGGCTGCCCTACGCCGACAACCTCGCCGCCACGCGCGCCACGGCCGCCTGGGCGCACGCTCAAGGGCTGTGGATCGAGGCGGAGTTGGGGCAGATCGGCGGCAAGGGCGGACGCCCGCCGCTGGACGCGCACGCACCGGGCGCCCGTACCGATCCCGACCAGGCCTACGAGTTCGTCGCGGACACGGGAGTGGACGCCCTCGCCGTCGCCATCGGCAGCGCGCACGCCATGACCACCCGCACCGCCACCCTCGACCAGACGCTGCTGCGCCGGCTCTCCGCCACGCTGCCCGTCCCGCTCGTCCTGCACGGCTCATCCGGAGTGCCGGACGACGCGCTGGCCCGCGCGGTCGCGGGCGGCATCGGCAAGGTCAACGTCGGCACCGCGCTCAACGCGGCCCTGACCGCAGCCGTCCGGCGGCACCTCGCCGAACGCCCCGACGCCGTCGACTCCCGGGGTTACCTCCGAGCGGGCCGGGAGGCGATGGCCGCCGAGGCCGCCCGGATCATCGGCGTCCTCGGCGCAGCGGCCACTAGCTCTTCTTGACGGCCTTCAGCACCACGAACTTCGGGTCGCTCGCGACCAGTTCGCAGTTCCCGAACAGCCGCTTCAGCTTCACGTGGTAGCCCAGATGCCGGTTGCCGACCACCCACAGCTCACCGCCCGGCCGCAGCGCGCGCTTGGCACCGGTGAACATCCGCCACGCCGTCGAGTCCGTCGTGGCCTGGTGGGAGTGGAACGGCGGGTTGTTCAGCACGAGGTCCACGCTGCCCGGCGCCACCCCGGCGAGCCCGTCCCCGACCCGGAACTCCGCATGCCCCGGCACCCCGTTGGCCTTGTAGGTGGCCTCCGCCGACGCGGCCGCCTGGAACGACTCGTCCACGAACAGCACTTCGGCTGCCGGGTCGGCCAGTGCCATCGCCGTACCCACCACGCCGTTGCCGCAGCCCAGGTCCACCACCCGGCGGCCGCGCGGAGCCGGCAGGTGCCCGAGGAAGAACCGGGTGCCGATGTCGAGCCGGTCGGCGCAGAACACACCCGCGTGGTTGACGACGGGCCGCCCGGAGGCCACGCCGATGCCCTCCTCCAGCGCGTACTCGTACGGCCACGGGTTCGCGGGCCGCGCGAGGGACGGATCGGGGGTGCAGAAGATCAGCCGGGCCTTCTGCTCGGCCAGCGAGGTGCGCGTCGGCCCCAGAATCCGCTCGAACAGCTGGAGCGTGGAGGTGTGGATCTCCTTCACCATGCCGGTGCCGATGATCACCGTCCCCGCGTGCACGGCCGGGGCCAGCCGGTGGAGCTGGTCCTCCAGGAGCGCCAGGCTCTTCGGCACGCGCACGAGCAGCACGTCCACCCGCTCCGGCACCGGGTCCTGCGTGGTCAGCAGCCGCACCGCGCCGGGCTCGACACCCGCCCGCGCCAGGTTCGCGCGGGTCGCCTCCTGGCCCAGATGGGAGTCGGTGATCTGCGCGGGCCGGTGCGGGGCGAGCGCCGTGGCCAGCGCGCCCCAGCGGTCGCCCAGGACGACGACCTCGCCCGACAGGTCCACCCCTTCCCCGGCCAGATGCCGCAGCAGATAGGCGTCGGAGGCGTCCCAGGCACGCAGCCGGTCGCGGGGGTCTTCGGGGAAGCGGGACAGGTCCAGCTCGCCCCACGGAGTCGTCATACGGTCGTTCATCGCTCCCCAGGCTAGCCGAGCCGCAGCTCAGGACCGGTCGGGCGGTCGTCGGGCAGGATGGGGCGCATGGACGCGGAACTGTTCCCCCGCGAGCGGACCGCCCCCGCCCCGGGCGCCGTGCACGTCCCGGACTGGCTGGACGCGGACGAGCAGCGCGCGCTCCTGGCCGCCTGCCGCGCGTGGGCACGCCCACCGGCCGGACTGCGCACGGTCCACACCCCCGGCGGCGGCACGATGACCGCCCGGCAGGTCTGCCTCGGCCGCCACTGGTACCCGTACGGCTACGCCCCCACGGCGGTCGACGGCGACGGCTCCCCGGTCAAGCCCTTCCCGCCCTGGCTGGACGCCCTGGCCCGGCGCGCGGTCACCGACGCGCTCGGCCCGGACGCGCTCCCCGGGGAGCCGTACGACATCGCGCTGATCAACTTCTACGACGCGGACGCCCGCATGGGCATGCACCGCGACGCCGACGAGCGCTCGGACGCGCCCGTGGTGTCGCTGAGCCTCGGCGACACCTGCGTGTTCCGCTTCGGCAACACCGAGACCCGGAACCGGCCCTGGACCGACCTGGAACTGTGCGGCGGCGACCTGTTCGTCTTCGGCGGCCCCTCCCGGCTCGCGTACCACGGCGTGCCGCGCGTACGGCCCGGTACGGCACCTCCCGCGCTGGGGCTCACCGGGCGGCTGAACGTCACCCTGCGGGTGAGTGGACTCGCGTCGTCCGCCGGGTGAGCACACCCCGCCACGAGCGGCCCGGATCATGGGAGACTCGCCCTCATGAGCGGCATGGCGGAGCCCCGGAAGGCGGGGGAAGAGACCACCACGAGAGCGCGCCTGGACCGTGGGCGCGGCGCCCTCGGCCCCGCGCTGGAACTGGTGCACACGGGCCGGGCGCCGACCCGTGCCGTCCTCACCGCCGAGCTGGGCGTCACCCGCGCCACGGCCGGCGCCGTCGCGGCCGAACTGGAGGCGCTGGGCCTCATCCGGGTGGACGCGCGGCCCGCCGCGGGCTCCGGTTCGCAAGGACGCCCCTCGCACCGGCTCGCGGTCGCGGAGGACGGCCCGGTCGCGCTCGCGGCGCAGATCCACGCCGACGGCTTCCGGGCCGCGCTGGTCGGCCTCGGCGGCCGGATCGTGGCCACCACACCCGGCTGCGAGACCGTCGACGCCGACCCGGCCAAGGTGCTCGGCGCCGTCGTCGAGGCGGGCGCCGAGCTGCTGCGCGCGACCGGCCGCCGCTGCGTGGGCGCCGGACTCGCCGTGCCCTCCGCCGTCGCTGAACCCGACGGTCTCGCCCTCAACCCGCTGCACCTGGCCTGGCCCGTGGGCGAGCCGGTGCGCCGCATCTTCGTGGAGTGCGTGCGCGCCGCGGGCATCACCGGCCCCGCCTTCGCGGGCAACGACGTCAACCTCGCCGCCCTCGCCGAGCACCGGCACGGCGCCGGGCGGGGCGCCCGCGATCTGCTGTGCGTGGCCACCGGACACCGGGGCGTCGGCGGCGCGCTGGTCCTCGACGGCCGCCTGCACACCGGCAGTTCGGGCCTCGCCCTGGAGGTCGGACACCTCACCGTCAACCCCGAGGGCCGCCCCTGCCACTGCGGCAGCCGGGGCTGCCTCGACGTCGAGGCCGACCCGCTGGCCCTGCTGGTCGAGGCGGGACTCGACCCGGGCCCCGAGGTCTCCCTGCTCCAGCAGGCGACCGACCTGCTGCGCACCCGCTACGACGAACCGGCCGTACGCCGCGCCGCCGAGACCCTGATCGACCGCCTGGGCCTGGGACTCGCCGGGCTGGTCAACATCCTCAACCCCGACCGCATCATCCTCGGCGGCCTGCACCGCACCCTCCTCGAGGCCGACCCCGACCGGCTGTGCGCGGTGGTCGCCGAGCGCAGCCTGTGGGGCGGTCAGAGCGGTGGCGTGCCCATCCTGCCGTGCACCCTGGACCACGACAGCCTGGTCGGCGCGGCCGAACTCGCCTGGCAGCCGGTGCTGGACGACCCCCTGGGCACGCTCGGCTGACGCTTCATCAGCCGAACATCTGACGCCCCGTCAATCTCGTGGCTACCACTGCCTGCCGTGCGGGAGCCGGTCCAGCCCGGGTGCGGACAGGTGCCGTACCTGGTACAAGTCCCCTGCCGCCTGGGGGGATTCGTGGTCCCACAGCGAGAAGTGCGTCAGCTCCCAGCGGTGCGCGTCCACGGCGGCCGCCGCCAGCACGGCACCCTCCTCGCCCGCGAGCCGTGCCGCCCCGGCCACCGCCTCCTCCATGAACGCGCCCAACTCCACGCCCTCCGGCACCGGTTGCCGGTGCCGGACCGCGAACGCTGCGGAGGCGGGGGAGGCGGAACCGCGCTCGCAGGCGAGGCCCGTCCACTGCCGCACCGGCGGCCGCCCGAAGTCGTCCGAGAGCCCCTGGAAACCGCCGCCCCACAGGAAACGGTTCATGCCGGCGAACGTGTTCCAGAGGTAGAAGGGCGCGTACTGGTTGACCGGCGAGCCGTACCGGCCGCGTTCACGCACCAGATACGCCTTGACGCCGAGCCCGTCCCAGTCGTCCAGCAGATGCCCGAGCCGGTCGACACGGTCGCGGATCACCCCCATGTCGTAGTCGGCGGGGAGGGTGACTTCGTACTGGAGGGCGTGCATGGGCGGAGCCTCTCGATGGGCCGGCGACAAGTCACTTACCGGTGGCGGAAGTCGGCGGAGCGAGCAGGGACAGCAGGCCGCGCACGCCGGCGTCGAACGCCTCGGGGGAACCGGAGGCCCGCGCCAGGACATAGCCGCCCTGCACGGTCGCGAGCACGGCGGCGCCGATCTCCGCGCCGTCCAGCGCAGCCGCGAACCGCCCCTGCCGTTTGCCCTCTTCGACCAGTTCCGCGATCCGCCCGCGAATCCGCGCGATCACCTCGTCCACCGGGGCGCGCAGCTCGTCGCTGGCGATCACCTCGGGGTCCATGGTCAGCCGCCCGACCGGGCAGCCGCGCAACACGTCGCGCTCGCGCAGCAGATACGCCTCGATCCGCTCGTACGGCGTCCCCGGGCCGTCGAAGATCCGCTCGGCGGCGGCGCCCAGCTCGTCGGCGGACCGGCGGATCGCGGCCAGGGCGAGATCCTGCTTGCCCCGGAAGTGGTGGTACATGCTGCCCTGCCCGGCCCCCGAACGCTCCAGGATCGCCTTGGGGCTCGTACCGACGTAGCCGCGCTCCCACAACAGCTCGCGGGTGGACTCGATCAGACGCTCGGAGGTGCTCATGCGCCCACTGTACATACTGATAGGTACAGAGGGCCGGGTCGGCCGGGTTGCAGCGGGGCCGAGCGCGGTGTCAGGGGCCGTACTCCCGGCGTCGTACGCGCACTGCCGCCCCCCGCACGACGACCCGGACCCCTTCACGGAGGGAGTCTCGGAGCATCACCGATGCATGCCCGACCGAGGAGATGAACCCGCGATGGAGACCCTGGCGAACTGGAACGGCGGCGGACCCGGCCCCTGGATACTGTTCTTCCCGCTGATCTGGGCGGCCGCGGTGGCGGGAGTCGTCACCGTGCTGCGGCGTACGGCCCGGCGTGGCCGGGGTGCCCCCTGGCGGTCGCTGGACTCCGGGCGCCCCATGGGCGACTCACCGCTCGCGGTGCTCGGCCGTCGGTTTGCCTCCGGCGAGATCGACGAGGACGAGTACTGGCGCCGGCTGTCCGTGCTGGACGAGCGGTTCGGGTCCCTGGGGAAGGGCTGAGCGTCCCCGGGCGAGGCCGAGTCGCTGCCGCGTGTCCAGGCGAACTCGTGGGCGCCGGGGCGTACTTGGGCGTACGTGGGCGGCGGGGCGGGGGGGGGCCGGCCCGCCCGCCCCCCCCCCCCCGAAGGCGGCGGGCGAGGCCCAGGCCTCCGCGCCCGCCGCGGCCGCGGC
>NZ_JBEXEQ010000043.1:0-5060 GCF_040703155.1 Streptomyces sp. NPDC005435
GGGAGTCGATGCGGAGCATCGGCGACCGACGACAACGCGGCGAGGTGCGGTGCCAGACGCCGCGAGCCCGGCCTGATCGACGAGACACCCCCTAGCCCCCGCGTGTGGTCCGGGAGTCAGCCGGGGCTGCCCTCCTTGCGGGCCACCACCCGGCAGGCGTTGGCGAAGCGGGTCCGCCGGGTCAGCGGGGAGAGCAGCAGCTCCGCCCCTGCGGCTGCCGTCAGCGCCGGGGACGTGACCCTGCGCAGGGGCGAGGGAACGTGGGCGAGCGCCAGGGAGAGCGCGGCCGTGAGGTCGTAGGGCAGATGGGCGGCGGCCCGGTCGGTGCCGACGATCGCGCAGCCCCGTTCGGCCAGTTCGGCGCGGAGGTTGGCGAGCGGGGGCAGATGGAGGTGGCGCGGCTGGCCGTGCGGGAGCCACCACTTGCCGAGCAGCGCGGCGAACGCGCTCGCCGGGTCCGGGACTTCGAGGACGAGATGGCCGCCGGGGCGCAACACCGTGAGGGCGGCGCGCAGTTCGGCGCGCGGGTCGGGGACGTGCTCCAGGTGGTGGAACATGCTGACCACGTCGTAGCGGGCGCGCAGCCGCTCGGTGACGCCCGGGGTGGTGAGGAAGCCCCGGTGGGCCTCCTCGACGCGCCCCGCCGAGCGGGCCTTCTCGACGCGGGCGGTGGGGTCGAGACCGTCGAAGCTCGTGTAGGGGAAGAACTCCTGGGCGGCCTCGGGGAAGCGGCCGTGTCCGGTGCCCACGTCGAGCCAGCTCTCGGGGTCGCGCAGGGCGCCGGTCAGGGCGCGGGCGGTGGCGCGGTGCCGGCGGTGGACCGCGCGCGGGGACAGCACCCGGGCGGCGATCTGGTCCAGATGTCTCTCGCAGGCGTCCTTCTCGTACGTAGCCAGGTCGCCGGCGGTGAGCCGGGGGTTCTGGAAGGTGTGGGCGCAGTCGGCGCACTCGTCGAGCCCGAAGACGCCTGGGCGCTCCCGCAGCGGGTCGGGGGCGCGCAGCCGGGTGCGCAGCCTCGGGGAGCCGCACCAGGGGCAGTCCGCGCGCAGCGGTCCGGAGAATCCGTCGGTGGACTGCGGGGCGGGTGACGAGGGCTGCATGGGCGGCTCCCTGTACGGCATTTCGCGGTAAACCGGAACGTATGGGATACCGATCTTGGGCGCAACGACGTGCCGGTGATCGGCTGCCGGTGTGGCGCGGAGGCGGCGGAGCGTGGACGGTACTGTTCCGCGAATGAGCAGGATTGATCTGGACGAGTTCTCCGATCTGATCGAGCGCCCGGACGGCGCCGCACGCCGCGAGGCCGAGGCCCGCCGGGAGCGCCTGGCCGTGAAGCCCGGTGCGCTCGGGCGCCTGGACGAGCTGGGCGAGTGGCTGGCCGCCGCGCGCGGCACGGTGCCGCTGCGCCCGGTCGAGCGGCCGCGCGTGGTGCTCTTCGCCGGTGACCACGGGGTCGCCCGGCTCGACGTCTCGGGCCGCCCGGCGGGCGGCGCCGGAGAGCTGGTGCGGGGCGTGCTGGAGGGCGCGAGCCCGGTGGCGGTGCTGGCCCGGCGGCTCGGCGTGCCGGTGCGGGTCGTGGACCTGTCCGTGGACTGCGCGCCGGACGCCTTCCCGGCGGAGGTCGTACGGCACCGGGTGCGGCGCGGCAGTGGCCGGATCGACGTCGAGGACGCGCTGCCCCTGGAGGAGGCCGAGGCGGCCTTCCGCGCGGGTGTCGCCGTCGCCGACGAGGAGGCGGACTCGGGTACGGACCTGGTGGCGCTCGGGGATCTGAGCGTGGGCGGTACGACGGCGGCGGCGGTGCTCGTCGCCGCGCTGTGCGGGACGGACGCCTCGGTGGTGACCGGGCGCGGCGGCCTCGCGATCGACGACCTGGCGTGGATGCGCAAGTGCGCGGCGATCCGCGACGCGCTGCGCCGGGCCCGCCCGGTGCTCGGCGACCAGCTCCAGCTGCTCGCGACGGTGGGCGGCGCGGACCTGGCCGCGATGACCGGGTTCCTGCTCCAGTGCGCGGTGCGCAAGCTGCCGGTGATCCTGGACGGCGTGGTGGCCGCCGCGTGCGCGCTGGTCGGACAGCGCGTGGCGTTCCGGGCGCCGGACTGGTGGCTCGCGGGCCATGTCAGCGGCGAGCCGGGCCAGGCCAAGGCGCTGGACCGGATGGCCCTGGAGCCGCTGCTCGACCAGGGGGTGCGGGTCGGCGAGGGCGTCGGCGCGCTGCTGGCGCTGCCGCTCGTACAGGCGGCCGCGGCGCTGGCCGCCGAGCTGCCGGAGGTGAAGGCGGAGTCCGGCGGGGCGGGCGCTGACACCGGCGCCGATGCTGACACCGGCGCTGACGCCGATGCCGCTGCCGCTGCCGCTGCCGATGAGGTCGCGCGGCCCGAGGAGTGAACCCCTCGGGCCATCGGCGGCGCCCGTCCGCCGATGAGCGCGTTTCACGGCTTTGGCGCCCATATGATCACCCGTCATGGGAGACGCCCGAATCGCCGTGGACCCGCAGGCCGAGCCCGGGCGGCGGTCCGGCGGACGGTCGCGCCGGGCCGCCGCGTGCGCGGTCTGGTATCTGCGGGCCGTCGCCTTCGTCAACTTCCTCAGCGCGGTGTGGGTGTCGCTGGGCCAGGACGTGCGCCGCCACAACCAGGAGAACCTGTTCACGCCGTATCTACTGACGGCGGGCTTCGCCTCCGGGGTGTTCACCGCGTTCCTGGCGATCACCATGCGGCGGCGCAAGCGGGCGGCGTGGATCCTCAACCTGGTGCTCAGCGGGGTGTTCCTCGCGCTGTTCGCCTTCGCCATGGTGTTCCCGGAGATCCACGGCTCCGTGCAGAACTGGGTCTCGCTGGTCCTGACGGCCGCGTTCGTCGCCGCGCTGCTCGTCGGGCGCCGGGCGTTCTACGCCAAGGGCGACCGGGCCAACCCCCGGCTCGCCGCGACCGTCGCCGGCGGAGGCGGACTCGCCGCCTCGCTGCTCGCCGGGCTCCTGGTGACGGTCACCAACCAGGCGCCGGACGCGACCCGTTCGACCTTCCTGGAGCGCTGGCACTACGGCACCCTGCGGCTGATCTCGGTCGCCGCCGAGGAGTCCCACTTCCCCGGCATCGACCCGCCCAACTGGGCGAACGTCAGCATCAACGTGCTCAGCACCGCCCTGCTGCTCGCCGTCCTCTACGCCGCGTTCCGCTCCCGGCGCGCGGTCGACCCGCTCACCGAGGACGACGAGAAGCGGCTGCGGGAGCTCCTCGACCGGCACGGTGAGCGCGACTCGCTCGGCTACTTCGCGCTGCGCCGGGAGAAGAGCGTGGTGTGGTCCCCGACCGGCAAGGCGGCCGTCGCCTACCGCGTGGTGGGCGGGGTCAGCCTCGCCTCCGGCGATCCGCTGGGCGACCCGGAGGCCTGGCCCGGCGCCATCGCGCCCTGGCTGGCCGAGGCGCGGGCGCACGGCTGGATCCCGGCGGTGATGGGGGCGAGCGAGGAGGCCGGGACCGTGTACGCACGGCACGGTCTGGACGCGCTGGAACTCGGCGACGAGGCCATCGTGGAGGTCGCGGACTTCACCCTGGAGGGCCGGGCGATGCGTACGGTCCGGCAGGCGTACAACCGGGTGCGGCGGGCCGGGTACGAGGTGCGGGTACGGCGCCACGAGGACATCCCGGCCGACGAGATGGCGTACCTCGTGAAGCGGGCCGACGACTGGCGCGACGGCGCCACCGAGCGCGGTTTCAGCATGGCGCTGGGGCGGCTCGCGGACCCCGGGGACGGCCGGTGCGTGATGCTGGAGTGCGTGGACGCCGAGGGGCGGCTGCGGGCGCTGCTGTCCTTCGTGCCGTGGGGTCCTGGGGGTCTCTCGCTGGATCTGATGCGCCGTGACCGGGACTCCGACAACGGGCTGATGGAGTTCATGGTCATCGATCTGCTGCGCGGGGCGCGGGAGTTCGGGGTCGCCCAGGTCTCCCTCAACTTCGCCATGTTCCGCTCGGTGTTCGAGCGGGGCTCGCGGCTCGGGGCGGGTCCGGTGCTGCGGCTGTGGCGGTCGCTGCTGAGCTTCTTCTCGCGCTGGTGGCAGATCGAGTCGCTGTACCGGGCGAACGCCAAGTACCGGCCCATCTGGGAGCCGCGCTTCCTGCTCTTCGAGAAGAGCGCGGACCTGCCCCGTATCGCCCTGGCCTCGGCCCGCGCGGAAGGCTTCCTGGAGGCGCCGGGGCTGCCCAAGTGGCTGCACCGCAGGCATCTGGAGACCCACCGGTGAGGGCCCGCGGATGAGCCGGGCGGTCCGGTGGGCCCGCGCCGAGTGGGGGCCGCTGTACGGCGCCCTGCGCGCGCGGGGCGGGCTGCCCGCGGTCCCGATGACGCTCGCGGCGGTGTCCCTGACCGCGCTCCTGCAATACGTCCAGAACCAGCCCTGGGGTTTCCGCGCGGTGGAGGCGGCGGGCGCGGTGCGGGCCCAGGACCCGCTGTGGCTGGCCCTGCTGCGTACCCCGCTCTCCCTCTTCGTGCCCGCGCTGGACCTGCCGGTGTGGGGCGCGCTGGCGCAGATCCTGTGCGTGTTCGGCATCGCGGAGATCTGCCTCGGCCGCCGCCGCACCCTCGCCGTCGCCTACACCGCCACCCTCGCCGGCACCCTCTACGCCCGCCTCGGCATCGCCCTAGGCCCCCACTCCCCCCTCGGCCTCCCCGCCTCCGACGCCCTGGTCGTCGACACCGGCCCCTCGGCAGCCGTGGTCGGCCTCGCGATCTTCGTCGCCACCCGCTACGGCGCCCGTACGACAGCGGTCCTGGTACCGGTGGCGATAGTGGCCGAGGTACTCGCCAAGGACAACCTGGCGGGCAAGGAACACCTGGCGGCACTACTGGCGACGGGCGCGCTGTGCGCGGGGGCGGCGCTGCGGGGGCGGTGTGGGAGGCGGGCGGGGGCGGGGGCTGGAGCGGGGGCCGGAGTTGAGGCGTCGGCCGAAGCCGGGACGGGGGCCGAGGCCGGGACCCGGGCCGAGGCCGGGACCCGGGCCGAGGCCGGGACCCGGGCCGAGGCCGGGACCCGGGCCGAGGCCGGGACCCGGGCCGAGGCT
>NZ_JBEXEQ010000043.1:5157-10723 GCF_040703155.1 Streptomyces sp. NPDC005435
GCTGAAGCGAGGGCCGGAGTTGAGGCGCGGGTCGAAGCAGGGACCCGGGCCGGGGCTGAAGCGAGGGCCGGAGTTGAGGCGCGGGTCGAAGCAGGGACCCGGGCCGGGGCTGAAGCGAGGGCCGGAGTTGAGGCGCGGGTCGAAGCAGGGGCCCGGGCCGGGGCTGAAGCGAGGGCCGAAGCCGGGGCTGGAACTGGAACCGGGCCCCGGGCCGAGGCCGGGACCCAGGCCGGGACTGGAGCGGAGGTCGGAGTTGAGGCGCCGACCGAAGCCGGGACGAGGGCCGGAGCTGGGACGGGAGCCGGGGCCGGGCCCCGGCCCGGAGCCGGAACCCAAGCCGGAGCCGGGGCCGACGCCGGGACGCGGGCCGGAACCAGGACGGGAGCCGGGACCGGGACACGGGCCGAAGCCGGAGCTGGGACCGGGACCCGAGCCGAATCCGGAGCCGCGACCTGAGCCGGGGCCGAAGCCGGGACGCGGGCCGACGCCGGAACTGCGACCCGGGCCGAGGCCGGGACCCGGGCCGAGGCTGGAGCGGAGGCCGAAGCCGAGGCACCGGCCGAAACCGGGACGGGAGCCGAGGCCGGGACCCGGGCCGGGGCTGGAGCGGGGGCCGGAGTTGAGGCGTCGGCCGAAGCCGGGACGGGAGCCGGAACCGGGGCGCGAGCCGAAGCCGGGACGAGGGCTGGAACCGGGACACGGGCCGAAGCCGGAGCTGGGACCCGGGCTGGGACCGGGACCCGAGCCGAATCCGGAGCCGCGACCTGAGCCGGGGCCGAAGCCGGGACGCGGGCCGACGCCGGAACTGCGACCCGGGCCAGAACCGGGACGCGAGCCGGAGCCGAGACCCGAGCCGGGGCCGGAGCCCGGGCGCCCGGGTCGTCCCCCGGGCGCTCGGTCCGGGCCGCTCGGTCGGGGCGACGGGGCTAAAGTGCGCACATGGGGCAGTGGTGGGTGCGGAACATCCTGGAGCCGGGCAAGCTTCCGCTGCTGCTGGCCCTCGCCGCCTTCGTGCTCACCTTCCTCGTCACCCGGACCGTCACCCGGCTGATCCGCGCCGGGAAGGGGCCGTTCGGCAACGTCAGCGCGGGCGGGCTGCACATCCATCACGTGGTGCCCGGGGTCGTCCTCACCGTCGTCGGCGGGTTCGGCGCCGTCGCCAGCGACCGGCACGGCTTCGGGGCGGGGCTCGCGGCCGTCGTCTTCGGGATCGGCGCGGGGCTGGTCCTCGACGAGTTCGCGCTGATCCTGCATCTGGACGACGTCTACTGGAGTGCCGAGGGCCGCAAGAGCGTCGAGGTCGTCGTACTCACCGCCGCCCTGGTCGGACTGCTCCTCGCGGGGTTCTCCCCGTTCGGCGTCAACGACCTCTCCACCGACGAACTCCAGGACCGGGGCGGGGCCATCGCCACCATCGCCGTGAACTTCTTCTTCTCGCTGGTCGCGCTCAGCAAGGGCAAGGCGCGCATCGCGATCTTCGGGGCGATCGTGCCGCTGCTCGCGATCGGGGGCGCGATCCGGCTGGCCCGCCCCAGCTCCCCCTGGGCCCGCCGGTTCTACGTCCGCCGCCCCCGCGCCCGCGCCCGTGCCCTCCTGCGCGCCTACCGCCACGACCGCCGCTGGGCCGGCCCCCGACGCACCGTCCAAGACTGGATCGGCGGCAAACCCGACCCCCTCCCCACCCGCCTCCCCGACCGCAACTGACCCACCACCCGCTCCTCGTCCCGCCCCTCACCCCACCCCCGGTCACGACCCGTCCCGGACCGAGCGCCCGGGGGACGACCCCGGCGCCCCGATTCCGGCTCGGGTCTCGGCCCCGGCCCCGGCCCCGGCTCGGGTCTCGGCCCCGGTCGGGTCCCGGCCCGGCTCAGGTTCCGGCTCGCGTCCCGGTTCCGGCCCCGGCTCAGGTTCCGGCTCGCGCCCCGGTTCCGGCCCCGGCTCAGGTTCCGGCTCGCGTCCCGGTTCCGGCCCCGGCTCAGGTTCCGGCTCCGGATTCGGCTCGGGTCCCGGTCCCGGCCCGGGTCCCAGCTCCGGCTTCGGCCCGTGTCCCGCCTCCAGCTCCCGTCCCGGCTTCGGCCAGCGCCTCAACTCCGGCCCCGGCCCCGGTCCCAAACTCGGCCCCGGTCCTCGCCCCAACTCCGGCCCCAGCCCCGGCTCCGGTCCCCGCCTTGGCCCCACTCCGCCCTCGGTCCCGGCCCCGCCCCGGCTCCCGGCCCCGCCATGGCCCCCGCTCCACCCCGGCTCCCGTCTCCAGCCCCGGTCCCCGCCATGGCCCCACTCCGCCCTCGGCCCCGGTCCTCGCCCCAACTCCGGCCCCAGCCCCGGCTCCTGTCCCCGCCATGGCCCCCGCTCCACCCCGGCTCCCGTCTCCAGCCCCGGTCCTGGACTCGGCCCCGGCTCCGGCTCCAACTCCAACTCCAGCTCCAGCTCCAGCCTCGGCCCAACTCCGGCCCCGGGCTCCCGGCCGTCGTCCCGGTTTCAGTTCCGATCCCGGCCCCGGGCTCCCGGCCGTCGTCCCGGCTTCAGTTCCGATCCCGGCCTCGGCCCCAGCCCTCATCCCAACTCCGTTCCCAATCCCGGCCCCGGTCCCCGCCATGCCCCCCACTCGGCCCCCCGGACTCCGCCCCCGGCTCCAGCCTCCTCACGGACCTCGTCCCCGCCCCGGCTCCCGCCCGGCGGGCATCTCCGCTATCACCTCCGGCGCCGCCCCCGTAACCACCTCGGCCACCACCCCCGCCACCACCCCCACGCCCGCCCGATACCCTGCGCCGATGCCCGAGACCCCCACCCCCGCCCCGCTCGACGGACTCCGCTTCGCCTTCGGCACCCTCACCGTGCTGCCCGTACGAGTCCACCGCTGGGACCGGGAGGCTGCGCGCGCGGGCATGTTGTGCGCCCCCGTGGCCGGACTGGCCGTCGGTGTCTGCGCGGCCGCGCTCGGGGTGCTGCTGCTCGGGGCCGGGCCGCTGCTCGCCGGTGTCGCCTCGGTGGCCGTACCGGCCGTGCTGACGCGGGGGCTGCATCTGGACGGGCTCGCCGACACGGCCGACGGGCTCGGCAGCGGCAGGCCCGCCGAGGACGCGCTGCGGATCATGAAGCGGTCGGACATCGGACCGTTCGGCGTGGTCACCCTGCTGCTGGTGCTGCTCGCGCAGGTGGCCGTCCTCGCCCAGCTCTACGGAACGTCCTGGACCCGGGGCGCGGTCGCCGCGCTCGTCTCGGCGCTCGCCGCCCGCCTCGCGCTCACCCTGGCCGCCCGCACCGGGGTGCCGGCCGCCCGCCCGGAGGGGCTGGGGGCGGCGGTGGCGGGAGTGGTCCCGCTGCCGAAGGCGACGGTCGCCGTGGCGGTGTGCACGCTGCTCGCGGCGGCCTGCGGAGCAGCCCTCGGCGCGTGGGGCGCCGTACACACCGCGGCGGCCGTCCTGCTCGCCCTCGGCGCCGCCGAACTCCTGCTCCGCCACTGCGTCCGGCGCTTCGGCGGGGTCACCGGAGACGTGTTCGGCGCCCTCGCGGAGACGGCGGCGACGACGGCCCTGATCGTCCTCGCGCTGGGCGGCGCGGGGTAACCACCCGGTACGCACAAGGAGTTGCCCGCAGGCGAAGGGACGGCCACATTCGGGTGACCACCCGGAGGAATGAGCGAGCGGCCGTACGCGCGTAGTCTCGTGGCGGGTGCTCGCCGACGGGGTGGAGACCCCGGTTGCCGAAGTGGTCCAACGCTGGGCCTAGGGTCGGCTGTCGGGCCCGGTCGACCCACCCCCGTGCGGGAGGCCGCCCCACCGGGCGGCCGAGGAACGCATTCGGCCACTGCAACTTCACATCGGAAGCGAGATTTCACCACCGTGACTGCTCTGACTCTCAGCACCGCCGCGGCGCCCGGCCTGAGCGCCGACGCGATCGTGATCGGTGTCGCCAAGGCCGGCGCGGGCCCCGTCGTGGCGCCCGGCGCCGAGTCCGTCGTCGAGGCCTACGACGGCGCGCTGCCCGGCGTCCTGGAGACCCTCGGTGCCTCGGGCGCCGAGGGCGAGCTGACGAAGCTGCCCGCCCCCGCGGGCTTCGAGGCCCCGCTCCTGGTGGCGGTGGGGCTGGGCGCCGAGCCCGAGGCGGAGGACGGGTACGACGCCGAGACCCTGCGCCGCGCCGCCGGTGTGGCCGCGCGCGGCCTCGCCGGTACCGGCAAGGCCGCGTTCGCGCTGCCCGTGGACGGCCCCGGTGCCGTCGCCGCGATCGCCGAGGGCGCGCTGCTGGGCGCCTACGCCTTCGACGCGTACAAGGAGAAGACCGAGGACGGCGAGGCGAAGAACGCCCCGCTGGCCGAGGCCGTCGTCCTGACCCCCGGCGGCGACGACAACGACGCCGCGCTCGCCCGCGCCGTCGCGGTCAGCGAGGAGCTGAACCGCGCCCGCGACCTGGTCAACACCCCGCCGAACGACCTCGACCCGGAGGCGTTCGCGGCCATCGCGCGCGCCGCCGCCGACGAGCACGGCCTCCAGATCGAGGTGCTCGACGACGCGGCCCTGGTCGAGGGCGGCTACGGCGGCATCATGGGCGTCGGCGGCGGCTCCGCCTCCACCCCGCGCCTGGTCAAGCTGGCCTACACGCACCCCGAGGCCGACAAGCACCTCGCCTTCGTCGGCAAGGGCATCACCTACGACTCGGGCGGCATCTCGCTCAAGCCCGCCGGGCACAACGAGACGATGAAGTGCGACATGGCCGGCGCCGCCGCCGTGTTCGCCGCGGTCGTCTCCGCCGCCCGCCTCGGCCTGAAGGTCAACGTGACCGGCTGGCTGGCGCTCGCCGAGAACATGCCGTCGGGCACCGCCGTCCGCCCGGGCGACGTGCTGCGCATGTACAGCGGCAAGACCGTCGAGGTGCTCAACACCGACGCCGAGGGCCGCCTCGTCCTCGCGGACGCGCTGTGGGCCGCCTCGGCCGAGGAGCCGGACGCGATCGTGGACGTGGCCACGCTGACCGGCGCGATGGTGCTGGCGCTCGGCGACCGCACCTTCGGCATCATGGCCAACGACGACGCCTTCCGCGCCTCGCTGCACGACGTGGCCGAGGAGGTCGGCGAGCCGGCCTGGCAGATGCCGCTCCCCGAGCACCTGCGCAAGGGCATGGACTCCCCCGTCGCGGACATCGCGAACATGGGCGAGCGGATGGGCGGCGGCCTGGTCGCCGGTCTGTTCCTGCGCGAGTTCGTCGGCGAGGGCATCACCTGGGCGCACCTGGACATCGCGGGCCCGGCCTTCAACGAGGGCGGCCCCTTCGGCTACACCCCGAAGGGCGGCACCGGTTCCGCGGTCCGCACGCTGGTTCGGCTCGCCGAGCTGACCGCCGACGGCGACCTGGGCTGAACCACCCGCCGGAGCAGGGGGCGCGGGCCCGTACCGCGCCCCTCGCACCGCCCTTGACCCGGCTCCGTCCCAGGTGAGCACGGGGCCGGTCGGCCCAAGGGGGGGGGGGGGGGGGGGGGGGGGGGGGGGGGGGGCCCCCCCCCCGGGGCCGCCCCCCCCCCCCGGGGGGGGGGCGCCGGAACCCCCCCCCCCCCCCGCAGAAAAGGGGA
>NZ_JBEXEQ010000044.1:0-4003 GCF_040703155.1 Streptomyces sp. NPDC005435
AACGCCGCCCCGAGATCCTCGACGGCTTCATAGCCGAGACCGGACTCAGGCTGGAGCCTCCGCAGCCCTGTCACCCCACCCTTTCAACCTCAGCGTCAAAGCGCTCCGAGAACCACCCGAAGCTGTCCCGAGCGGAGCCCCGCAAACCCCCTGGTGGAATCTACGGGGAACCAATCACCCGAACTGTCCGCAGAATTTCTCTGCGAAATTTCGATACGACTGAGCGTACATGCCAGTCGAACTCGCTACGCGCTCCAGTTCGGTATCGATGATTCGTTGACCCTCTTCGCTATCCCCATTGATGGCATACACGATCGGCAGAATCTTGGCCCTTTCGTGTTCCATCAGGATCCCGGCGTCACCCACACTGCGCGAGAACGCATCCCAATCGGAATAGCGGCAATAAAAGGCTCGCCATATTCACGCACAGCACCAGCAATGGACTCTGCCACTCGTTCGATGTCTCCGCCTTCAAGGAACTCCCAGGACCTGAAGGACTTCTCAGGCATGAGATACCCAAGAGGCTTCGAAATCACAGGCGCCGGACTCTTTGGCATGTCATCACTGAGCGACAGCAAGATTTCCTCAAGGTGGGAAAATCGAACGCCCACCACAGGGTTGACCTTGAGCAGTCGAGGGAGCCCATGTGTGGCCAAGTTGAGACCGATCCACCCACTTGCCTGACCACCCCGCTCCTGAAGCAGAGCTCCCTTGCGCTTTTCGAAGCCGAGCTGGGCCAAGGCGGACTGGCAAGCAGCGAGCGTCTCTTCTTTCAACGAAGACACACCGCCTCCTCTCCCACCCCACGCCGTAGCCCCGCCAGGACACACCTGACTGGGCTTCAAATTCACTATGGCTACCGGTCCGCCTGCACCCGGAAAACCTTGCCACCCTTGATTGCGTCAGGACTAGGATATTCCTGCATCAGGGGGCTTGGCTCTGTAGCGAGGATAAAAACTTCAGCCCAGAATATATATCCCGCAACGACATAATCAAGCGGATTGTCCTCGGAGACTCGAAAAAGTTTACTCTCTCGCCACCTACGCCCGGCCCTCTGCTCTTCGGTTCGCAAAACATCTGGGCCCGCATCCGACACTCTGAGACCTGAGTAATGATCGGCCAGCGAGATCCGGGAAACATCCTGGAATAGGACATCGAAGATCCTAGGGACATTCCCTTCCTCGCCACCCAAGAATCCGCGAAGCAGGATCTTACTGTGACCTACCTCAATAGCCCACGGTTTGAAAATTCCCCGCAAGTTCAGAGGGAGGTGGCCGTCTACCAGTTGGTATGTCACTTGAACTTGATCCCAGTCCAGTTGTCAGCGCGTCGATTCCATCGATGGAAGTCCACTTCCCCCATGAGACCGGCTGTATCAACCTGCATCAACTCCTATTGAGTATGCGGCCAGGACTACTTCCTCCCCCACTCCAGGGTTGAGCATCGATACAGCAGGGCGGCCTGGATTATTCTAACGTGCGTCGCGAATCCACGCTTTGATCGAGTTGCGATAATTCATCGACTCTTCCCCACTCTTGAACCTGATCTCGAATGAATCGCCAGGATCAAGCCTTGCCCCCTCTCCAAAAACCATGCCGGCCAGGTCGGCATGCCCAAGGCTCTCAAAAGACATCCAACTTGCATATCCCTCAGGTGCAGCAATCCCATGGCGGTCAAATTCGAGTGCCACAGCAAGCGCGGACGCCATCACTTCAGCGACACGCGGATTGCCGTCCCGATGATACGACGAGACAAGGAGAGCGGCATCGACAGCAGCAGCGACGGCCGCACTGGCGGAATTCTCCAGCGAGATCGCCTTCTCCTTGAGCCGCTCCAGCGGGGGGATGGACTCCAGCTGAAATCCACTTTCTTCACCCTGGCCGGCGGCCTCACGCCAAGCGGATTCGACCACCTGCACCGCAGAAAAGGCATCCTCCTGCCTGGCGAGCTTTTCGAAAAAGACGGACAGTACAGAATTCACGCGAGTGGCTACCGCCACGGAGAACCAGCGCTCAGCGCGGGCACGCATAGGTGCCGATGTTTGACCTGGCATACGCGTACCATACATCCACACGAGCGAACAACGTGAGGTGCGGCATCTTAAACATGCCGCACCTCACATCACGCTACTGCCATCTCGCCATTCTTGGCGAAACGATCTTACCGCCAAGTCGTTCAATCAGCGAGGCGCGGAACTCGTCACAGAAGTCGTTACTGGCGATCAAGAGTTTCGGCGTGACCTGCAGATTAATCGCTTCTGTCAACAACTTACCCTCGGCATGGTTATGACCGACGATGAGCGGTGCATCCGTCTTCTTCGGTAGCCGCGGATAGACCCTGAGAGCTTCGTCCGCCTCATCCAGAAGACCTATCTGGGCATCGGTGATCTCGCTGCGCGCGCCCACCGCAAACAGGTCCAAGCCGCCCCCTCGGGAACGTGCAAGCCACCGACCGTCTTCCATCGAGCACCCGCACCCATTTTCTTGGCCGCCGCGTCAACACGTGCCTGCAGATGAGTCGGGTCTGCGATCGACGACCGGGGTCAAGGCGAACTCCTCGGCCTGCGCTGGGAAGGCCTCCACCTGGCCGGCGGAACTGCCGGCATCCGGCGCACCCTCCAGCGCACCAACACCGCCGGGCTGACCGCCCTGCCCACCAAGACCCGGGCCTCCGAACGCCGCATCGCCCTCCCGTCCGAGTGCGTCCATTCCCTCAAGAGCGACCGGGAACGCCAACAGGAAGAACGCCAGTACGCCCGAACCAACTGGACGGACAGCGGGCTCGTCTTCACCACCACGACCGGAAGCCCTCTCGACCCCACCAATCTCACCCGCCGCTTCGGCCGACTCCTCAGCCGGGCAGGGCTCCGTCGCATCCGCTTTCACGATCTCCGGCACTCGACTGCGACCCTGCTCCTGGAACAGGGCGTCGACCTCGTCGTCATCAAGGAACTCCTCGGCCACGCCCACATCGGCGTCACCGCCGACGTCTACGCCCACGTACGCCTCCGCCTCCAACACCAAGCCATCGACACCCTCAGCAACGCACTCAGCCCCACCGGCAACGACCCCAACGACCCACCTGCCACAGCCGTCGTCCGCTGACGTTGCCGTCACCGTTGCCGTCAAACGCCGCAGGAGCTCCGCCAAATTGCACCTGGGCGGGGCTCCTGCTCGTACAGCACGAATTCCAGCTGTGCGCTTTGAAAGGTCGCTAAATAGCCTCGACTCAGCTAAATCGGAACGTCAAAACCGAGCGCGGCCGAGTACTTACTCGCCCAGCTCTTGGCCGATTTAAGAATCTCAAGAGATCTCCCATTCGACAGGCGAATCGAATTCCCTTGCAACTTGGAGAGGATCTCAGATTCCAGGTCGACTTCGCCGATATCACGCGCCAAGATCAGCGCCTGCACAAGCCGAGCTGGGTAATTTGCGATGGGGAGCCACGCGTACAGATCCCCTCGGTGCACGTCCTCCGACGAGCAAAGTAGTGCACACAGGTCAGCTCGGTCGATTACGAACTGACCTGCCCTCCCCAGCCCTTCCTGGAGAAAGGCGGCCAGCGAGGAATCGGCAGTCATCGGCCATGGCATAGTGTTCTGCGAGCTGCGGACAGGAACAGACAACCCGCCATACTCCGACATCAACGCACCGAACTTGGCGTCGCCGATGTGAAGGTCCCAGGTCAGCGCTCCAGCGGCGTCCTTCCAGACCCAGGCACGATAACTGAGCTCGCCCGCTTCCCAGCGGGCCTCACCCTTGCGCGACACAGACGCCGCCGCAGGCACAGCACCCACCTCGATCGCTTTACGAAGCACACCGGGAGCGGTCACGTTCCTGGTCATCCGACTGTCACCACCTTGCCCATCTACGGGATCCGGGCTTGGGCACGGCGACCATGTCGAACACTGAGCTTCTTCAGCGCTGCCGCTCCAGAGTGAGGATGGCCTTGGCGATTGACGTCATGCGGTTGGGGCTGCATCGGGACCTGCGGAAGATTCGCC
>NZ_JBEXEQ010000045.1:0-3430 GCF_040703155.1 Streptomyces sp. NPDC005435
ATGGCCCTGGTCGTGCCGTCGGCCATCAGGACCCGGGTCGCACCCGTGAAACTGTGCGGGTCCCCCGGCACGGACCGCTTGATCGGGCAGGCGCCACCCGACTCCTCCTCAGGCCCCGCCCCCTCCGACTCCGCCTTGGCCGTCGCCGCCTCCGTCGCATCCGCCGCCGCCGAGTCGCCGGCCCCGGACGTCGCCCGGCCGAACAGACCGCCGACCACCTCCATCGCCTTCGGCGCCGCCTTCGCCAGCAACGCACCACCCAGCTCGCCCAGGACACCACCCGCCGCACCCGTTACCGCGCCCTCCACGGCAGAACCCGCGAACGCGCCCACACTGCAGTCGCCGCCACCGTTCTCGGCGCACTTGAAGCCCTGCTCCACCAGCGAACCCGCAGCGCCGGCCATGGCCGCACAGCCGACCGTGCCCACACCCCACGTCGCCGCCTCACAACCCGCGAACACCGCCGTCGACACCACGAACGACGTGATCGCCGCCGCATGATGCTTCGCGAACTTCGCCGCTTCGACAGTGGCGCGGTAAGCGGTGCGGGCCACGTGCTGCCGGGAGGGTCGGGCCGCGCTCCCCGATCCTCCACCCAGTCATACAGATATCTGTATAATTCTGGAGGGTGGACAGCCCCTGGCAGATCGAGATCGAACCAGAGGTCCGGCAGTGGTTGGCGCTCCTGTCGGACCAGCACTACGACAAGGCCGAACGCGCCGCTGACATGCTTGCCATGCGGCCGACGACTCTCGGAGAGCCCTACTCACGCCATCTGGGCGGCAAACTCCGTGAACTGCGGTTCACCATGGACGGAAACGCGGTCCGCATCACCTACTGGCTCGCACCCGAGCAGCGGATCGTGCTCCTGACCGTATTCCGCAAGACAAGACAGCAGGAAGCCGCCGAGGTAGAACGCGCCCAGCAAGCGCAAAAGACATGCGAAGCGAACCACGGTCCCGCCGAGCACAGTTACGACCGAACGAGGGAGGACAGCCCGTGAACCACTCCCAGTGGAAGACCCGCCGGACCCGCAAGGCCCAGAACGAACAGGTGGTGGAGTCCCCTGCCTACGTGGAAGCCGGATACGCCTTCGCCCTCGGCCAAGCCGTGTACGACCGGCGCAGCGAGCTCAATCTCTCCCAGACCGAACTGGCCCGCCGTGCGGGTATGAGCCAGCCCCAGATCTCCAACATCGAGGGGGGCGACTCCGTACCGACTCTGCCGCTGCTCACCCGTCTGGCCAAGGCCCTGGACGCCTCGCTGACCATCGACCTGGACGGCGACATCTCGACCTTCGTCTTCACCGCCCACGACCACCACCACCCGAACGACTCCACACCGGGAAAGCACTCCCCGGCGGCGTGAGCCAGCCGGCGTGCACCGCCTCGGCGCCCACGCCTCAAAGAGAGAAAACGGGGTTCTCTCCCTGGTTACCTTTCCGTGGCTCCGCGATGAGGCCTTGGGCCTTCGGGTTCAGCATGCTTCCCCCTCCTGTTGTTGACGCCCCAGGGGTGTCACCGCGCTCAAAGGCATCGACAGATCGCTGGCGAGCGGCCCGAGCGCCGGCTTCGCTAAAGCCAGAAGAGCTCTCCGTAAGGTGAATGCGGCAGCTCGGTGCCGTGTCAAGGCCGGACGAAGCGCCATCTCCGGGGCGTTCAGCACGAAGCCCGTTCATTCATGGTGGCCGCGGACCAGCCGACGATCCGGTGGGAGAAAGGTGTCCATGACGAAGGCGACGTAAACGATCCCGGCCCAGGTCTTCACGTGAGCAAAGTCCGCGCTCCAGCAGCGGTTCAGGGCACCGGCAACGAAGTCACGGTTCACCAGGCCCGGGGTCAAGGCGAACTCCTCGGCCTGCGCTGGGAAGGCCTCCACCTGGCCGGCGGAACTGCCGGCATCCGGCGCACCCTCCAGCGCACCAACACCGCCGGGCTGACTGCCCTGCCCACCAAGACCCGGGCCTCCGAACGCCTCATCGTTCTCCCCGCCCGGTGTGTCCAGTCGCTGAAGCGCCGCCACGAACAGCAACAGCACGAAGCAGCAGGCATCGGGCGGCAGCCCAACGGGCACGTCTTCACCACTGCGCAGGGCGGATCGATCGAACCGACCAACCCCCACTCGCGTCTTCACCACGCTCCGCCGCAAGGCCAGCCTCCGCCGCATCCGCTTCCACGACCTCCGCCACTCAACCGCCACCCTGCTCCTGGAACAAGGCGTCGACCTCGTCGTCATCAAGGAACTCCTCGGCCACGCCCACATCGGCGTCGCCGCCACCGTCTACGCACACGTCCGCCTCCGCCTCCAGCGCGACGCCATCAACACCCTCAGCAACGCGCTCGACGGTCCCGCCAGCCACGAGCCGACCCGCGGCGACGCACTGTGCGGAGCCATCGTCCGCTGACGTTGCCGCTGAGGTTGAAAGGGTGGGGTGACAGGGGGTGTTGGCGGTGCTACATCCTCGTCATGAGGTACGCGGATGGCGGCGGACTGGCCGCTGTGGGGCGGGCGAAGCGTGAGGCGGTGCGGTTTGAGGCCGCGGAGATGTTCGAGCAAGGGGCGCGGCCGCCCGAGGTGGCCCGCAGGTTACGGGTGTCGCGGAAGTCGGCCTACGCCTGGCACGCGGCCTGGCGGGACGGCGGCAGATCAGCCCTGGCCTCGAAGGGGCCTGGTGGCTTTCCCTGTCAGCTCAGCGATGACCAGACCGAGCGCCTGCAGGCCGAGTTGGAGGCCGGTCCGGCCGCGCACGGCTGGTGCGAGGACCAGCGGTGGACCCTGGCAAGGGTCGCGGAGCTGATTCACCGCCTGTTCAGCTACCGGTACACCCCGCGCGGGGTGTCGTATCTGCTGCACCGGCTGGGCTGGTCACCGCAGGTCCCCGCGCATTGGGCGGTCGAGCGCGACGAGCAGGCCGTAGAGCGGTGGCGGACGGAGCAGTGGTCACGGGTAAGAGGACGGCCCAGCTCCTGGGCGCGTGGATCGTCTTCGAGGACGAGGCCGGCCAGGACCTGAAGCCCGGCAAGGGGCGGACCTGGTCGCCGCGCGGGCGGACTCCGCTGATCAAGGTGACGGGGAAAGGCTCGGGCCGGGTCCTGATGGCCGGGATGATCTGCGTCAGACCGGGCCGCGAGACCAGGCTGCTCCACCGGACCCAGACATACCTCGGCCGTACCGGTGAGAAGAAGGGCTTCCGTGCCCGCGAGTTCTCCGACCTGCTGACCTCAGCCCGTCGGCAACTCGGGGGTGCCCCGCTGATCGTGGTGTGGGACAACGTCAGCGCCCATCACGTCGAGGCGTTGCGGGAGTTCCGCGAACGCAACAGCGACGGGCTCACTATCATCAAGCTGCCTCCGTACGCGCCCGACCTCAACCCCGTCCAAGGTGTCTGGGCCCACCTGACGAAGTCCCTGGCCAACCTCGCGCCCCGCAC
>NZ_JBEXEQ010000046.1:0-2516 GCF_040703155.1 Streptomyces sp. NPDC005435
GTCGGCCGCCCGCATGCCGGCGGCGGGGGGGGTGCGGGGGGTGCTGGAAAGCGTCCCCGGGGGCCCGCCGGGGCCCGGACATGAGTGAGGGGCGGAACCCGGCCGGGTTCCGCCCCTCACTCATGTGCTGTGGTCAGCGCGTGACGCGTCAGTCCTCGTCGGCGTCGCGCGCGGCGGACTCGACGGGCTCGGTGGCCGGCTCGTCGTCCTCGTCCTGGTCCTCGTCCTTGACGGCCGGGGTCTCGGTCACGGTCTCGGTGACGGTGACGGTGGCGTCGCCCGCGGTCTCCTCCTCGTCGAGGGCGTCGACGAACTCCACGCCGTCCAGCTCGGCGAGCCGGTCGGAGGCGTCGGTGCTGCCGTCACGGTCGGCCTCGACGGCCTTGGCGAACCACTCGCGCGCCTCGGTCTCACGGCCGGCGGCCAGCAGGGCGTCGGCGTAGGCGTACCGCAGACGCGCGGTCCACGGCTGCACCGAGTTGGAGGCCAGCTCGGGGCTCTGGAGCGTCACGATCGCCGCGTCCAGCTGGTCCATGTCACGCCGGGCACCGGCGGCGACGAGACGCATCTCGACCTGACCGGCCTTGTCCAGCTTCTGCACCTCGGGGGCGCCGGCCATGTCCAGCGTCTTCTCCGGACGGCCCAGACCGCGCTCGCAGTCGGCCATCACGGGCCACAGGTCCGTGTTGCCGGTCATCCGCCGCGCGGCCCGGAACTCGGCCAGGGCCTCGGAGTACTTCTGGTTCGCGTACGCCGCGAAACCGGCCGCCTCGCGGACGGCGGCGACACGGGACGCCAGACGCAGGGCCACCCGGGAGTAGCCGTAGGCGCCCTCGGGGTCCTCGTCGATGAGCCGCGCGACCATCACCAGGTTGCGGGCGACGTCCTCGGCGAGCGTCTTCGGCAGGCTCTGGAGCTCCTGCCGCACGTCCTTGTCGACCTCGTCACCGGTGACGTCATCGGGGATCGGCAGCCGCTTGATCGGCTCCCGGTCGCGGTCACGGTCCCGGTCCCGGTCGTCCCGGCCCCGGAAACCACCCCGACGGTCGTCCCCACCACGCCGGTCGTCCCGCCCCCGGAACCCACCGCCGGTGGGACGCCCACCACGGTCGTCACGGCGGGGGTACGACGGGCGGTCGCCGCCCCGGTCGTCACGGCCCCGGAAACCACCACGGTCGCCACCGCGGTCATCGCGACGGTCGTCACGGCGGAAGCCGCCACGGTCGTCATCGCGACGGGGGTACGAGGGACGGTCGCTGCCACGGTCATCGCGACGGGGGTAGGACGGGCGGTCGCCACCGCTGCGGTCATCGCGGCGGAAGCCGCCACGGTCACCACGGCTGTCGTCACGACGGTCGTCACGGCGGAAACCACCACGGTCGTCGTCACGACGGGGGTACGAGGGACGGTCGCTGCCACGGTCATCGCGACGCGGGTAGGACGGACGGTCGCCACCACCACGGTTGTCGTCGCGGCGGAAGCCGCCACGGTCGTCATCGCGACGGGGGTACGAGGGACGGTCGCTGCCACGGTCATCACGACGCGGGTAGGACGGGCGGTCGCCGCCACGGTTGTCGTCACGGCGGAAGCCGCCACGGTCACCACGGCTGTCGTCCCGACGGTCATCGCGACGGAAACCACCACGGTCGTCGTCACGGCGCGGGTACGAGGGACGGTCGCTGCCACGGTCGTCACGACGCGGGTACGACGGACGGTCACCACCGCTGCGGTCATCGCGGCGGAAGCCGCCACGGTCGCCACGGTTGTCGTCACGGCGGGGGTACGACGGGCGGTCGCCGCCCCGGTCATCACGGCCCCGGAAACCACCACGGTCGCCACCGCGATCGTCGCGACGGTCGTCCCGGCGGAAGCCGCCACGGTCGCCACGGTTGTCGTCACGACGGGGGTAGGACGGACGGTCGCCGCCACCACGGTTGTCGTCACGGCGGAAACCGCCACGGTCACCACGGCTGTCGTCACGACGGTCGTCGCGACGGAAACCACCACGGTCGTCGTCACGACGGGGGTACGACGGACGGTCCCCACCACGGTTGTCGTCACGACGCGGGTACGACGGACGGTCACCACCGCTGCGGTCGTCACGGCGGAAGGACGGACGGTCGCCGCCGCGGTCGCCACGGTTGTCGTCACGGCGGTTGTCGTCGCGCCGGCCGTAGCCGCCACGGTCGTAACCACCGCGGTCACCACGGTCGTTGCCGCCGCTACGGCGCGGGGCACCGCGGTAGCCGCCGCGTTCACCGCGGTCACCACTGTCCCGTCGCCGCTGGTCGCGCTCCGGTCGGTCGTCGGGAGAGTTGGTGGCCATCGGATGACTCCTGTCTTCAGGTACAACAAGCATTGTAAAAACAAAAGGACCCCTGGTCCCAGCTGAACGCTGGGACCAGGGGTCCTCCAAAGATTGTTCGGCGGCGTCCTACTCTCCCACAGGGTCCCCCCTGCAGTACCATCGGCGCTGTGAGGCTTAGCTTCCGGGTTCGAAATGTAACCGGGCGTTT
>NZ_JBEXEQ010000047.1:0-1913 GCF_040703155.1 Streptomyces sp. NPDC005435
GCCGGCGTGAAGTCGGTCGCGAAGAAGGCGGCCCGCAAGGCGGCGTTCGGCCTGGCGGCCTCGGCGGCGGTACTCGGCGCCCTGTCGGCAAGCCACACCCACGGCCACGAGCCGGCGACGGCACCGGTCGCGGCGGTCACCACGAGCGTCAAGGACGCGCCCGAGGCCCACCTGACGACGACCTTCCACCACCCCTTCTACGACGAAACCCAGTCCGCCTTCACCCAGGCCAAGGACCTTCACCCCGGCGACGTCCTCCAAACCCCGACCGGCACGACCGAGGTCACGGGCGTCCGCCTCTACCACGCCAATACGGTCACCTACGACCTGACCATCGGCACCCTCCACACCTACTATGTGGAGGCAGGCACTACGCCGGTCCTCGTTCATAACTGCGATGACAACATTTCGGCTGTCCGGGATAGCCTTCAAGGTAAGCACGAGACGACGGCAGTGCCGACCGATGCTCACGGAGCGCCGATTGGTCCGGAATTTTTGAGTGGCCGAGATGCCGTTTCTGCTAGGGCGAATAGCGTTCTCCAGCGTGCTTTCGGAAAGCCCGGTTACGCGAAGTGGAACTCTGCGGACCATGCTGAACCCAAGGTTGCCCTGTGGATGAATGATAATGACATCGAATTTTCAAACGTCGTGATAAATCAGAAATACATCTGCGGTGGGGAAGGTGGTGCTGGATGTTCCAATATCCTCCCGGCCATTCTCAAGAAAGGGAGAAGTATGAGGATCTGGTATCGTGACGCCGAAGGGATCTTGCAAAAGTCTGAGCTGATACACGGTATGGCTCCGCGCGGAGCCACGGGCTGATGAGTTCAAGTCGACAGAGGGGCTGTCTTGGTAATGCAGTGGAAAGCGCTCAGTGACGCTGAACGCGGAGTTTGGATGGCTGCCCCTCTCGAAGGGGCTGGTCCGCTTAGGTTTGGCATGAGTCACGAGGAGGTCGAGTGCGCCGTGCGTGAGGCCATGCTTGTATCTTCCTCGATTAAAGGCGCGTCGGGTCATGTTGCCAGGGTCGAGTTCATCCTGCGCAATTCCATCCCCATGATGCCATCTTCGTCTCTGTCGGCATATTATGAAGAGAGTGGAAGGCTGGCTGCTGTTGCAGTTGATGCGCGAAGCGGACCGCAGGTCGTCCTTGATGGGCTGCGCTTGGTGAGTCGCGTGCCGTCTGAACTCGAAATGCAGTTTTCGGAATATGTGGAATCCCGCGGTCTCGATTTGCTCTATTCCGAGTACTGGGATCTGTCTTCGGAATCGCTTGGAATTGTATTGAGGGCCCAGCGTGTTGATGATGTGGTGCTGAGTCGTCCAATTTTCGTTTGCGAAGATTGGGCTGAGCGGTGTGGGGATTCCAGTGAGGGGCGGATTCCGCAGACAGAATGGCAAAGGCAGTCACGCTGAACCATCTTGTCACGCGCAAGGCGTTCGGGCCCTCAATAGAAGCCTCACCGGCCAGCGGGACACCCATCCTTCTTGACGCTGAGGTTGAAAAGGTGAGGGTGGCATGCTCTTGACGATGGTCAGCCAGTTCGGCGAACTCGCGGGCACGGAAGCCCTCCTTCTCGCCCGTGCGGCCCCGATACGTCTGCGTCCGGTAGATCGACGGGTCTCGCGGCCCAATCCGACGCAGACCATCCCGGCCACCAGGACCCGTCCCGAGCCTTTCTCCGTCGCCTTGACCAGCGGCGTCCTGCCCCGCCGTGACCAGGTTCGGCCCTTCCCTGGTTTCAGGTCCTGTCCGGCCTCGTCCTCGAAGATGACCCACGCGCCCAGGAGCCGGGCCGTCCTCTTACCCGTGACCATTGAGCTTCTTCGAGTTGGCCACCGATCGGGTGATGGGCCCTGAAGCGCAACGAGCGAGGCCCCCGAGCTGTTGATCGAGATGTCTGACGTCTCAA
>NZ_JBEXEQ010000049.1:0-1506 GCF_040703155.1 Streptomyces sp. NPDC005435
GCCGGCGTGAAGTCGGTCGCGAAGAAGGCGGCCCGCAAGGCGGCGTTCGGCCTGGCGGCCTCGGCGGCGGTACTCGGCGCCCTGTCGGCAAGCCATGGCCACGAGCCGGCGACGGCACCGGTCGCGGCGGTCACCGCGAGCGTCAAGGACGCGCCGGACGCGCATCTGACGACGACCTTCCACCACCCCTTCTACGACGAAACCCAGTCCGCCTTCACCCAGGCCAAGGACCTCAAGCCCGGCGACGTCCTCCAAACCCCGACCGGCACGACCGAGGTCACGGGCGTCCGCCTCTACCACGCCAATACGGTCACTTACGACCTGACCATCGGCACCCTCCACACGTACTATGTGCAGGCTGGCGACACACCGGTCCTCGTTCATAACTGTGATGGTTCCCTCCCTCGTCATAGGTCGATATGCGACTGCGCTAATGGAGGCAAGCCGCAAATGATGCGCGGTCCCAAGCCGGCTGGCACGGGGCCACACAACCTGAAGATCGCCGAAATAGCTGACCAGGTAACCGATGGCCAGGTAATTGCGGGAGGAGCCAGATTGCCTGAACGCGAGTTTGCCACGCCAGGTGGATTCAAGGATTCTCGTCGGCCGGATATCCTGGTGGAACGGCCGGACGGCACCCAGTACGGCATCAATGTTGGAAAACAGACGGTGCGATCCGGAGCCCCGATCAAGCGAGAAGCGGAAGCGCTGCAAGACCTCGAAGGGATCGGAATGGAGATGCAATTCGTTGCCTACAACTAGCGAGTCTCGATGAAAGTGACACTTCAGTTCCATGGCGGCCGTCGTGAGATCTACGCCATGGCTTGGGAGTGGGCCAGGGAGTCGGGGTTGCTCCTGGCTGAGGAACGCTTCTCCCCCGCCTACCGGGTGAAACTGGTAGGCGGGGTGCAGGGGTCGGGGGCCACTCCGGAATGTGGTGACGACGTTCGCCGCATTTCCCTGAATCCATCCCCAGTCGACCTGAACGTCGATTCGGCCCTCGAATATTTGAAAGGGAATCCGAACTCCCTATTTATTACCCTTGGTGGACAGTCAGACGCTATCTTGCGAGAGTCTGTACTTTCGGCCATGACTGACGAAGTGAATCTTGTGGCAACCTGGAAGAAGTTCCGGGAGCGCGCCAGGAAATCCATGCTCAAGGGAGCTTGGGTGGAGAACACGATGTCGGGCGCCCGGTCGCGGGCGGCAAATCATTACTACACAGCAGAAGCCAAGTGTCTCGCGGACGCTGGTGTGGAACTGATGGGCGGGACGGACTGGATCAAATACCAGCTCGACTAGCGCAGTTCTTAGTGGCTCGCCAGTGAGTCAGGTGTTTTCAGAACGTTCGCAGAAGCCCCGCCGGATTTCGGTCCGGTGGGGCTTCTGGCGGTTTGACGGCAGTAGTTGCCGCTGAGGTTGAAAGGGTGGGGTGACAGGGCTGCGGAGGCTCCAGCCTGAGTCCGGTCTCGGCTATGAAGCCGTCGAGGATCTCGGGGCGGCGTT
>NZ_JBEXEQ010000050.1:0-1412 GCF_040703155.1 Streptomyces sp. NPDC005435
TGAGACCTGATGCCGAGCCGATTGTGGTGAAGTGGATGATCCTATGCTGTCGAGAAAAGCCTCTAGCGAGTTTCATGGCGGCCCGTACCCTAAACCGACTCAGGTGGTCAGGTAGAGAATACCGAGGCGTTCGGGTGAACTATGGTTAAGGAACTCGGCAAAATGCCCCCGTAACTTCGGGAGAAGGGGGGCCACGCTCGGTGATTGGATTTACTCCATGAGCTGGGGGTGGCCGCAGAGACCAGCGAGAAGCGACTGTTTACTAAAAACACAGGTCCGTGCGAAGCCGTAAGGCGATGTATACGGACTGACGCCTGCCCGGTGCTGGAACGTTAAGGGGACCGGTTAGCTCTGATTCGTCAGGGCGAAGCTGAGAACTTAAGCGCCAGTAAACGGCGGTGGTAACTATAACCATCCTAAGGTAGCGAAATTCCTTGTCGGGTAAGTTCCGACCTGCACGAATGGCGTAACGACTTCTCGACTGTCTCAACCATAGGCCCGGTGAAATTGCACTACGAGTAAAGATGCTCGTTTCGCGCAGCAGGACGGAAAGACCCCGGGACCTTTACTACAGTTTGATATTGGTGTTCGGTTCGGCTTGTGTAGGATAGCTGGGAGACTGTGAAGCATGCACGCCAGTGTGTGTGGAGTCGTCGTTGAAATACCAGTCTGGTCGTGCTGGATGTCTAACCTCGGTCCGTGATCCGGATCAGGGACAGTGTCTGATGGGTAGTTTAACTGGGGCGGTTGCCTCCTAAAGAGTAACGGAGGCGCCCAAAGGTTCCCTCAGCCTGGTTGGTAATCAGGTGTTGAGTGTAAGTGCACAAGGGAGCTTGACTGTGAGACCGACGGGTCGAGCAGGGACGAAAGTCGGGACTAGTGATCCGGCGGTGGCTTGTGGAAGCGCCGTCGCTCAACGGATAAAAGGTACCCCGGGGATAACAGGCTGATCTTCCCCAAGAGTCCATATCGACGGGATGGTTTGGCACCTCGATGTCGGCTCGTCGCATCCTGGGGCTGGAGTCGGTCCCAAGGGTTGGGCTGTTCGCCCATTAAAGCGGTACGCGAGCTGGGTTTAGAACGTCGTGAGACAGTTCGGTCCCTATCCGCTGTGCGCGTAGGAATATTGAGAAGGGCTGTCCCTAGTACGAGAGGACCGGGACGGACGAACCTCTGGTGTGCCAGTTGTCCTGCCAAGGGCATGGCTGGTTGGCTACGTTCGGGAGGGATAACCGCTGAAAGCATCTAAGCGGGAAGCCTGCTTCGAGATGAGTATTCCCACCTCCTTGAGAGGGTAAGGCTCCCAGTAGACGACTGGGTTGATAGGCCAGATATGGAAGCCCGGTAACGGGTGGAGTTGACTGGTACTAATAGGCCGAGGGCTTGTCCTCAGTTGCTCGCGTCCACTGTGT